>JARGOD010000181.1 GCA_029210205.1 Verrucomicrobiales bacterium | reverse complement strand
ATTCGCAATCGCCACCGTTGAGGGTTGGATAAAGTCATGTTTGCTAATCAGCTCGCGGCGTAGGATTGTTCGATCAACGGAAGTGCTTTTTGAAGATCCGACGTGGAAGCAATGGTCAGCTCCACTTCCCCGGTTCCAAAGTGCCCGATCGTGCGAACATCACGGGAGAACCCCTCTTCCAGATCGAGCTCATCCGGATTGCCCTTCACGTATACCAGGATCTTCTGCCCGGTCGGTTTCACTTCCACACAGGCAAAATTCTTTAGTCTCTTGAAAGCTCGATAGTAGAGGAGCTGCTTTTCCTGCACATCATCCCCCAACGCCCGGAGCTCTTCACACAACTGCTCATAGAGGTCCTTCAATTCCTGATCGGCCTGAGCCAGATACTCCACGAATCCCTTGTAGGACTTCTCGCCTGGTGAAACTGCGAGGCTCTTGCTTGAACTCGCCTTGGACGCCACTGCTGCCGCATTGACCCAATCGAGCAGAAGGAGATCCTCTCCGTATCGCACATACCGATGCAGCTCGATGATTCGGTTGATCTGCGAGACCGCATTCAAATCATATTTCGTAAATCCTCCCGCGATGCAGATGAGGCGAGGAGCCGACCACTCGATGGTCCCGACGAGTTCAGAATACTTCTCCTGCACGAGCCACTTGAATTCTCCCTGGTGATCCATCAGCCAATCGAGATAGAACAGCCCCTGGTTGATGACATTCTCGTTCGTGGCCCGCTTGTATTCGATGATTACTGGACTGCCGTTTTCATCGATCCCGAGCGTGTCGATGCGTCCGCCATGGACGGGACCGGTTGAGTATTCGCTCGCGAGAAAGCGAACCCCCATGAAGGTTTCCAGGTTCTTTTCGATTCGCTCCTGCAGAGATTTTTCGAGTGCGACCGAAGTCCCGGGCAATTCGGTGACCTTTTCGTTGTCGAGGCGGAATAATTTGATGTCTCCCATGGTGATTGCGGTTCTTTACACTCGATGGCAGGCTCGGCTCACTTCACCAGATTCATCAATGCGCCGTAGTCATTGACCATGTCGTATTTGACTTGGTCAGACGAAATCTTCACGAAGAACTTTTTGGCGCAGCTGATTCGAGCTTTTTCGATTTCGCGAAGCTCGAGAGAGGACATACTCCCCTTGGTTTCAGCGATGAAATAGATGTGCTTCACCTTTCCGTCTTCGAAGGCGATGGCCCAGTCGGGGTTGTAGTCGCCGACGGGAGTTGGGATGGAAAAGCCCCGTGGCAGTTTGGCGTAGACGGTGACTTCGGCACTGGTGTCGAGTTGCTCGACGAAGGTGCGTTCTACTTTGGAATCGGTGAAGACGTAGTCGTAGACGTGGTTCTTCGCCTTGTAGGCCTTACTGAAATCTTCCTTAGGCTTTTCCGTTGCAAAAATCTCGGAATCGTAGCGTTCCTCGATCGGATCGTAGGATAGGTGCTCGATGATCATTGTGGCCTTCTGCTCCTTGATCAGATTGGCAGCCTTGGTGATAAAATCCTCCGGGTTATCTTTGAATTGATTAAAGATCGGAAGATCCAGCCCCTTCAAGATGGATCCCACCGTCTTTCGCGTGAGTTGAGCGGATTCGGCGATTTCACCAATAAGGTCGTAGCGGACAGCGGATTGCAGGCTTCCTGAGTTGTATTCGGTCTCCTGCTCTCGCACTACGAATCCATCCTTTCCGGTGAGTTCGTCGTGAACGATCTCATCGCGTTGCTCGCCCCGCTTCACTTGAAACTGAAGCCGATTGACCCGGAGATCGGTGTTCAGAGTCCGAGCTGCTTTTTCGATTAGCTCGTCGCTATCGAACTCAACCGTGTAGGCAGCTTTTTGGTTTATCTTGTTCCACAGCGCCTGGAACTCCTTCTTGTTGAAGTTGTCGTTGAGCAGGTTCTCTTTGGCGGCCCGGTTGTTGTCGATTTCGGGCAGAGCGGCATCGGAATAGACGGCATCGATCAGCTGAATAATCGGACCTGAATGAGGCTCAAGTTCGGCAGGCAGAGCGGCGAGTGTTCCTTCCGCTTTCGCGGTGTGGTAGGCCTCGGTGATGGTGCCGTCGATGTCTTTGTAGCCATTTTGGATCAGGTAGAAATCGATCTGCTTGGCCATGCTGGTATCGACCGTGGTTTCGTTTCCTTCGTGATCCTTGAGGATCTTTCCGGTGAAATATTTTTCATCTGCCTTGCGCGGACGATCGGAGAGCGAGGACGAAATATCCGACTGAAGCGCTTTCACGAAGTCCTCGTAGGATTCGTTGGCGACGACGGTGAGCACGTTGGTTTGGTGAGCGGTCGCCGGATTGTCCATCCGCTCGCCGAATTGGTTGACGCAGAGACGCATGCCCCGGCCGACTTCCTGGCGCCGGGAGATGGTGTTGTCGCTGTGCTTGAGCGTGCAGATGACAAAGACATTGGGATTGTCCCAGCCTTCCCGAAGGGCAGAGTGAGAGAAGATGAACCGGGTATCTTCGTCAAAGGAGAGGAGACGCTCTTTGTCTTTCAGAATCAGGTCATAAGCACTCGGCTCGTTTGCAAGCCCCTTGTCTTCCCCTCGGCCAGATACTTTGGGGTCGACCAGTTTGCCTTTTTTATCGATGGAGAAGTAGCCGTTGTGAGTTCGCCCCGCCTCAATCTTCTTGAGATAGCGCTGGTAAGGAGAATCCTCGAGGAGTTCAAACTCATTGAGGAGATTCGTGTATTCCTCCTCGAAGACCTGGGCGTATTCTCCGAGCTGAGGCTCGCCGTCTTCATCGTAGTGGCGATACTTGGCGACTTCATCGATGAAGAAGAGGCTGAGCACTTTGATTCCTTCACTGTGGAGGCGCTGCTCTTTCTCAAAGTGGGCGCGAATGGTCTCGCGAATCTGAATGCGACGGAGGGCCGGCTCGTTGATATCGCCAAAAACTTCTCCCGCCGTGATCGACTGGCCGTTGGTAAAACTCACCGTGTCTGTGATCGCATTGATATCCGAGACCACGTAGCCATCATACTCCCGCAGGCCGCCTGAGAGTTCCTCCAGGTTGTCCCCCTGAGAAACCTTCCGCAAAACTCGCTTCGGCCCGGAGTTGGTTTTGACTTCAAACTCCAGTCGAGCGACCGGTGCCTGCTTCGAGACGAGAATCGATTCCAAGTAGAGGTAGCTGTTAGACCCGGTCAACCCATTCTGTGCGATGCCATGCACGGCGATCTTTTTGACGAGCTTTTGGTTGTAGGCGTCCAGGGCATCGAGGCGATGAATCCGATTGTGCTCAGTTTTGTGGGTCGCGGAATAACGCAGCACGAACAATGGGTTGAACTCTTTGAGCGATTTGGTGGTCGCCGGCCCTTCCCTCTTCTGGGGTTCGTCGAGGATGAGGATGGG
>JARGOD010000180.1 GCA_029210205.1 Verrucomicrobiales bacterium | reverse complement strand
GCGTGTGGTTTTCCTGAACAAAGATCCGTCCATCCGGCGCGACGGCGATCCCGGTCGGAGTGACAATGTCAGGACTTTCCGCGAACAGGGTGACCGCTTCGATATTAGGATGATGAATCGTGAGATCCTCAGCATTGGTGGTCAAGGCGCACGTTGCCGCAGAGGCGATCAGGGCTGGAGAGAAAATCAATCGTTGGATGGATAGCAGCTTCATGAGGAAGGAGATTTCAGGCTGACCATAGGCAATTAAAGGCGGAGCGAATAGTCCCTCAATCCGGTCGCATTTCCTGCTTTCCACGAACTCTTTAATCGCGTTGCCTTGGCTCATGTTGTTTCGCCGTTTTTTTCAATCACAGAGATTCTGCGCGCTCGCCCTGGTCGTGCTTTGCAGTTTCTGTTTCTCTTCTGAACTGTTCTCAGAAGAGGAAGGTGTCAAAACGCAGAACCGGAAGAAATCAGCCCGGGGCGCGCAGTTGCCGTCCACTTCTCCTTTTGCGCAACTTAACCGACCGGGTACTCACGAAGACTTCCCGGCAATGTGCCTTAATGCTGAGGGTAAACCGATCGTGGTCTTCATCGAGCATGATGGGGAATCCGATACGCTAAAGTTGGCTGAGCAGTTGAAGGATGGAAAGCTGAAGGTGGTCGGCACGGTTTCCGGCGAAGGAGTTACCAACATTACTCAGCCCTGCCTGACACGACTTGCGAGTGGTCGTCATCTTTGTGTTTGGTCACAGTTGGAAGCGGATGGTCAGTGGGACCTCATGGCGCGAGTGATCGGACTCCGTGGCAAGGCTGCTCTCGCAAAGCCGCTTCGGCTGACGGAAGGCACCGGTAATGACATCTTCGCGGATCTAGGAACGGATCGACATGGGCGTGTCTGGGTGACCTGGCAGAACCTCGAGGATGGAATCGCCCGGGTGCGAGCAAAACACGGATTCGGTGACCCGATTGAGTGGTCGGAGACAATTGCGGTGACGGAAGGTGATGGCGGCGGCGATTGGGAACCCCGGTTGGCTTTTGGTGAGAGTGAAGAGGCCCTTATCGTGTTCGACAGCTATCGAACCGGGGACTTTGATCTCTACCTCACGCGGATCGCTACGGATGGAACCGTGAGTGATTCTCTCCCTCTGACACAAACGGATCGCTACGAGGCGCGCGGTGAAGCAGCGGCCTCGGCTGATGGCAAATCACTCTGGGTCGCATACGAAGACGGTATCACTCGCTGGGGTAAGGATCTCGGCGCAGAGTGGCGGCAGAAAGGCGGAGGCCTTCATCATGATCGCC
Source organism: Verrucomicrobiales bacterium (assembly GCA_029210205.1). Taxonomy (GTDB): domain Bacteria; phylum Verrucomicrobiota; class Verrucomicrobiia; order Verrucomicrobiales; family DEV007; genus Arctic95D-9. The sequence goes on along the minus strand of JARGOD010000180.1, from coordinate 2,130 downwards.
AGTTGAAGGTGATTCGTGTCGACCTCGAAACGAACGAGATTGAGAAGGTAGCCGACATCACCGCTCTGCTTCCTGACCTTGTCGCGGATCCACAAAGCGTTGGCACGGGCGCAATCGATGTGCCTGAGGTGATCGTTGATGCGGAAGGGCACCTCTGGGTCTTTTTCCGCTACTGCCTTTTCAACAGTCCTGGCTACTGGCAGATCGCCTACGCAAAGCTCGATCCGGAGACTGGCGATTGGACGAAGCCGGAGGTTCTCGGCAAGAGTTCTTTCTGCCTTGATCGTCGCAGTCCGGTCGCCCTGCATCCGGAGGACGGTTCGATCACGGTCGCGTATGCGAGTGATGGGAGGCGCAACAAGCAGGCTGGAAAAACCGGGATATTCCTCGCTCGAATCGATTCTGCGACGAAGCGGCATTCAGTGGGTCCAATGCCCTTTGATCTCTTGCAAGAAGCTCCCAGTAAACTTGAGCCGTACAACGACACGCCTGAACGTGACCGGGATGACCAACACACCTGGGAAATCAATGGAGAGACCTACCGTCTTGTTTGGGGTGATGTGCATCGGCACACCGACTTTTCAAATTGTCGAACGACGGATGACGGGTGCATCGTCGAGCACTTTCGCTACGCGATCGAAGCAGGTGGGCTCGACTTCCTCGGCACGTCGGATCACACCGAGATTGGGAAACGCTACACCGCCTACGAGTGGTGGCAGACGCAAAAGCTGGCGGACCTTTTTCATAACCCCGGCAACTTCGTTTCGCTATACGCCTACGAACGTGAGCAGAAGTATCCTTACGGACATCGCAATGTGCTATTTCTCGAGCGAGGTGGTCCGGTTATTTACATCAAGCGGCAAAACTATGCCGACCATACCGTCGGTGCGTTGCCGCTTCCGAAACCTGAGGGAGATATCATCGGAGATATCCCGCCGTGGCAGCTCTGGGATTTGCTCCGCGAACATGGTCAGCGCGCCATTACCATCGAGCACACTTCGGCCGGTGGCATGGGGACCGACTGGCACAAGTATGAGAAGCTCGATACCGAGTTTGAGAACATTCTCGAAGTCTTCCAGGGCTCGCGGGAAAGCAGCGAAGGCGAAGGAGCTCCGCAGCCACCAATCGTCGTTGGTGGTCCGAAGGTGTCGAAGTTCAAGGGCAACTCGGCGAAAGGAACCTGGCAGGTCGCACTCGGATTGAACCATCGACTCGGTGCCTTCGCGAGCTCTGACCACCGCTCGACGAATCTTTCCTATGGAGGCGTCTACGTGAAGCAGTTGGATCGGGAGCATCTCTTCGACGCGATGGACGCCCGCCGCACCGTCGCCGCGACCGACAAAATATTCATGGAGTTTTCCTGCAATGGTCACCTCATGGGCGAGGAGTTTGAAACAAAGGAAGCGCCCACGCTGGAGATGAAAGTTCTGGGAACGGCCCCTATCACCCGTGTCACGCTGATCCGGAACGAGTTGGACTATGAAGTCTTCGAACCGCAGGAGGCATCAAGCGAGTTCACAAAAACCTTCGCTGACGAAAAACCGGAGCCGGGCGAATATCGCTATTACTTCCGCGTCGAACAAGCGGATGGCAACATGGGCTGGACGTCACCAGTTTGGGTCACGGTGCGGTGAATGAAAGGATGGGTTGAAACTCCGGCTCATCTGAGGTGTTCTTGGTGCATGCGAAAACTCCCTTTCTTATGTGCCCTCGCAATCCTCATTGCACCCTCTCTTTATGCTCAGAACAATCGATTCGAAGATTGGCGTAAAGCCGATCTCAACGGCGACGGAGTGCTCACCTTGGAGGAGGTTCCCGCGCCACTGCAGGTCTTTTTTGATCGGATTGACAGCAATGCTGATGGCAAACTGGGGGAGCAGGAATTGATTGCGGCGAACAAGAGGCTCCAGCAGAGATCAGAGGGAAGTCGAAACAAACGGCCGGTGCAATTGCCCGAGGGCGTCTCCATGAGAAGAGATGAAGTCTATCGTGAAGGGCACGATCGCTGGAAGCTCGATGTTTATCTTCCCGAGGCGGAAGCCCCTCAAGGTGGGCGACCCGGTCTTGTCTTCGTCCACGGTGGAGGCTGGCGCAGCGGGAGCAAGGACGGCGGCCAGTGGTCTTCGCTCC
>JARGOD010000049.1:29918-37190 GCA_029210205.1 Verrucomicrobiales bacterium | reverse complement strand
GAAGTGCTCTACCCCTGAGCTACAAGAGCCTTTCAGCACCTTGAGCATCAGGAACAAAAAGTCCCAGAACTCAGGCTGCTACATTTGCGAAAAAGCCAATAAGCCTCGGGCAACCTATCCTTTTGGGAAGGGAGCTTCGAGGCATCCGAGCATTCCAGCAAATTTAGCCGCGAAAACTACTCGACCGGATCGATCTGTCAAAAAATTATTGCCAAATCCTTAAAAATTTCGTTATCAGCGCCCATCTGCGTCAAAATGACGTCATTTTTTAACGTCCTCTGGCTCTATATCTCTGCTAAAACGGTTGATTCTCACTGCTTTGCCCGTGTTCTCGTCGATCTCGACGATCACCCCCCTGAGGCCAACCGCCCCCTTGGCAACGGGGAATCGCCGTGGAGTCGCCGTGCGAAATCGCTCCACAACAGGTTCAACCTCCCGGCCGAGCACCGAATACAGCGGCCCACACATGCCCGCATCGGTCAAAAATGCAGTTCCTCCCTCAAAAATTTGCTCATCGGCGGTCTGGACATGGGTATGAGTTCCCACAACCGCTGAAACCAGCCCGTCGAGACTTCGACCCATCGCGATCTTCTCACTGGTTGTCTCCGCATGAAAATCCAGGAAAATGATGTGGGCCCCCTCCTCATTCCTGAGACGTTTTGCCTCTAATTCAACCGCAAGGAACGGATTTTCCAAGGGGGGCTGCATGAAAGTCCGCCCCTGAGCGTTGATTACCCCCACTCGACCTTTCGCGGTTTCGAGAACGATTGAGCCGCTTCCGGGCGTTCCTTCTGGGTAATTAATCGGACGAAGCACACGAGGCTCAAGACCAAGAAAGTCGACGATCTCCGCTTGATCCCAGATGTGATCACCTGTCGTAATCACCGCCACCCCTGCCCGCATGAGGTCGATAGCAATGCGCGGGGTAATTCCACGGCCTCCAGCCGAATTCTCCCCATTAGCGATAATGAAATCGATGGCTTCCTCCTCTTTGACGAGCGGGAGCGTTGAAATGACGGCTTTCCGCCCGGGTTCCCCCACAATATCTCCTAGAAATAGAATCCTCAGCATGCTTCACTCCTTTCGACGGAAACCTCTTCCGTGGAAACCAAAATTTTCAGCGAGATTCTGACAGCCGGTCACATGAAACAGCCCCAAAAACGCCAAAATTCGCTGATCTGGCTCATGGCTGTGTTCATTCTGAATTCGCCCGAATTCCCGCTCTACGCCGAAGAAGAGGAAATTCCTCTCCCAACTGCTCAACCCGGCGAGTTTTCTCCCCCGGAACCCTACATCGCCCGGCTCGGTAGCTTTCCCGACTGGTCTCGACTGGATCTATTTCAGGAAACAATCACTCGTGAAGAGTTTGTTTATCTTCTGAACCATTGCTATGCCCGAAGCCCGCAGGAATACGAAGGCCTGATCAATATTCAACCGGACCGAGCGCTGATTTTGAAGCAGTCGACTTTCCCTGAGAACGGCTGGTATGAGTTAAAGTTTCGGAATAAAAACCATCTTTCATCCGCAGCACCCGTCTACTGGCGACGCCCGACTGAATTGCCGGATCTTCCAGCCAACTCGTCCAGGCCGCTTTCCGGAATCAATATTGCGATCGATCCCGGACATATTGGCGGCAAATGGGTCACCTGGGATGATCGACATTTTAAAATCGGCAAAGATACGATCGAAATACGCGAAGGCGAAATGGCGCTCAAGGTCGCACGTATTCTTCATCGCGATCTTTCGCTTCTCGGCGCCAACGTCTTCCTCACAAGGGAATCGAACGAACCGGTCACGATGGAAAGAGTCGAGACTTTGCAGGAAGAAGCACGGCGCTACCTCCATAGCCGAAACAAAGTACCCTCCAGCGGACTCATCGCGAGCACTTCGAAAGCGATGTTCGCGATTTCCAGCGAAATCAGGGCGCGGGCCGACATTTTGAACGAGAGCATCCAGCCAGACGTGGCGCTCTGTCTACACTTCAATGCTTCGCCGTGGGTTTCCCGACGTCCGTCCTTCCGCTCCCCAAATCACCTGCACCTCCTCATCAATGGCTGCTACTCGGGCGGCGAGATGAAAGAAGATGACACGCGCTTTGAGATGGTCCTGAGAATTCTGAATCGCGTCTACCATGAAGAACTGGAACTCGCGGATGAAATTTCGGAAACGATGAAAAAAGAGACTCGGCTCCCGGCTTTCCATTACGATGGAACCAACGGCATGTCAGTGAACGAAAACGAACTTGTCTGGGCGCGCAATCTACTCGCGAACCGGGCCTTTTTCTGTCCGGTCATATTCTTCGAACCCTACTGCATGAATCACCGGGAGATCCACGCTCGTGTCCAGGAAGGTGAATACCCCGGCCTGCGCGAAATCGAAGGAGTCTATCGGAAAAACATCTTCCAGGAGTATGCCGACGGAGTCACCGCCGGCCTCGTGAACTACTACCGCCGGAAGCGGTAGCTAGCCTCACGACTCGTAGATACTTGGCTCAACTCCGATCGAGCCGGTAATCCGTTGCAGATAGTCTTCGGTGTTTGCCTCGAAATCCGCGAGAGTCTCCCGCGTCTGTTCAAGCCTTTTGGCGAGCTCGAGTCGCTCCGCTTCCTGAGCGTAGCTCTCTTTCTGAAGGAACTCCTCTAGACACTCAACATGATTTTGAATCGTCTGCAGCCGCAGATCTTTCTTCGCTTCAAGACGCTTCCGATACCAGTCGCTGGAAAGAACCTGCTCTCGATCAAAAAGTCCCCGGACCTCTGGATCATGAATCGTTTTCCCCTCAAAGTGCCCATGGGCCATAATGTGAAGAATTGCTTTCAGCGGAGGAATCGCGAGATCGATTCCTCCGTCCTCGAAGTAACTCATCGCTACCCGCTGCTGAGTCTCAGTAATGTTCTTGATCCCGTCCACAAACTGCTCAGGACTCTGCAGCTCGGGGCGCAGCATTTCTTCAGTGAAGACACTTCGCGGCTCGGAAAACATCCGACCGAAAAATGTTTCGACGAACTTCCAGGTGACGCGGTAGCCAAGACGGCTCGCGTGTATGGTTTCGCCATCTTCTTCGAAATCCTGCAGCGCCTCGAGGAATCCCTCGTCAATGAGGTATTTCGGGTCGCGTTCATTCAGGAACATGCGACTCCAGACTTCCGGAACGACGAGGCTGATATCGTGATCGACACGATACTTCGGACCGATGTATCCCGCCGCCGTACTGAACCCATTCGCTCCGGTCATGATATAACCTAACAAAGCCGCATTTAGATCAATGACAGGCTGCAGCATATTGAAAGGCCCCTTGGTCAGAGCGCCCTCGGAACCGGCTCCGGTCGTCGACGGCGACTTACCAGTGAGACTCGCGACGAAGTCCATGAACAGCTCAGGCAGTTCCTGAAAGTGGATCGGCCCGAAGACGGCGAGCGGGCGGATTCCGGCATCGTAGTCAGCCGGATTGTTTCGACGCCCGGGAAGCACTGCATGGACCGGATTGAGAACTGGTGCTCCCGCACCTAAACGCCGATAAAATCGCGAACTCATGTCCCCCAGATACTCACCGCGAGGATTCTCAAGATCAGGACGATTCTGCAAATAACGCGGATTCTTTGTCGGAACTCCATCAACGAGCCGCGGATTCGCCGAACTGATGACAAAGGACGGGCCGTCCTTCGCTTTCGAAAATGCCTTCAGCATGCGCTTCATCGGCTTGGTGAAACGGTCAAAGCGAATCGCGTCTTCCACCATCGCCTGCCCCTCCTCTTTCGAATAAGGCTCGTAGTTGGAAAAGAAATTACCACCGTGGGAGAAGTCGTATTCTGTCTGCTTATCGTAGCCCCGGTGAATCGCTTCGTCCGGCCGCTGGAAGAGGCGATACTCACAATTCTTCGCAAATTTGTAGCTCGGAAAACGCACGTCCGGATGGAGCAATCCTTCATCGACCGCGTCAGAAGAAACAATAATGGAAGCGGTGATGTCATCTTCGCGTTGAAGCTTGGTCGCCGCCGCAAAATCCTTGCGCAGTCCGAACATTCGCCATGTACCATCTGCTGCGTAGCCGACCCGCAGGTATCGGGTCATCACGGTCTCGAGGCGATACTTCAAGAGGAAACCTGACTGCCCGTTCACCGTGTCGACGCGGAAACGGCTGCGCCAGTCGTCACCCCAGTCGGGCTTCCAGTAGCGCTTCAGGATGAGGATGAAGTCCTTCACCGAAGCCGGAATCGTCGAGATGAATTCGTTGTATTCATCCGTGAAAGCCGCACTTGGTGAAAACAGCCGCATCACGGAACCGAGCGAACGCTCCGGATCAAGAATGCCGCGGCTTGGCTTGCCGGGCTCGTTCGGGTTGGTAAACCTGTCGCCATAGTCACGCTTTAAGAGCTGCTCGACGAGAAACATGTCCTGCTCAAATCTCGGCATGATGACCGGCCCTTCCTCCATCGCGTCGGCGAGCGACTTCGAAATTTCGGACTTTCCTCCTCCGGAAACGGTGCAGGGCTTGTGACAAAACGTTCCTTCCGCATTGGTTCCCACGAGACGCCAGCGTTCTCCCGAAGAAGGCTTTCGCATCTCGACTTTATACCCTGACGGAAGCACATAAGTCTTCTCGGGCTGCAGCGGGATCGCTTGCTTCTCACCGTCCTTGGTCCAACTGACGGTCTGATCGTGCAGGTCGAGGTAGGAATCTTCCGGCACATAGAGAATGTCGGAAAATGACTTGTCGATGCCGTAGCCTTCCGTCTGTAGCTCCATGAACTCACCGTATCGCTCGACCACTTCGCTGAATGTGTGATCCACCTGTTGGCGAAAATCGCTAAGTGAAAAGTGCTCTCCGAGATCAAAACTCGGAAAAACCAGCGCGCCCCCGGCGTGCTCTTCCTCAGCGAGGCCGTAGAGATTTGCCGCATAGCTGATCTGAGTTTTGACCTCCTTTTTGCAATAACCGAAGTAGTTATCGGCGATCAGCGTCACAACGACGCCTTTTTCGTCACGCGCCGTGAGCTTGAATGCCGACCCATTGTTGTAGCACTCGTCCTCGTTCTCCCAGCACATCCCCTGCTCTTTCTGCATCTCCGTCGCCTCGGAAACGTGGGGAAGTCCGACCTCCTTCTTCTTCACTCCGACAAGATGTGGCGCGAGGATGACACACCCGGTGTGACCGGTCCAATGCTGCACATCGAGCCTAGCGTCATTTTCCGGAAGGAACGGGTCTCCGGCATTGCCAAAGATCGACTCCACAAAATCGAGGTTACTGACAAGATTCCCCGGCACAAAGAAACGGGTCTCCATCGTCTTCTCTTCGCCGAAACCGGGCACCTCTGGGGCCACAACAGGTCGAAGCATGAGCGAGACCCAGGCTTTCACCGGCTCGGCTTCTCCGCTCGTGAATGGGATCGTCATGAGCGAATCCGGCGGATTCAGGGCCGCTTTCAACATGTGCGAAAAGGTGTTCTTGGGCACTGAACGTTTGTCCGCCGCGATCGGGAGCCCGCCTTCAGTAACGTGAAAGACACCTTTGGTCGTGCGGCGGTCACTGGCAGGGTTGTGAAGCACTCCCTGCCATGTGCGATAACTGGAGACGATGTCCGACTCGAACTTGTCTCCATCAGCCGGCAACGACAGCAGGCGCGCCAGTCCGTGTCTCTCAAGAATAAGCGCATTTGGCAACAAGGGCTCGCTTCCTGCAAAACCATCGGTTCCTTCGAGATAGCCGCCGAGCCAGTCGCAGATATGCTTGTCAACCGGACTGCGATAATTCTCGAGGATGCGGAGCCTTTCCTGAAAGTTCAGGATGAGCGACCTCGCCATGTCGAGGAAGGGGTAATCCTCCTCGCTTCCAACAATCGGAAACCCCCTCGAGGCCAATTTTAGATTGATGTAATCGCGGGCCAAGGTGTCATTGTGCCTGCCTGCTTTTTCGACCTTCTTATCGAAACCAATGCGATCTTTGAGAGAGCTTTCCATAGTCAGTAGTTGAGACGGCAAACCGCAAGTCTCATGCCTACCCATCGACGAAAAGCACCCCGCGCGCCAAGCGTATTTTGAAACAACCTATGCTGCAATTGATACACACTTACCTCTCGGGCTAGGGCAGTTCCCGAAAACTCTCCACCGTGGTTCGGAATAAGGGGAAATGGCGATCCTTCATCTCAATCAACGTCCACGTAAGGACCTGATGAAAATGCTCTTCCCCCTCGATGAATGTGTTGAGGTAAGCAATCGGCGTCCCATCAATGTCGCCCTCCAACTCCCATCGAAAAGCGGTCAAACCTCCGATTTCCATTGGCATCAATTCGGTCTCGATCGGATTCTCGACTATCTCTCTCATCTGCTCACTGATCGTCTCGGCATATTCATCGATCCCGAATTCCGGAACAAACTCACGCTTTTTCTCGGAAATGATCAGTAGATACTGACTTCCGATCAGATTGCCGATCTGCAGGGACGCGACGTCATTATCAAAATCCTGCTCGGTCCAAATTCCGGGTGCTGAGACTTCGGCGAGCCCATCAGTGGTCACAAAAGGCCGGGGTTGCTTCATCTCTGCCAGCTTGGCTGCACCCTGCTTTCCGGCATACACCAGAGAAATTACTATGGCTATCACCCCGATCACACCGGTTGCAATGGTGGCCACAGTCCAGCCCTTTGACTTTCGAGTAATGGCCATCACCAGGGAAAGCACAAAGAGAATCGGCAAAACGACCATGACAAAGCACCCGAAAATGGCGACGATTTCCATAACGGGAGGAAAGCCTCTTCGAGGGCCTGTGTAAAGTTTCCTCTCGAAGGCGCTTGCGCAAATGCCTCACGGCGAGGACATTCGCGACCCCTGAAAACTATGCCCTATCGCATTTCCAGAATTTTTGAGATCGAAAACGGTCACATGCTGAGCAAGCACCCGGACAAGTGCAAGTTCCCTCATGGTCATTCACGCAAAATCGAATGCGTCCTCGAAGCTCCCGACCTCGATGACCGCGAAATGGTGTGTGATTTTAAAGTCGTGAAACTAATCCTCAGCGACTATCTCGATCAGTTTGATCACGCGATGTGCATGAACACTGATGATCCCGCCTACGAGGAATTCAAAGAACGCTACGGCGACCGCGTCATCGGATACAAATCAGAGGATCCTACGACCGAAATCCTCGCCCGTGATATCTTTGCCCACCTTCGTGATTCTCTCGACACCTATCGCTCAGGAGAAAAGAAAGAATTCCCGCTCCGTGATTCCGTCAGGGTCGTCTACGTGAAAGTCTGGGAGACGTCCAGCTCTTGGGC
>JARGOD010000049.1:0-29818 GCA_029210205.1 Verrucomicrobiales bacterium | reverse complement strand
GCCACAGGAAACTGCGGAAATTCATCAATGACGTTCTGAGGCGGGCAGAAAAGAATGCCACGGTCCGCTTCGGTGAGCATCGTCGTGTCGTTGTAGGAATCACCTGCTGCGATCACCTTGAAATTGATCTCGTGAAACCGTTTCACCGCTTCACGTTTTTGATCGGGCATGCGGAGATGGTAATCGGTAATCGTGCCTCGCTCATCAAGACCCAGCTTATGACAAAAGAGGGTCGGATAATCGAGCTGTCGCATCAACGGATCAGCAAACTCATAGAAAGTGTCTGATAGAATCACGACCTGAAATTCCGATTTCAGCCAATCAAGGAAATCCTTCGCTCCATCGAGGGGCGTAAGCGTGTCGATCACGCTCTGAATATCGTGAATCGTGAGATCATTCGCCGCAAGAATATCGAGGCGTTGACGCATCAATACATCGTAATCAGGAATGTCCCGGGTCGTTGCGAGGAGCTCTTTGATGCCGGTTTTTTCAGCAACATTGATCCAGATTTCAGGGATGAGCACTCCCTCAAGGTCTAAGCAGGCGATTTCCACAGTTTGATACAGGTTGGTTGAAAAGACGTTTCCCCCATCCTGCCTCGAAATTCAATCTGATTCTAAGCCAGAGCAGGCCCAAGCCAGAGAACCACATCGATTCCCGATCAGATTCCCTTGATTAATGCCTAAACCGAGACTTCGTGAGGGTTGATCATGTCGACTGAAGCGAAACAAGTCCTCGGTGTTATTCCTGCTCGCTGGGGATCGACCCGCTTTCCCGGAAAACCCTTGCACCTCATTGCCGGTAAGGCACTCGTGCAACACGTCTGGGATCGATGCCTCGAGTGCAAAAACCTGGCACACCTCACCGTCGCGACCGACGATGAACGCATCGCGGATGCCGTCCGCGCTTTTGGAGGCCACGTCACGATGACACGCCCTGATCACCCCAGCGGGACCGACCGCGCCGCCGAAGTCGCTGAAACATTTCCTGAGATGAGTCACATCATCAATATTCAAGGGGATGAACCTTTGATCGATACCGGACTGATCGATCGCCTCGCTGGTGACCTCCTCGCCCAACCCGGTCTTCCCATGATCACAGCAGCAAATCCGATATCTCCGGGTGACCCTGTCCTCGAAGATCCTAACGTGGTCAAAGTCACGATCGATTCCAACGGCAACGCGCTCTACTTTTCCCGCAGTCTTATTCCCCACCCTCGAACCACTCCAGACGACCTCATGTATTTCCGGCACAAAGGAATTTACGGATTTCGCCGCGATTTCCTCTTTGATTTTGTCGGTTGGGAGCCTTCGCTTCTCGAGCGCACTGAAGGGCTTGAGCAGCTCCGCGCGTTGGAAAACGGAGGCCGCATCCGCGTGGTTTTAACCGACGATGAGTCGCCCGGCGTTGACACACCAGAGCAGGCAGCGATACTCAATGAACAATTGTCTCAATGAAGTATATCTTCGTCACAGGTGGAGTCGTTAGCTCCCTCGGAAAAGGCCTCGCCGCCGCCGCTCTCGGCACTCTCCTGGAAAGGCGCGGATTGAAGGTTCTCATGCAGAAATTCGATCCGTATCTGAATGTAGATCCCGGAACGATGAGTCCTTTTCAGCATGGTGAGGTTTACGTTCTCGATGACGGTGCGGAAACCGATCTAGATCTCGGTCACTATGAGCGTTTCACAAGCGGACGTCTCTCGCAGTTGAACAATCTGACAAGCGGCCAGGTCTACGAAAACGTAATCAAGAAGGAACGGAAGGGTGACTACCTCGGCGCTACCGTTCAGGTGATTCCTCACGTCACCGACGAGATCAAACAGCGCATTTACGACGTCGTCGAATCCACCGATGCGGACATTATTATCACGGAAATTGGTGGCACTACCGGTGACATCGAAGGGCTTCCGTTTTTGGAGGCAATCCGTCAGTTTAAAGACGAGGTTGGACATGAAAATGTGGCCTACATGCATGCCACTCTAGTTCCTTTCATCAAGGCAGCGGAGGAGTTGAAGACAAAGCCAACCCAGCAGTCTGTCGCCAAGCTTCGCGAAATTGGTATCGCCCCTGACGTGATCATCTGCCGATCCGAGTATCCAATCGACAATGAGATCAAGCGTAAGATCTCAATGTTCTGTAACATCAAGCCGGAAGCGGTAGTCCCTTTCGTCGACATTGTCGGTTCGATCTATGAGGCACCCCTGAAGCTCTACGATCAGAATCTGGACTCAATCATTTGCGAGCGGCTTGGCCTCGAAACTGGAGAGCCTGACCTTATCGAATGGCGAAACATGGTCGATCGCATCGTCAATCCAACGCATTCCGTCAAAATCGGCGTCGTTGGGAAATACATTGAGTTGCAGGATGCTTATAAATCCATCTACGAGTCGCTAACCCACGCCGGTGCCGCTAATGACACGAAGGTGGAGATCATCCGAATCGATTCAGGAGATATTGAAGAAAACGGTGCCGCAAAATATTTGGAAGACGTCGCCGCAGTTCTTATTCCCGGCGGCTTCGGCGATCGTGGCATCGAGGGCAAGATTATGGCTGCGCAGTATGCCCGCGAGAATAACCTTCCCTACTTTGGCATCTGTCTCGGCATGCAGATCGCGACGATCGAATTCGCGCGAAACGCCTGCAGCCTGATCGGGGCACACAGCACAGAGTTTGAGCCCCAGACCCCTCACCCTGTAATCTGCCTCCTCGAAGAGCAGAGAGAAATTGAGAACATGGGCGCCACGATGCGTCTCGGGACATGGGAAGCGAAACTGACCGACGAAAGTCGCTCCGCCAAACTCTACGGATCGAATACCGTCAACGAGCGGCATCGTCACCGCTACGAGTTCAATCAAAACTACAAAACTCAGTTGGAAGAGAACGGCTTCAGGCTTGTGGGGACCTCACCTGATGGAACACTCGGCGAGATTATCGAGATTCCAGATCACCCCTTCTTCATCGCCGTGCAGTTCCATCCGGAATTTCAGAGTAAGCCAACGAATCCTCACCCACTTTTCAAGGGCTTCGTTGCAGCAGCTCTTGCCAATCGGAAGTAGTCGAATTTTGCAGCTGAATTTGTTGAAGATTCAAGTCTCCTTGGGGCACCGCTCCCGAAAACTGCTGCCTTAAGCGACAGCATATTCCAATCACGCCACCAAGCCACTGCGCTCGAGAAGAGCGTTTAAATCTGGATCACGACCCATAAAATCGCGGAAAAGCTCTCCTGCTTCCCGGGAATTTCCCTGACTGAGAATTTTAGCCCTGAACTCTTTTCCGACTTCGGGGCTGAGGACTCCCGCTCCCGCAAATTTCGTGAAAGCATCCGCATCCAGGACCTCAGCCCACTTGTAGGAGTAGTAACCGGCCGCATACCCGGTGGCACTTGCAAAAAGGTGGGTAAAGCGACGCGCCATCGTTGGCGGATCAGTTGCCAGCTGCATGAGATACCCGTCCAGGATCCCTCTCACGACGCTGTCGAGCTCTTCCCCGGGAACATCCTCGTACGAGTGCACATGAAGCTCTAAATCCATTTTCCCAAAGGCGAGCTGACGCATTTGCCCCATAGCCGACTGAAAATTTCTCGCGCCGAGCATTTTCTCGAACAAAGCCTCCGGAATCGGCTCACCGGTTTCATAATGCTTTGCAAAGAAATCGAGACTGACGCGCGACCAGCAGAAGTTCTCCATGATTTGCGAAGGCAATTCCACAAAATCCCAGACCACGTTTACTCCGTTGAGCGACTTAATTTCAACCTCGCCAAGAAGGTGATGAAGGAGATGGCCAAATTCGTGAAAGACCGTTTCCACTTCGCGATGAGTCAGTAACGCAGGCTTATTGGCCGAAGACGGGGTCAAATTTCCACAAATTAATCCCAGATGTGGCACTCGGGGATTGCCGTGCTTCGGGGGAGCGCCCGTACGCAGATAATTCATCCAGGCACCACCCCTTTTATCGTCGCGAGGGTGCCAGTCAGCATAGAAGGATCCCAGAAGATCACCGCCGCTCTCGTCCCGGAGTTCGTAAAATTTCACTTCAGGATGCCAGACTTCGATGCCTTCGCTATCCGGACTTTCCCCGGGTTTCGCGAAAGCGGAATCCACCTCCACAATTTTGAATCCGAAGATTTGCTCGGTGAGGCGAAACATTCCCTCGATTACATTGTTGATTGAAAAATAGGGACGAAGCTCCTCTTCATCAAAATCATACTGGGCCTTCCGCAGCTTTTCGGCCCAGTAAGCGACGTCCCACGGTTCGAAGACGCCACTCCATTCCGATTCGTGCTCCAACCGGAATGCCTTCAATTCCTCAACTTCACGAGAGAAAAACGGCTTCGTTTTTTCAGCGAGATCTTCCACGAAATGAAGGGCGGTTTTTCCATCTTTGGCCATCCGCTCTTCCAGAACCTGATCGGCGAAATTTTCTTTACCGAGGATCGCTGCTTTTTCACGTCGAAGCTTCAGGATTTCCCAGATCAAATCCGAATTGTCGTAGTCGCCGCCATGTCCCACCGTGATGCTGCCGCGCCAGACTTCTTCGCGGAGGGATGCATCATCCGCGTATTCAAGGACCGGGAAATAGACGGGGGCTTTGAGTGTGATCCGATAAGCCGGCTCTTTCTCGCTGCCGAGATCTTTCGCCATTGCCTCAGATTGGAGCACCGCCTTCGCCGTCTCAGGCATGCCTGCAAGCCGCGAATCGCCTTCTAGAATCATGTCCCAGGCGTTGGTCGAATCGAGTACGTTCTCGGAGAATTTCTGCGTCACCCGGGCCAATTCAGACTGCACTTCTTCAAGGCGTTTCTTTTTGTCTTTAGGCAAATCGGCGCCACTGCGGACGAAATCGTTTACCGTCTCTTCTAGATATCGGGCCCGAACTCCGCTTAGCAACTTCGCTTCATCGGTTTCAGAGTATGCCTTGATCCGCTTCCACAGCGCATCGTTGAGTGGAATCCTCGAGTAAAACTGAGTGACTTTCGGAAGCATCGCGTTATAGGCTTCGCGTAACTCATCGCTGTTTCTCACCGAATCGAGATGTCCGACCAGTCCCCAGGCCTTGCTCAAATTTTCCGTCGCGCTCTCAAGAGCGAGTAAGGTATTTTCGAAGGTTAACGCCGCCGAATCGAACTCCCCGCACAGATCATCGAGGCGCTTCTGCGCCTCATCGAGCGCCATCTGGATATCTTCTTCAATCGCACCCGGGACCAGGGCTGACCAGCGGATATGAAATTCGTCCTGTAAAAATGGATGGGAAGTTTGAGACATGCCGGAAGATTAGGCAAGTCTCGCGCCGCGTAAAGGGGCGCGGGTAAGAATTATGCAGGTCTTCCAACAGCACGATCCGCGACCGGAATTTTCTTTACCAGAAAAACGATAAGTCCAGCCGCCGCGCACCAGACCGAATCAGCAATCAAGGCATTGCGCAAAAACATCCACGCCGGAGGATTGATCCCGGGAACACCGGTTGTCTGAGCTTGCCACCATCCGGCGAAAGACTTTTCGTAGCCGGCAAAAACGATCCAACTGAACGTGTTCGCAAAGACGTAAAACAACACGCTGCAGAGCAGGGTGCCGCACCACATCACAGGCCAAACCTTGTCACTGCGAGAGGCACGCCCACCTATCCAGGCGACACCGAGATAGAAAGCGGCCGACGTCAAGGTGTAGCGACCGATCCCACCTGACCCATGCCAGACACCAAGGATAAGGTCACTGGCGATGAGAAGCGCGACAGGAATCCACCAAAATCGAGCTCCGAGCAGTAACGCCCCGCCAAAAGCGATTGCCATAAGAGGCGCCGTGTTGCCAAGGAAGTCAAAATGCGAAGCGAAGACACGATAGGCCACTGTGACCAGTAAAAGCATCCCAATCAATACAAGGACACGGTTGGAAACAACGGCCGCCTTTCGCGAGTCGATCATCACAGGTGAGGACAAACAGGGTTGAGCAACTGACCTAACCCTGTTGAGGAAACAAAATCAGGCGAGAGAATTCAATTTCTCGATGATGGCATCTTTCATCATGATGCCGGTCTTGGTCTCTTTGACTTCGCCATCCTTCATGAAAATTAATGTTGGAACTGCACGAATACCAAACTTCATCGCGAGATCACGCTCGGCCATGACATCCACCTTCGTGATTTTACCGGTGTCACCCATTTCCGCAGCGACTTCATCGAGAACCGGAGCCAACATTTTGCAAGGACCGCAGTGCTCGGACCAGAAGTCGATCACAACAGGAGCGGAGGCTCCCTCCGCCTCAGCAGCAAAGTTATCACTAGTAAGATTGACGATAGATTCGTGAGCCATGATTTGATGTGTATTAGTTTGCGACGGGAAGACTTTGAAAACGCCCGAAGCGGTAATTCAGTCCTCTAAAAACCGGACTCGGGCAAGCGAGAATACGTCCGCCTTTGAAGAAACGGATCCATAGATCAGGACACAAAGCCGCGACGGCGCCCTCATACGAGGAGCTGAACAGAAAACTGGTCGAGCAAGCCCACCTGGGGTCAGCCGCCTGCACCCATCTTGGTGAACAGCTCGATACCGAGAACCAAAAGGGCGAGGATGAGAACAATGATTGCAAATGGCATGAGTCCGGATTCTTCGTATTCTTCCTCCCATTCCTCTTCCACCTCCTCGGTGGTCGACTGAATGTTCGGCTTATCAGAAATTGGTTGTGCTGCAGCAGGTCCACTGGGAGCACCACCTGGATGCTGTGCCATTCTCACTGTTGCCTGGGGTAACGGTTTTGCAGCTCCCGGCTGCTGCGGAGCAGCAACAGGCCCGGGTCCAGCGCCCGGAGTCTTTGAAAGTGGGATTGTCTTCGCCCCAATAGGAGCGACGGGGCTTGGAGCCGCTGCCGCAGCTGCAGGAACCGATACAGGAGCGGTCGCTCCGAGCGGGTCCGGTCCCTTGGGAGCGCCTACCGGTGCAGTTGCACCAAGTGGGTCTGGTCCCTTCGAAAGCGGAATCGTCTTCGCAGCACCGGGAGCCGGTGTTGGTGCCGCCGGCGGAAGAATTCCACCCGTTCCCCCACCTGAAGGTGCCGGCGGAGGAGTTGGCGCTGCGAGAGGTGTCGGAGAGGCAGGCGCTGTCGGCGCGCTTGGAGATGCAAGAGGTGTCGTTGGACCAGTCGGTGCTGCAACGCCGCCAATAGGAGCGGTCGTAGGCGCATCAGCGGGAAGAGGACGGGTTGCGTCGATCGGGCCTGTTCCTGAACCTTCAGATGGCAGCGGAGCCGTCGCGTCGATAGGATCAGTGTTCGGAGCCGAAGGCGGAACAGGCGCAGTCGTCGGTCCACCTGCAGGAAGCGGTGCAGTCGAGCCTTTCGGAGCCACGGGTCCGGAATCCTCGGGCTGGGCTCTGAGGCTGATGCGAACCGTCTCCTTCTTCAAAGGAACAGTCGATGTGCTGACTGAAGGCTTCGGTGGATTTTGATCGCTCATACAAACAAGTTTTAAAAAATTAGCCTCACATTAAGGACCGCTAGCCCGCGTAATGTCAACAGCTTAATCCGAACTAAGACTCGAAAATGCTCTTTTTCGCACTGAAAATTAGTCGAGAGTGATTGAGATCCCCTTTAGGCCAAACCTTCTCATGATTTCAGCACATTCTGCCACCGAACTTCTTCAGGAATTGATCCGTATTCCGAGCGTCAATCCGGACGGTGCCCCGGGACAAAATGCGACAGGTGAAAAAGAAATGGCCGGCGCTGTCGGCAGTTTTCTCGAAAGTTGCGGAGCGGTGGTCACCTATGAGGAAGTTCTGCCTCAACGCCCCAATGTGATTGGTCGATTTCCAGGCGGCCACGGAAAATCAGGGCTCTTGTTTGCCCCGCATACTGACACCGTCAGTGTCAGGGGGATGACAGTTGATCCTTTCACTGCAGAAATTATCGAAGGGCGCATCTATGGGCGGGGTGCCTCCGACACCAAAGGAACGATGGCTGCCATGCTGTGGGCGATATTCGAGCTAAAAGAAACGATTCCAAACCTGAATACCGCCGTCGCTTTCGTAGGATTAATGGGAGAAGAAGCCGGTCAACCGGGCTCAAAACATTTCGCAAAAGCTCATGCGGAGGAGTTTGATTTCGCCGTCGTCGGGGAACCCACCAACCTCGAAACCGTCCATGCTCACAAGGGCTGCGTCTGGCTCGAGCTGTCTTCTGAAGGACGCTCCTGCCACGGTTCCACGCCGGAGCTGGGGGACAATGCGATTCTAAAAATGACCCCATTTATCGCCGACCTTATCAAAGCGCTGGAGAATAGGCTCGCTGAATTTGTTGATCCGGTTCTGGGATCTCCGACAGTTAGTCTCGGAAAAATCGAAGGCGGAACCAGCCCGAACATTGTTCCTTCCAGTTGTCGAATCACTCTCGACTTCCGCGAAACTCCCCAACTTCACGCCGCAGGTGGCAGTCCGGCATTAGTAGCCTCCATTCTCGAGGAAATGAAGATCGCCGATCTTATTGCTGTTCGAGTCATCGGCGACTCGGTCCCTCTCTACACTGACCCTGCAGTGGATGGAATCAAGCGGTTGCAGTCCATCGGATCAAGTCTCACGACTGCTCCCTGGTTTTGCGATGCCGGAAGACTTGCTGAAGCGGGTCTCCCCGCCGTTGCCTGCGGCCCCGGTAAAATCGATCAAGCTCACACCAAAGATGAATTCCTGGCGATTAGTGATCTGAATGCCGGGGTCGAATTCTACCGTCAGTTCCTGCTCAGCTTCGCATAAGAGGAAACTCCGAAGGATAAATTTCCGAATCCAGGCACAAAAAAAGGCCACCTTCTCAGGCAGCCTTTTTAAAAAATATATCGCAATCCAGATTACCAAGTCCGGCCACGAGTGTATCCCGGCGTGGTGAGAAAACCGATCTGTGGAGGAAATTCCTCGTACCCAGACATCGGGAGGTAGTTGATGTCAGGCATCGACGGGCGGTAACTATCCTTATACAGCGGGCGCTGGAAGTTGATCACCTCGTAGAAACCGTATTTCATGCGAGCGCCTGTCCGCTGTATTCCAGTGAAAAACCCCGCTGTAAAAATACCCACGTTCTGCTCGGTGTGAACCTGCTGCCATTCCATCATCGTTGTTGGGATCTCCTGCCAGCCATACACAATGTTCGCCACACCACGGCTGAATTTCCGCACTTTCGTGTATTTGGACTTCGGTGGCTCGTGAATGTCGGCCAAACCGATCGAACCCACTGCCGCGAGCAAAATAACTGCCAAAATTTTCTTCATAATTGGCGGAAGATTAGGCAGGGGGCAGTAAATTGGCAACCAAAAAAAATTTTCACTTGGAATGAACCTGCTTCTTCCTATGTTGCAGGTTCATGCATCCCGATTTAGAAAAGCTAGTTTCCCGAGGAAAAATCGAACCTGATACTGCTGAGCAGTTAGAGGCTCTTCCTCCCGGCACATATTGTCAGCACAAAAGTTGGGGGGCCGGGCAGATTGCCGACTGGGACCGCCTTAATCTCAAAGTGGTAGTCGATTTCGAAGATAAGCCAGGACATGAGATGGGCATGAAGTTCGCGGGCATCTCCCTGACCCCTATCACGCCGGACTCATTTTTGGCGAAACGTCTTTCCGCTCTCGAAGAACTGCAGGCCCTTGGTAAGGAAGATCCCGTCGGCTTAGTTACACTTGCCTTGAGCAGTCACGATGATCGCCTTTACCTCGATAAGCTTGAAGAGCTCATCAAAGGACGCGTCATTGCAGAAGCCAA
Source organism: Verrucomicrobiales bacterium (assembly GCA_029210205.1). GTDB lineage: Bacteria > Verrucomicrobiota > Verrucomicrobiia > Verrucomicrobiales > DEV007 > Arctic95D-9. The sequence goes on along the minus strand of JARGOD010000049.1, from coordinate 20,092 downwards.
ATACAAGAGCTGGTGGGAGAGCACAAAAAAGAAACTTCGCGACAACAACCAGTTCATCGTTCCTGCAAAGCGGACCGAGCCCCTCGAAATGCGCGAGGAAGACTTCGATCCTTCAGAAGGACTCATTCATGACTTTGGCGAAGCCCGTGATTTGAAAGCCAAGGTCAAGGCCGTTGAAGCGGTCATTAAAGATATCGGCGCTTTCAAAGAAGAGCAGCAGAAACTCAAGGACCTTGCTGATGAGATCACCGATATTGCCAAGAAAGGGGTCAAGCTCCAGTATGCGCCGGCGGTAGAGTTGATTCTTATTCGTGAAGAACTCCAGAGCAAGATCAAGGCCTACGAAGCGCCGGAAGGTGAAATCACCGTCGCTGAGATTCTCGCGGCAGATGAGTCGGCGATTCCCGGACTTTTCGAAGACCTTTCCCTGACACGTCTTCGTCAGGTTCTTAAAAGCTTCCCGGCCGCCTTCGGCGACGAGTGGGTCGACAAGATTCTCGGTCTGATTCCGGTCTGCAACCTCCGTTCCATCGCCGAGATCGCAAGCTTCCTTGATGCTTCAGATCAGCGCGAAGCTCTTATGGCCTACATGGCGGAAGGCCTTCAACAACGAAGCCTGTCGTCCGATGCTCTCGCGTGGATCTGCCGGGAGCGGAAAGGACTCAGCCAGTCTCTCTTTAGCGATACTCTCTGCCTTAATGTGATGAGTTCACTTGAGTCAGACCAGCTGAATGACGAAGGCGCAGTTCGCTCCGCAAACCGTCTCCGCGACCTCGTTGGTGATGACCGCAATCTCATTCCCGACCTCATCTCGGGCGCGAATATCAACACGATCCGAAATTTTGCGGGACGTCTCCTTAACAGCGCGTCCTTTGACGAGCTTACTAGAAAATCGCTCATGGCGCGCATCGTGAAGCTTCACCCTGAAATTCAAGATCTCCTCATGGGGCGCGAAACACAGGTGGAAGAGTCCCTTATCGTTTCAGAAGAAAGCTTGGCCGAGCGCAAAGCCGCTTACGACAAGCTCATCAAAGAGGAAATTCCACAGAACCGCGAAGACATCAAGATTGCGCGCTCTTACGGTGACCTTCGAGAGAACTTCGAATACAAGTCTTCTAAAGAGTACCAGCGTGTTCTCATGAAGAAACAGGGCGACTGGGAGAAGGAACTCAAGATCGCTCAGCCGACCGATTTTTCCGATCCTGACACTTCCAAAGTTTCGATCGGGACAATTGTCGCGATGGATCCCGTCGATGGATCAGGCGACCCCCTGACTTACACTATCCTCGGTGCTTGGGATTCTGATCCAGACAAAGGAATTATCGCCTATCTCTCGGAACGCGGAAATGAGATCCTCGACAAAGTGACCGGAGACGAAGTGGAATTCCCGCTTGGTGACGGTGAGACCAAGCGCTACCGCGTTACGTCGATCAGTCCCTACAAAAAGTAACTCAACTCTTCTAAAGTCGGCGGCATGAAATGCCGCCGACTTTTTTTGTGTCTTATTTTCGCGATCAGCCTGGCGCTAGACGCGAGCGCCTCAGATCCGTCCCTCCCAAATATCGTCTTCATCAACGCCGATGATTTGACGCACTCCGATCTCAGTGTCTACGGAGGTCAGGCACACACACCCAATTTCGAGCGCCTCGCTTCCGAGGGCATGCAGTTTTCCAACTGCTTTCAGGCGGCGCCAATGTGCTCGCCGACTCGGCACAATCTCTACACGGGAATTTATCCAGTGAAGAGCGGAGCGTATCCCAACCATACTTTTGCCAAAGAGGGCACGAAGAGCATTGTGCACCACCTCAAACCGCTTGGCTATCGTGTCGCATTGAGCGGTAAACGACACATCGCTCCCGAGACAGTTTTCCCTTTCGAATACTCGGGGAAAAATAATCCTGACATGGAAGTCATCGACCAACTCATGGCCGAGTCGAAAGCAGCCGGAACGCCCTTTTGTCTCTTCGCGTGCTCCAACGAGCCTCACACTCCCTGGGATCTGGGCGACTCGTCTCGGTATCCGGCCGATGAGATCGAGCTCCCCCCCTACCTCCTCGACACTCCCGAAACCCGCAAAGGCATGTCTGATTACCTCGCCGAGATCACCTACTACGACGGGCAAGTTGGCCAGCTTCTCGACTTGCTTGAAAAGCATGGCATCGCCGATAACACCATCGTGATGCTTTCCAGCGAACAGGGCAGCAGCATGCCATTCGCAAAATGGACCCTCTACGATCCGGGACTGCAGACCGCTTTGATCGTTCGATGGCCCGGGAAGATTCAGCCGGGTTCCTCAACTGATGCGCTCGTTGAGTATGTCGACGTCGTCCCCACCTTGCTCGATGCGATCGGAGCTGAGCCCGTCGGCGACATGGACGGCCGCAGTTTCCTACCGGTTCTCCAAGGGGAGGCTACCGAACACAAGACTCATGTCTACGGTATCATGACGACGAAGGGAATCATCAACGCCTCAGAAGCCTTCGGGATCAGGAGTGTCAGAACCAAAAATCATCATCTCATCGTGAACTTGCATCACGAGACTCAGTTCACGAACGCCTGCACCAAGTCGCCCGAATTTCTTTCTTGGGTTGCGAAAGCAGAAAGCGGCGACGCACGTGCGAAAACCCTCGTCGGGCACTATCACTATCGGCCTGCGGCGGAACTCTACGAAGTCACCGGGGAATGGCATGGATGGAACAACCTTGCCGAGTCGGAATCACATGCTGAAATCCGCGCGGCTTTACAAGATAAACTGGACGCCTGGATGCAAGACCAGGGAGATCTTGGTATCCAGACAGAACTGGATGCCCCTAGGCACCAGGGAAAAAACCGGAAGAAGAAGAAGAAGCCATAAGCTTGCCTATCGCCGGAACCGCATCGCCAACTCCGCCCCGCCCTCATCGCGGTTTGCCAGAGCAGCTTCTCCTCCGTGCAGTTCCATCGTTGCCTGCACGAATGTCAGCCCAATTCCAGAGCCTTTCCGTCCCGTGACCTCGTTTTTCAGTGAGTAGAAACGGTCAAAAACGCGGCAACCAGCATAGTCGGGAATCCCGGGACCTTGATCCCGAATGAGAAGAGACACGACCTCATCTTTCCCGATGAGTTTCAGTTCGATCTCGCCTTCATGAGGAGAAAAATCGAAGGCATTGTTCAGCCCGTTACGAATCGCAATTCTGACCATCAAAGGATCACAATCAATCGGAAATGGATCTTCAAATCCATCAGTCATTACTCGCAACTGCTTTGTCTCGAGAATCGCTGAGAAGCCTTGTAATTCCTCTTTCACGAAGGCAGAAAGCGAAACTGTTTCCTTGCTGGAAAGAGTAGACTGACTTTCCACGGAAGCGAGTTGAACGAGACGGCGCACCATTTCCTCACTGCGTGTCGTTTCGCTTAAAATGTTATCGAGAAACCGCCGACGCTTTTCTTCCGGCATCGATTCGTCGATCAGCTCCGCGGCTCCGCGGATCGCCGCGAGCGGACTCTTCAATTCGTGCGTAAGCGCCTGAACGTAGTTTTCGACATAATGCTTTCCTTCCAGTTCGCGACGCATCTCTTCGAGCGCGAGGCTCAAACTTCGAAGTTCTCCCACGCCGGAAGGAGGAAGCGATTCCTGCTCCCCCTTTGCGATTCGCAACGCCTGACGTGTGATTATTCGTATCGGGGAAAGCACGAGATAGGCCCAAAGCACCCCCAGAGTGAAGACGACGATCGCGGTGATAAATCCAGCTTCAATAACAAGCTTTCTCGATTCTTCAGCAAAGGGCGCCATCGCAAACTCCGGACGAGAAACGGTGAGCGTTCCGACCCTTTTATCTCCGTGAAAAATCGGCGCGGCGACAAAAAATACGGTCGTCCTTGAATCATCCGGATCTGACCTTGAAGCCCGCACTCCGTAATCCCCTCTCGCAGCTAAAAAGACGTCGTTGTAGTTCGAAAAATCCTCGCCCTCGCGCTTACCACTTTCAGAATCAAAGATTACGATCCCTGATTCGTTGGTCACATAGACGTGAGTGTGAATCTCACTTTTTTCCAATTGATAGATTCGAGCAAGAAATTCCCGTTTAAAGGCGTTGGAAAAGCCTTCACGAAACTTCGTGACATCGAGCTTCCCCTCTTCAACATCTTGCTCAAGAAGCGCCGCAAAAAGATGAGCAAAATCTACTAGAGGCTCTTCGGATGCCTGAGAATACTGCCTCTCGACATCTTCACTGATGGTGGTCATGAGGAAGAAAAAGCCCCCTCCCGCAATGACCAGAAAACCGGCGATAATGAGCAGCGTGATTCTCATGAACGATTAAACTTCCGCGTGGAAACTGTACCCAATCCCCCGGTGAGTCCGAATTGGCTCAAAGCTCTCATCCACTTCGTGGATCTTTTTCCGCAGCGTTTTGATGTGCGCATCGACAGTGCGATCCGAGGCTGAGTCAGGCTCATCCCAGACAAGTTCCATGAGTTGATCACGGGTATAAACCCTCCCCGGATGAGCCAGAAATACCTTCAACATTCCAAACTCGTAGCGTGCCAGATCGAGATTTTTGTCGTCGAGCCGTGCTTCATATCGGTCAAGGAGGAGAGAAAGCCGACCACTGAGGATAGTTTCGCCTTCACTGTTTTCTCGCGATGGAAGCTTCCTTTGGGTTCGTCGCAAAATGGCCTGAATCCGCGCGGTGAGTTCGCGCGGACTGAAGGGTTTCACGACGTAATCATCCCCGCCTATTTCGAGACCCACGACACGATCAATTTCCCCTTCCCGCGCAGTGAGAAACAGAATGGGAACTTCGGCAGTTTTCCGAATTTCCCGGCAAACCTCGAAGCCGGTGATGTCAGGCAACCCGATATCAAGGACAACAAAGTGCGGCACATGGGTCTCAACATGCTCAATCGCCTCAGCACCGGTGCCGACATGAGCGACCTGATACCCTTCTGATTCGAGAGCGTAAATCAATGTTTCAGCAATCGCCGGCTCGTCCTCAACAATAAGAACTGAGAGCTTTTTCGACGGCATCGAAGAGCAAAGTAAAACCGGGCAGAGCAGACTAAGCTCTTCAGAAAGTAGCCGGATGCTTAGGAGGCAAACGCCGCGTGCCATATTGCTCACCCGGCCAGAAAAGAAAACCTGGATTCTGATTCAGCAGTTCATACTTTGAGAGCTTGAACTCCGGAATCCGGAAATTTGAGTTTGGATCATACACCGTTACCCCGGTGAAACTTCCCCATAATCTGTATTCGTAATTGTGGTCGTAGCCGTGGGGTCTTTCGACACCCTCTTCAGGAACGCGATCCGGCTGCTTAATCACACTCTCATTCATGATCACGAGTTTAGCCTGAGACCAAGTTTCGCCGGGCTTACGAAGGTAGCCCCAAAAACGAGTCCCATCAGTCCACCAACGGCGACCGATGTAGTAGTTACCGGGAGCCTCCTGAGCAATCTGGGCGTTTCTGGATTTAACAGCCGGGTGATTCATCGCTGAAGCTGGAAGCGTTCCAGCACCGGAACCCGTTGACGAAGCGGTACAGGAGGAAAGAAGAAGGGCGGAAAAGCCGGCCAAAAGGCCGAAAACGAGTCTGAGCCCCCGAAATTCGGAGCGGGTCGTGTCGTGTTTCATAAAGTCGTCTTAACAAAAAGGCGGCAGGCAAGACCTGAACGATACGGCCTCACTTTTCATTAGTAAAACCCTGTTTTTTTATAAAAAAGAGTATTCTACCGACGGTTTCGCTCCTGTTTTTCAAAAAGAGGTAGGATTTCCTCCTCGATCCAGGCAAATGCAGAACCAAGGCCGTCTCTGCGATAGATCGTCCCAATTTTTGCCTCGACGCTGGTCGGACTACCGAAACAAGCGAGAAACTGATTTGAGGTCATTCTTCTGAGCATCTCTCCGCACAATTTCCCGTGATGCTCGAGAATCCAACTCCGGGCAAACAAGTCGAGCACCGTATCTCCGATCCAGGCGAGTTCCTGTTCACGCCTCACCGCCTCTGATTTCTTTGATGCTTTCACGGGTTCTCCTCCACAAAAGCTTCCAACGCTTCACGTGTGATGGCGTATTTCGCCCCGCAACGAGGACAACTCGTCGGAATCACTTCCTGCCCCTCGAACATTGAGTCAATTGTGTCAGAGGTCATCCCGACGAGGATGGGGAAGATTTTATCCTGACTGCAACCACACTCGAATCGGTAACTTCGGGTTTCGAGCAGACTTAGAGTTTCTCTCTCATCAAGTTCCCGAATCGCCGTTTCGTCGAGGCCTGCGAGCCACTCATCGTCGCATTCAGGCTGCGCTGTGATCAAAACGAAATCCTCTTCCGAATGACAGAAGAACCGCCCCAATCGTTGCTCGCTCTGTTCGTAATAATTTTCACCAACTTCGAACAAGTTATTCGACAAAAGTTCAATCATGCTTTGGCGGCCCTCCTGACCCTCAACACTGATTTGAGAAAAGAGCAAATCTCTATCGCGCTCCTGAATATCTTCAGTAAAAAGTCGTCCGGTAACGGTCCCGTCACGGTTGCTCCCTGTGACGAAAAGGCTCTGCAACGGGTCCTGCCAGCTAAGAGTCCATGCAACTGCCTCATTCCAGGGTCGGGACGCAAGATGCAGAGCGAGCACTGTCAATCCATCCTTAATCATCTGATCCTGGGCGCCCTCGTATCTGATTTTGTGCTCCATCAAATGCAGGTAGTAATCCGTGTAAATCGGGGTGAAGGACGCACGCACCAGCAAGGCGTTTCGCTCGCGAACAAAGTAGCACTTCACTTCGACAGCCTCTTCCACCGGGTAATTCGCAGGGTCGTTCTCCATAAAATCAAATTTTCGGCGCAAGATTAGCCGGTTCCGGTCAATTCGCTAATGGCAATTCTGCGAGGTATTGGCATAATACCTATCGCATCCGATCATCACACGAATGGAATCCGCCGAATTGGTTAGTCTCCTAGGAAAAAACGACGCGTTCGACACTACGCCGCAAGAAGCTCTTGAAGCGCTCGTCAAAGCCGCGGAGGTGATGTGCCTTGAGGACTCTTCCCAGTTGATCAATCAAGGAAAATCCGGGGAGTCTATCTGGCTCCTCCTTGAAGGCGATCTCGATGTCCTCGTCGATGGAGACCTTGTCAATCAAGTCTCCACCAAAGGAGAAGTGGTCGGTGAAATCAGCGCTGTTTCTCAAACCCCGGCGACGGCCACAGTCCAGAGCAAAGGGGAAGTCAAAGCGATGAGGATTCCCCATGAAGCACTTCATGAAGTCATGAAATCAACACCAGAGCTCGCGGCTTCGATGCTTCGCTCGATGGCCAAATATCTTGGCAGGCGCTAATTCACTCAGTCGCTTCCTTCATCTCCTGAGACAGCTGAAAGAGCCGCTGCACCTGCTTCAGGGGGATATGACAAACGTCAATTCGCTTTTCCCCACCAAGGAGAATCGAAAAGGTTCCAAAACCTTTTCCTTCATCCCGCATCAGGGTATTGGTGATCGTTTTCCAAACGTGCGCCTCCAGCTCGTAGCCAACACGCTTCTCGTGGAGAATGTAAATGTGCTTCTCCGTAATGACGACGCACTGTTTAGTTTTGCTTAGCAAACTGGCTTTTGCCTGCACTGCGATATAAAAGATGTTCTCCGTACTCCCGACAATATCGGATACTTCCCGGAAAGCCTGCCCGACGCGTTCGGTATCCTGCCCGTCGTCGATGAAATGACTAATCTGCTCCTGAATATCGAACACATCGCCTATCGCTTTCCACTCTCCCAAACCCTCATAAAAAATTAGATCCTGAGCTGAGACTGATCCAGCATTCAGCAGTTCGAGGAGATCGTGCTCACTATACGGCCCTTCCGGATCGCGTGATCCGCGACGCATAACAGAAAATTCAATGCCGGTGTTATCTTCAGCTGGTGCCGTGCTCATTCGGGTGGATTGTTTAATGTATTTACATTGTGAATTAGCCGTTTCAGGTCGGCAAGCAGAAAAATCGCCTTATTCCTCGATATAACTCCCCCATTCTTCGGGAGTTCTGCGAGGTTTTCCTGATGGCATCTGGACCAGAGCAACAATTTGCTTGGCTTTGGCAATTTGCTTCTCATCTCCAGCCCCTGCCGCGATGACCAATGAAAACTCGCAGGTCACTCTCACCTTTTGCACCCCGACAAGAGTTGCCGTCACTTCAATTACGTTCCCAAGACGAGCTGGAAAAAGATAATCTATCTCGGTTCGAATTACCGCAGGAAAGAGCTGGCTTTCGTTCATCGACTCCACATCCATGCCCAACTCCCCAAATAAGGCAGATCTTGCTCGCTCTACGAACCGGAGATAAGCAATATTGGAAACGACTCCACCACAATCCGTGTCATAAAACATGACCGTTTCTGAGATAGAAATTTGCTTCATTAGAGGGAAAATCGTGACATCATAGAGTTAACCTGTATCTGAAGATAGCAGCACATGCGCCAGCGATTGCATGAATTTCAAACGTCATAATTTTTCTCCGCTGCTCATAGCAGCTTTTGCATCGTTCCTTTGTGGAAGTGCCTTCGCGTATGAAGTTCCGGCTTTTCACAAGGCCCCGTTTGATCGTGATGGCATTTTCCTGAGTGACGGAGACCGGCATTCCCTTCTCGAAGCTCTTGCTTCGGTAGCGTGCAACTTTCCCGAAACGAGCATTATCGACGAAGATCTGATCGAAAAATCCCTCGCGATCGCTTTAAGCATCGATCCATTTCACAGGAATTCCCGTCAGGCTCATGAAGCCTTGATCGCGGGAGTGACTCCGAAAAAAACTCAGTATGCCAATTCGCGAAGTGCTGTCGCCGAAACTCTTTGGGGAATTGCGGCTCAATTTTCATCTGCTCCCATCGAACCGGAGGAGGAACGACTGGCTCCACTCTTAATGGAGATTTCGCTCCTTATCCATCCCGCTCCGACAACTGAAAGGATCCTCAAGTTTGACGACTCATCGAAAGGAAGAGGCAGTGTGTGGAAAGGTTTCGTCTTCTTGCAAGAAGAGGTTTCCGATTCCAACAAGCGAATACAGTTTTTGAAGCGCGAAGCAACAACAGCAAGACAAGAAGGGACCCAACTCCCCATGTCAGAGCCAGAGCCAGAGCCAGAGCCAGAGCCAGAGCCCAAAGTGGAACTGAGTCCGGAAAAACCTGCCAAAGAAATGACGTTTGCAGGATCAGTTCGCGAAGAGGCGTGTAGCATTGTCGGGGTGTTCCCTACCAAAGGCAGTTTGAACGCCGGAAGGTTCTCACTGAACGTCCGCGCTCCCTCAGGTCCGCAGGAAGCAGCGCTCTTCCCCTTTCTCAGCGGGGGCTCTCCGGAGGAATACCCTCATCTCCCAATCTTCGCGAGTGATCGCACCACGATCCCTATGATCGGGCTGACTTTTAACACAGAGAGGACAAGAGAGACTAATATTACCTGGCAACCAGGCGCGGTAGGAGAATTACAATTCGAGTCATCCAATGCAGCTGGGCAGAGCCAACGAACTGGCGGGGTCCAGGCCTCTCTCCCTCTCATCCTGAGTCTGAAGGCGATATCCGAGTCCCGAACTCTAAACCCATCCATCGGAATAATTGCATCCTACGAAGGAAATGGACCATCGTTTCTCCTGATTAACGATCCTGCTGCCGCAATCATGACAGCTAAGTCGCTCGAAATGCCCTACTTCCTGATTCATTCAAACACCCTCCCTGCACTTCTCGAAAGCCTCTCTGAAAGTGAAAACCTCGAACTGCTTTTTTTCTCCAATCTTCTATCTTTCAGTACCCTGGATGAAATTTATGAGCTGGTCACGCTAACCGAAATTCCCTCAGCCGTCTCAGAAGCCGACCGGATTTTCTCTGAAATAGGAATGGTCTCCAATCGGATGCCTCTTCCCGAGCTCGCAAGAAATCTCAAGGTCCGGGAAAGACTCGAGGAAATCCTCGAACTGGTACCCAACCACTATTCAGCAAAAGCCATGTTGGATTTTGGTCGTAGACCACCATCGCAAACCGCGATCCTGAGATCATTAGTCACAACGGTTGATGCAGCCATTAATCCCTACTTTGCTCTTAGGCGAGAGTACAGGTCTGATACCACTACGCTTAGCAATGAGATCGAAGCGACCGGCCTCAAGCTTTCGATGCTTCGAAGCGACGTTCCTGCAGAAGCCCTCGATTACCATGACCTCGCCGAAGAAATGATAGACGCTGCCGACGTTTACCTGGGCCTGACAAACAAGACATCTTCAATCGCCGAGCAGAGGTTGAGAGAACTTAAAGAACTCCTCGACAGACTCGATGCAGAACGCGAGGCCCTTGGATTCGGCCGTCGCAGAATCGATGGTTGATCCTTCCCCCGAAAGATCTCATTCGAGTCTAGAAATCGACGCTTCATCGGTTCAGGCCACTCTCTGAAATTCGAAGGCAAACTGGATGGAGAGATCATGCACTGAGCGTGTCTAAGAGTTCATCCCGGCGCGCGCGTGCTAATTCTACGTCACGAGTTTTCAGCGAAACTCTGACGCGCTCTGAGGTGTAGTCAGGCCGATGAATCGTGAAATGACACCACCACGTCCCTCGATTATTCCAGAGGTGGTGGTTAGGATTATCTTCGTTCACGCGAGAAGCGAGTTGTGCGTGATGCTCCGTTTGTCGGAATGCGACAAGGGCGGACTTATTGAGTTCGTTCATGGGGTGATGCAGTGGCTGAGTTTGTCAGTGACCGCATCAGGTCGAGCTTTCGCCCGGGAAAAATTCTGTTCGGCTTGTTTCATCCGCACATCGAGAGCTACGTGAATCTCCGAAGAAATTCTGCGTCGCTATCAAGGCACCTTGGCTTTTCCAAACCAGGTTGCCGGACTCCACTTTCGTAGAACCACTCCTGATGCTGATTAAAGAGTAACCGTTCAGGAGAAATTGGCAAGACCCTCTTGTGTCATACAAAAGTCTCGGAACCGATCGACCGGTGCCACGTTTTCAACGAGAAAGATCTTGCACCTTCTTCAGCTTGGATTAAAACATATCCATGAATCATGATTTGTTGATGCGAACTATATCTATTATCGCCACTGCCGTTTTCACGTCATTCCTCGCGAATGCACAGGAGGAAACTGAATCAACTCTCATCGACGACATCGCGACGCTCGATGTCACCTACGTCAACGATGACTCTTCCGCACGATCTGTGATCATTCGCGAAGAGGTCACTCAGCAGTTGGTCGTTCCCAGCATCGCGACTCGCACTGTTCTCGACGAGGAGAAGAAGGAAATCCTGCTCCCTTCAGTCGACACGATCTCCGGAGCGGAAATTCGGACCTTTCAGCGCTACGATGTCGCATCGATCCTCAGGCAATCCGCCGGAGTGAGTGTTACAGCTCTCGGCGGCGAGGGTGCCCAGACCTCAATCTTCGTGCGAGGCATGGAAAGTGACCACACCGTAGTGCTACTCAACGGGAGACGCCTTCCCCGAGGTCTCGCAGGACTATATCAGGTGGAATTTCTTGACGTTTCCAATCTTGAATCACTTCAGTTTTCCCGCGGTCCTGCGAGTTCGCTCTACGGTTCTGATGCTTTAGGCGGGGCAATCGATCTCCGCACTGCGGATGCCCGCTTCATAGAAGCGGACACTCTCTCCACCTATGTTGAAGGCGGTTCCTTCAACACCTTCCGCAGTGGAGGGAAAGTTACCCTTCGCGACGGTCGCGTTGGAATTGCTCTGGACAGCAGCTTCCTAAACACGGCAAATAATCGCGCCGCCAGTTCCGACTATGAGAATCAGAGCCTACGGGGAAATGTCGCCTATGAGATCGGCGATGGCATCTACCTCGACATCTTGGGTTCAGTCCAGGACTCCTTTCTGGAAGTTCCCGGGAGACGCTCGATTGCGGGAGTAGCGAGGCCAGGCTTTCCTGTTGATCAGACCAACGCAAATCAATCGAGCCTCTTCTCACCTCGGATCTCGATCATGCGTGAGGACTGGGACTTTTCCACATTTTACAGCTACACGACCAACGTGCTTGACGACAGGGAGTCGCCTGGATTTGCCGGAAATATTGACTCTCGCTATGAGCAATCCGGACGGGAATGGGAATCAGTTTTTAACTATCGCCCTTCCAACGAGGCGACGCTCACGATAGGAGCAGGACACTCTGCTTTCCAATTTGCAAGGACTCCCTTAGTAGCCACTGCGCAGCGCGCCGCCGAGTTCGAATATGCGTTCACCAGCGTCTTCGCCCAGGCGGATATTGCTCTTCCTGCGAACTTCCACCTCCTCACCTCTGGCCGCTACGATGACCACGACACTTTTGAGAGCCAAGGAACTTATACGGCGCAACTTATCCATCTTATTGAGCAGACCGGAACCACTCTCTTCACCAAAGTGGCGACCGGATACAAACCCCCCAATGGGCTGGATTTCACTAACAATCTTTTCAACACCACCAATCCTTCCGACCTCATGCCGGAGGAGAGCTTCACCTACGAGTTCGGTATCTCTCAGAGAATCTGCAACGGAGACGGGATTGTCAGCCTTACCTACTTCAACAATGACATCGAGAACCTGATCGATAACGATCCGAATACCTTCGCCGTCTCTCAGGTCGACACTGAGTCGGACGGATTCGAATTTGAATTTCGCACTTCGACCACGGAGAACCTCGAACTCTACGCCAACTACACCTACCTCGATATTAACATCATCGACGGATCCTATTTGGCCGCATTCCCTGCCGGTTCCCGACTGCCTCGCAGGCCTCGCCATACCATCGGTGCGGGTGCAGTCTACTCAGCAGATCGCTGGCAAATTGGTGCCGAAATCAATGGTGCCTACGACCGAATCGATACTGGAACCTTCGGGAACCTGACCAGCATCGATAGTTTCACCGTTGCCCGTATATTCGGAAACTTCGAGTTAACAGATAGTGTTGAAATCTACGGACGTCTCGAAAACGCTTTCGATGAACAGTATGATTTCTCCGACGGCTATGCAGCTCCCGGCATCGGAGCTTTCATCGGGGCTCGATTCCTTATCGGGCAGTGACCAGACGCGGCAGAGGGTTCCAGCCCATGATCCCTGGATCGAACCACCTCAAAAAATTCAAGCTCCCTCGGATCATCGGCAGGATGCCGAGCCTACTTTCCTACTTTCCTACTGCGGCAAACCCTGTTTAATTCCGCGCCATGTCTTCCGAACTCGAAAAAGAAATCCGCGCCGCTCTCAAAGATCGCATCTTCGTCCTCGACGGTGCGATGGGCACCACGATCCGTGGATACGGACTCGAGGAATCAGACGCCCGGGGCGACCGGTTTAAAAAGAACGAGAAGGATCTCCTCAACAACGGAGACATTCTCTCGATCACAAAGCCTGATGTCATCGGCGACATTCATAAACGTTTCCTCGAAGCCGGGTCCGACATCATTGAGACGAACACCTTTTCTGCGACCTACCTTGCCCAGAGCGAATTCTTCGTCGAAGACCCGCGGGAGAAAGGGAAAGGCCGCAAAGACCCGGAGTTTTTCGACCGTGACGTCGTCAACAATCCTTTTCTCAAAGACCTCGCCTGGGAGCTGAACGTCGAGTCCGCGAAACTCTGCCGCCAGTGGTGCGACCGCATCGGCGAAGAAACCGGTCGCAAGCGTTACGTAGCGGGAGCGATCGGACCCATGACCGTCTCGCTCACGAACTCGCCTGACGCCGAAGATGCCGGCTTCCGCGTCGTCACTTTCGATCAAGTCCGCGACGCCTACAAACATCAGATCCGTGCCCTCATCGAAGGCGGCACTGATATCATGATGGTCGAAACCATCTTCGACTCGCTCAATGCCAAAGCGGCGATGGTTGCTCTGCGCGAAGTCTACGACGAAGACGGCACCGAATTTCCCATCATCGTTTCCGCGGCGGTTGGGCGCGGAGGAGAAACCATGATCTCTGCGCAAAAGATCGAAGCGATGTGGAACGCCTGCGCCCACGTCAAGCCGCTCGCAGTCGGACTGAACTGCTCCCTCGGACCAGACCTCATCGAGCCGCACCTTGCCGAACTTTCCAAAGTCGCAGAGACCAATGTTTCGGTTTACCCAAACGCCGGTCTTCCCAATCCCCTCGCCCCGACCGGCTTCGACCTCGAGCCGAATGACATGGAGGAATATCTCGGCAAGTTCGCGAATGATGGACTCGTCAATCTCATCGGTGGCTGCTGCGGCAACACCCCCGAGCACGTCGCAGCAATCGCCAAAGTTTCCGAGCGTTTCGCCCCACGCGAAATCCCTGTCGTTGATCCAGTAATGCGCTTGTCAGGGTCTGAACACTACAATCACACCGCCGAGAAAAACTTTCTCATGATCGGTGAGCGGACCAATGTCGCTGGCTCACCGAGATTTAAAAAGCTCATCAAAGAGGACAAGCTCGAAGACGCCGTCGCGATCGCTCGCCAGCAAGTCGAGAACGGAGCACCCGTCATCGACATCTGCATGGACGAAGGCATGATCGAAGGCGTCCCCGTGATGACGCGCTACCTTAACCTCCTCGCCTCCGAGCCGGATGTCGCCGCGGTTCCGATCATGGTCGACTCCTCAAAGTGGGAGATCATCGAAGCAGGTCTCAAGTGCATTCAAGGCAAAGGGATTGTGAACTCGATCTCACTCAAAGAAGGCGAAGACGCATTCCGCGAGTCCGCCCGCAAAGTCATGAAATACGGCGCTGCCGTCGTCGTCATGGCCTTTGATGAAAAAGGACAGGCTGACAGCTACGAGAGCAAAATTCGTATCTGCGAGCGCGCCTATCGCATCCTCGTTGATGAAGTCGGCTTCAACCCCGAAGACATTATTTTCGACCCTAACATTCTCACCGTCGCGACGGGGATGGATGAGCACAACAACTACGCGGTCGATTTCATCAACGCGACCCGTTGGATCAAAGAAAACCTCCCCGGCGCGAAAGTCTCGGGTGGAGTCAGCAACATTTCCTTTAGCTTCCGGGGCAACAATGTTGTCCGCGAAGCAATGCACGCCGCCTTCCTCTATCACGCCGGCAAAGCTGGCATGGACATGGGGATCGTGAATCCCGGCATGCTTGAGGTTTATGACGAGGTCGAGCCAAAGCTCCTCAAACTTGTCGAAGACGTCCTACTCAATCGAAGCCCCGAAGCAACCGAGGCGCTCATCGATCATGCCGAGGAACTCAAGGCTGCCGGAGTCACCGGTGGCAGCAAGAAGACCGGACCCGACCTAAGCTGGCGCGAAGCAGAAGTCGGCGAACGCATCTCTCACTCTCTCGTCAAAGGGATCACTGACTTCATCGAAGAAGACACGGAAGAGGCCCGCCAGAATCTCGGCAAGCCACTCAACGTCATCGAGGGCCCTCTCATGGACGGGATGAAGGTGGTCGGCGATCTTTTCGGCGCTGGAAAAATGTTTCTCCCGCAGGTCGTCAAGAGCGCCCGCGTCATGAAAAAAGCGGTCGCCTATCTCGAACCGTATATGCTCGCTGAGAAAGGCGATGACGATGAGGACAGCGCACCCGTCTTTGTCATCGCGACGGTGAAAGGCGATGTCCACGACATCGGTAAAAACATCGTTGGCGTCGTCCTCGGTTGTAACGGCTACAAAGTCATTGATCTCGGCGTCATGGTTGACTGCGATAAAATCATGGCCGCTGCGATCGAGCACAAGGCTGACATTGTCGGCATGTCAGGGCTCATCACGCCATCGCTCGACGAAATGATCGCAAACGCTAAAGAGTTTGAGAAAAAAGGCTGGAGCGTTCCCCTTCTCCTCGGCGGGGCGACGACCTCCCGCGCTCATACCGCGATCAAAATCAGCGACCACTACAGCAAACCTGTCGTCCACGTCGGCGACGCCTCGCTCGTCGTCAGCGTCTGCAACAAGCTCCTCTCCGACAACATGCGCGATGATTTCCTAGCCGAGCACAAGGCGCAGGAAATCCGCGAGCGTGAGATCCATGCCGGAAAAGGCTCGACTGCTGTTTACCTTCCTTTCGAAGAGGCGAAGAATCAGTCTTACTCGATCGACTGGGCGAAGAGCGATCTCGCGATTCCTGAAGCGATCGGCCAGTTCGACTGGGAGCGCGTCCCCCTTGCCGAGATCGTTGAAGTCTTCGACTGGTCACCCTTCTTCCACGCCTGGGAGATGCGCGGGGTCTATCCGAAGATCTTCGATCACAAAGATCACGGCGAAGAAGCAAAGAAACTCTTCGATGATGCCCAGCGAGCCCTCGCCGACCTCGTCGAAAACGACCGCGTTCATTGTCGCGCGACCTGGGGGGTCTTTCCGGCCCACTCCACCGGCGAAGATGTGGATCTCTTCTCCAGCGAAGCAAAGGACGAGAAGCTCGCGACGTTCCACTTCATGCGCCAACAGAAAGAGAAGATCAAAGAAGGCACACCCTACCAGAGTCTTGCTGACTTCATCGCTCCAGCAGACTGCGATCGTTCCGATCACATCGGAGCCTTCGCCGTCACTGCCGGAAATGAGATTGAGGAATACGCGAAGACCTTCAAGGATGCTGGTGACGACTACACTGCGATCCTGATCCAGGCTCTTGCCGATCGTTTTGCCGAAGGCCTCGCTGAGCTGCTTCACAAACGCGTCCGAGACTTCATGGGCTTCGGGAAAGACGAAGGTCTTCAAGTCGAAGATTTCATCAAGGAGCGCTACCGCGGGATCCGTCCCGCCGCCGGCTACCCCGCCTGTCCCGACCATACCGAGAAAGCGACCCTCTGGGATCTTCTCAACGTCGAGAAAAAGACCGGCATGCAGCTCACGACGAGCTACGCGATGTTTCCTCCCTCTTCTGTCAGTGGTCTGTATTTCTTCAATGAAGAAGCCCGCTACTTCAACGTCGGCAAGATCGAGCGTGATCAACTGGAAGATTATGCCGCGCGGAAGAAAATGAGCATCGAGGAAGCCGAGAAATGGTTGGCTCCGAATATGGCGGATTGAGCGCCTTGATTGGCATCCTTCGACAGATCAGTTCATTTGCCTCTTGGATTCATTGAAGGAACAAGACATAGATGCTCAACCAACTGGCCTATCTGAAAACTCCTCAGCCATGACGCGCGATGCGACGGCAGCAGATCGCCTACTGGCATGCCCTTCCCAGGAATTTGAATCTCCTCGCTCACCTTCATTTATCCCATGGATGCAGTCCTGACACGCTGACAGGGAATGTCATGGCTGACTATCTTGGTCGCTATGAGCCGGTCGATCAGATGTCGGAGTCGATGCAGGAGCGGCTCATGCCGGGGATTCGGCTTCATCGCGAGATTGACCAGTTCACCGATCAACATTCGGTCGTCGCGCGCGCTCGCAATCATATTTCGCCTGACCGAAGGAGGTTGGGGGGCATCATTCTTGATATCGCGTTCGATTATTATCTCACCCGGCACTGGGAGAAGTTCTCGACAGAAAAGCGTGAGAACACGATCTCGCGCGGCTACGCCACCATCGCCATGGTCGCTTCCACCGGCTTGAGCAAAAAGACCGAGACGCTGATTTCTAAAATGAGAATGGGTGATTGGCTCACGGCTTATGGCACGCTCGAAGGACAGGCGCTCACTTTCCGGAGAGTGAGCCGCGTCAGTCCGGCCGTCGCAAACCTCAGAGGCGCGGAGGAGGAAATCGTCGCAAACGATTCAGTCTTTGAGCAGTGCTTTCTAGAGTTCTACCCTGATCTTATAGAGAGAGCTTCCAAGGTCCTCGACGAAGAGTCTGCTTAGAAGGCCTGAAGAAAACCATTTCCCCGCAGCAACCGTAATCAGCGACCAGTTTATGAACACCCGAATTCCAGTCCTCCTCTCTTCGATGCTCTTCCTCGGAGCCTGCTCACAGGAGTCGGTAAGCGATTCGGCGACAGAAGAAATCCCACCCGCACCGACCGACGCCTCGACTCCAGCAGATTCTCCAAAGGGCATGGTCTTCATCCCGGGCGGCACCTACTCGCGCGGCGGCGATGCGGGGGAGATGGGCGGCAACTCATTCTCGCATCAATCGGCTTACCCGATCCACGAAGTTCAAGTCGATGCCTTCTGGATTGATGAGACTGAGGTCACGAATCGTGAGTTTGCTGCCTTCGTCGAAGCAACCGGCTACGTCACCTTTGCAGAGCGCCCCCTCCCGCCGGAAAGAGTTCAGGAACTGAAAGAAGACGCGAGACGAAATCTGGCGCGTCTCGACTTGATGGCAAAACGGGCAACCGGAAAAGAGCGCGAAGAAATCCTCGCCTCGATTGATCGGATCAAAGAAGCGGCAACGTTCGAATTTCTCGCCGGATCGATGATTTTCGCGACTCCGGAAGGCGAACTCTACAATCCACAAGACATCTCTCAATGGTGGAAACTGGATTCCGAAGCGAACTGGCGAACGCCGGGGGGCACCGGAACAACGCTCGAAGGATTGGAAGACCATCCCGTCGTCAACGTGACACACGAGGACGCTGCCGCCTACGCGAAGTGGGCCGGAAAACGCCTTCCGACCGAGGCAGAATGGGAGAAGGCCGCGCGCGGCGGCCTGGAGCATCAACCCTACGCCTGGGGCGACGAGATGTTTCCCGAGGGAGAGGAAGTCTGGATGGCAAACATCTGGCAGGGAGAGTGGCCCCACGAAAACTCTGAGGAAGACGGCTTCTTCACGACAGCACCCGTGAAGCAGTTTCCCCCGAACGGCTACGGCCTCTATGACATGTCAGGAAATGCCTGGGAAATGGTTTCAGATTTCTACCATCCAAATGCCTATGAATTGGCCTCCGCAACAATTCCAAATCCGACCGGACCATCTCAGAAAGTTGCCGTCCCGCCCGGTGCAAAAGTGATCTACAAAGTCACCAAAGGCGGTTCGTTTCTCTGCTCCGATGTCTGGTGCAAAGGCTATCAACCCGGATCCCGGCAACAAATCGATAACGAGTCACCCTCGAATCACACCGGGTTTCGTTGCGTTATGGATGTGGCGGATGATGAGTAACTAACTTGATGCCGCAATCCTGACAAGATCTCCAATTTTGAAAAGTGAAACGGCTGACGAAAGATCACTTCTGCCCACATTAATGCACCCGCCCGTGATGCATTTCCCAATGCGTCCTTCATCCTGCGTTCCGTGGATTGCATAGGAATACCAGCGGAAGACGCCTTTGTATTCGCCGAAATGGAAGGGCTGAGAATCCGCTGAATCGACCGGCTCAAGTCCGACAAATGCTTCGCCGTACTCCCCTCCTTTTCCATCGCCATCAAAATCGATTGAACTCATGTTCGCAAAAAGGTTTTCAGCGAGCCACTCGTGAGTCTTTCCTGATTCGGCAATCAGTACATCGGTCATCTCGAAGCGTGAATGACTGAGAATAGCGTTCACCTTGAAGTCGCCGAGAAGAGAGAAACCGCCCACGAATGTCGAGCCAGTGGGTAAAAACCCATCACGACCAAATCCTACCTGAAAAGCATCGCCGCCTTGAAAGGAGCCGAGACTCTCTTCGGGAGTTTCCTGATTGAGAACGATGGTCAACACCGGCTCGTCGGACTCTTTTGCAATCGCGGGAAGTGCCGATGCGGCGAAACCCTGAAGCCACAATCGTCGATCCATGATTCAAAGCCGGCCGGCGACATCTTTTGCAAAGTAGGTCAGGATCATGTCGGCGCCGGCGCGCTTGATACCTAACAAAGACTCCAAAGCGATCTTCTCCTCGTCGATCCATCCGTCGCGGGCCGCGGATTTAATCATGAGATACTCCCCGCTGACCTGGTAGGCAGCGACGGGGACGTCAACGGCATCTCGCACTAACGAAATTACATCAAGGTAGGGTCCGGCCGGCTTCACCATAACCATGTCAGCGCCCTCAGCGATATCGAGATCGACTTCACGAAGGGCTTCGCGTGCATTGGCAGGATCCATCTGGTAAGTCTTTTTGTCACCGGCTTTCGGCGCCGAATCGAGCGCACCGCGAAATGGACCGTAGTAAGCAGAAGCATACTTTACGGCGTAGCTGAGAATGCTGACCTCCTCGTGCCCGGCCGCGTCGAGTGCTTCGCGGATTGCTCCGATGCGGCCATCCATCATGTCGCTGGGGGAAACGATGTCGGCTCCGGCTTCGGCGTGGCAAAGTGCCTGCTGACA
>JARGOD010000179.1 GCA_029210205.1 Verrucomicrobiales bacterium | reverse complement strand
CATCTTCTCGTGGCCGCACAATGACCAGTGACGATGCTACTGCACCTTTGTCAACGTTACTGACCAACGCTGCCTTTCCCACAGAGCCCCGAAGACAAAAGAGCAAATCACCTCTTCGAATTTTTCCACTCCGAAGTATCTCGAATCGCTCTTCCGGGATGTAATTCATAGTTGACATGTCAACGCGTCCAGAGTTGAGATGACCTGCGTTTATGAAAGGGATGCCCTCTTCTACAAGGACAGATTTTGAGGGATAGTTTTTACCTCGATCTCCGTTCTCGAGATCGCAAAGCTCTCCCAGACGTTTGGTTGTCCAACCATCAGGAAGTTCACTCATGCAACCAAGACCTCGTTAAGTTCTTCAATGATTGGCTTTGGATCTTTGCCGAAGACCCGCTTAGCGACAGCGAGCGGGACTCCCTCATCCGAATCAACACTTTTCCAGGCATCGAGGTATTCGTCTTGTTCTTCGGTAGCGAAAGCTCCATTAAGTGAAATATAGTTTTTGATCACATCTAGCCAGCGGAGTTGGTTTTCATCAAATCTATCTCCATGCTGCCCGAGCCATTGTTGATAGCGTTGCTCAACCAGTTCCGGAAACGGCGCAAGCGGTTGATGTTCGGGATCGACGGTGTGGCGGACGAGAGTAATCAAATTAGTCAGGGTTTTCACGGGATCACTGGTGAGCGGGAGCTTTTCGAGATGTTCGTAGGCTTTCCATACTTCCGCGGGGGCGATTTGATAGGGTGATCGCCCGTAATATTCTATGGAATTGATGCAAGATGCATCAGCCACGTTTTGATTTGGCATTGAGATCATCGATTTCAATCTCCTTTCAGTCCTTCCTTTAGTTCCGCTGCACTGGGAATTTCTCCCTTCAATTCTTTCGGCAGGGTCTTTTTGAGCGTGTAGTCCGCAACCGCAATGGGCTTACTGGCATCGCGGAGGGCGTATTCGACGACTATATTGTTCTTCTCCTTGCAAAGCAGAATGCCAATCGTCGAAGCGTCGCGTTCGGACTTGAGAATGTCGTCGACGGCGGCGAGGTAGAATTGCATTTTCCCGGCATACTCGGGTTTGAAGGCGTCGATCTTGAGTTCGACCACCACATGGCAATGGAGGTGGGTGTGGTAGAAGAGAAGGTCGAGGAAGTAATCCTGGCCGCCGATTTCAAGACGATATTGATTGCCGATGAAAGCAAAGCCGGTGCCCAGCTCGAGGAGAAAATCGCGGAGATTTTTGATGAGGGATTCCTCCAGCTCACGCTCCCGAATTGATTCGCGCACGTCGAGGAATTCGAGGTTGAAAGAGTCTTTGATCAGCTCGCGGGCGAGGTCGGACTGAGGATCGGGCAGGGTGAGATCAAAGTTGTTGCTTTGGTTACCGGCCCGGAGGTGCAGTTCGCTTTCGATCTGGTGGACGAGGACGGCGCGGGACCAGCTGTTTTCGAGAATCTTGGCGGCGTAGAACCGGCGGGCTTCGAGGTCTTTGACCTTTTCGATGAGCACGATGTTGTGACCCCACGGAATCTGCACCACTGAATGGTCTAAAGCTGGTAATAAAAGTGCAACAGGCTGTGGCACTTTTTCGGTTGGCTGGTGCAACGATTCGGTGGCAGAAGGATCGAATGCTTGTGCCACAGCTTGTGGCACTTTTTCAGCCAGTGCGGGATACTCCCTGAAAAAGGCGATCATTCGCTTCAAGTTGCGTTCGGAAAAGCCCTTGATTTCGGGAAATGAAGCTTTCAAATCGACTGCGAGCCGGGGAATGACCGCGCTTCCCCATCCTTCCTCTTTTTGGCGGAGCGAGATCATCTGACCGATGTCATAATACAGAAGGGTTCTCTCCCGGTTAACGGCCAGGTGGGCACGAACGCGCGACGTCTCGATCCTCCGCTTCAGGTCCCCGAAAAGTTGCGCGTAGTCGGAGGACTCGGGGGAGCGATCCTTTCCCTGAACAAGGGATCGTTCCGTTTTTCGGGGCGTTTTCTTTTTGGGCGGCATGCTCTAAGCGATCAGGACGAGGTTGAGTTCTTCAATAATCGTTTTGGGATCATTGCCAAACGCTTTTCTGGCGACGGCGAGCGGGACGCCTTCATCGGAGTCGACGCTTTGCCAGGCTTCGAGGTAGTCGGCCTGGTCGTCGGTGGCGAAGGCACCGTTGAGGGCGATGTAGTTTTTGATGACTTCGAGCCAGCGGCGCTGCGCGGGATTGAAGCGGTCGCCGTGCTGGGCGAGCCACTGCGTAAAGCGGGTTTCTACAAGTTCGGGGAAGGGCGCGAGCGGGGCGGTCTCGGGATCGACGGCGTGGCGGACCAGTGAGATCAGGTTGGTCAGGGTTTTCACCGGGTCAGCAGTGAGCGGGCGCTTTTCGAGGTGTTCGTAGGCTTTCCAGACTTCAGCGGGTGCGATGTGGTAGGGCGGTTTGCCAACGGCATCGGCGAGAGCTTTGAGTTCTTCAAAGACGAGGTGGCGTTTGGCGTGGGGTTTGTTGTAAAGAATCTGCAGGGCAGTGATCTCATCCTGATTGTCTTCGAGGAATTTCTGCCAGTTTTCAATGAGTCCACGGGCTTTTTCTTCGTCATAGCCGGCCTCTATCAGTTGATCGCCGCTGATGTGATCGATCGTCATTTCGCGATCGCAGCGCTTCTTTTCGAGGAGCTTGCGGAAGGTGGGTTTGGTGGCGATGGGTTGGGCGGCTTCGGTAGCGAGAGTAGCTGCGGCGTCCCGCCGCAGATCTTCCATGGATGATAAGAGGCGGGACGCCTCTGCCACATGAGCCCTAATATACTCGCGGAATTTCTCCAAGCTGGCTTCGGAGCGGACAATGTGATCCCACGACTCTTTCTGCCACACTGTAGGCGCAGTCGTGAGCCGTTCCGCAGCAGGAAGCTTAAGAATTTTTTTCGACGTGAAGCTCTTCCACGAGTGCAGAATGTCACTGAGGGTGTGTTCTCTCTGAGGAGCGACAAGGACATGGACGTGATTTGCCGCGACGACGAATTCGTCGAGCTTGTAGCGGTCACCATCGAAATGGGTGATGGCATCAGTCACAATTTGTTTTGCCTGTTGATCTTTCAAAATCATGGATCCATAACCAAGGTCGAGCCATTGTTGAATTCGCTGCGGGAAGCGCTCGTGGTAGACCCTTTTTTGCTCCTCGTCATGGGGATCGGGATTTTGTTTGAGCCAGGTTTCTTTTTCTTCGCGATAGGCTGCCAGTTTTTCTTGTGGAAGGGAATCAGCAAGGCGGAAGGTGACGAAATAAATTACGCCATCCTGGTGCCAATGGGGCAGGTAGGCTCCCTGGGTTTTAGTGATTTCGGCTTCGGCGTTTAGGAAGGTGAAGGTTTCTTCGGATTGCTGGTGGAGTTGTTGGGCTTCGGGGGAACTGAGGCGGGACGCCTCAGCCACTTTATTGATCCGGTCGGGATCGGTCGCCTGCAGCAGGTCGGAGGCGAGTTTCTTCACGG
>JARGOD010000178.1 GCA_029210205.1 Verrucomicrobiales bacterium | reverse complement strand
GTGATCGCGTCGGTGTGGAGGCCGGGGAGCGGTTCGCGATGGAGCGGCTCGACGCCGAGGAGCAAGGCTTCGCCGAGGCGGAGATCGTTGATCCGTCCGATCCCGGCTCCGCTCAGCGCCCACGAGAGATTGGCGGAGTTTCCGCCGGAGACGATCTCGACGATCTGGCCAAACGTGGCGTCGATGGTATCCGCGAGAGCGGAAAGGGTGGCCATGTTAGTCTGATCCGGTGAGACTCCGCTGCGGCAAGCGAGGTTGGTGCCGACGCCTTTGAAAGTGATGTTTGGAAGTCGGAGAACTTCGCGCACCGTTTCGATGAGAAGGTCTGGCATGATGCCTTCCCGCAGATCGCCCAGTTCGACCATGAGAACGACGCCGTGATTTCGGTCCAGTTTGGTTGCGGCGACAGAGAGCGCGCGGATGACCTCAAGCTCGGTGTTTAAGCTCACGTCGGCGGAGGCAACGATCCTTTCCGCCTGACTCAACATCGGCGATCGGATCAGGGTTGTCGGGGCGGAAATGGCAGCCCCCCGCAGCGCTTCGATATTCTCGATACGGGAGTCGCCGAGACCGCTGACCCCTGCCTGGATCCAGGCATTAACCATCTCCGGCGAGCCAAGCGTCGCCTTGGTCACGGCTGTCACCGCGATGCCGCGATCTCTTAGTCGGGTCACCAGAGTTTCGGCGTTGTGAAAGATCTTGTCGAGATCGATCCCGAGCCGGGGTGTGCCTAGCAGCCTGTTTAAGCGACGGCTGCTGATACGCGTCTCCCGATTTGAGGGAAAGCCGCGAGCACCATTTCGACAAGACGCTCCGGTGATCGTGTCAGGGCGTCGGTGACGGGGATATCGAGTTCCTCCTCATACTTCACAATCGCCGAGGAAACCTCAACATCGCTCATGTGTTCGTGATTGATCGTCAACCCGATCACCTTCGTATCGGCAAAAGTCTCGATGAGGTGAATCTCCGAAGCCGGCGTGGGCATCGGCATCCCTTCAAAATCGCAACGATGCTTCCGTCCCGGGGCGTGCTGAAGAACGACGCCGTCCGGGCAACTGCCGCGAATGATAAAGCTGGAGGTCGAGTAGGCGGGATGGCTCAGGGACCCCTGGCCTTCGATAAAAATCACATCAGGATCCTCGCCTTCGAAAGATTCCAGAATCGTTGCTTCCAACTCTCCGGCACAGAACTGAGAGGGGACCGCGTCCATTGCCACGCCGTAGCGCGCTCCCTGCATGAGACCGGTCTGACCGGTGCCGATCATGACTGCTTTGATGCCGCGATCATTGAGCGCTTCTACCATGATTGTAGCGGTCGTGCGTTTCCCGATCGCGCAATCAGTCCCGAGGACGGCGATGCGAGGACAGGTGACTTCTTTGATGCGACCACTGAAGACGCGAAGATCCTTTTTGTCGCGGGGACGTCGGACATCGCGCAAAGTGACATTGGCTTTCGCTGCAGCGGCGGCAAATTCGGGATCGTCGTTGAGGAACTCATGGAGCCCGTTCACGATGTTCATCCCGCAGTGGATTGCCCGGAGCACGACTTGACGTTCGACGGGTGAAAGCATCCCCGTCGCCGGAGCGATGCCGAAGATGAAATAGTCAGGGACGCCGTCAGCCAGCTTCAGCGCCTCAGTGAGGTTGGCGTAGATGGGGATGTCATTCGGGACATCATCAAGAACCTCCCCCGCGTCGAGCCCGGCCTTTTCGCTGTCGATGATCGAAAGGATTTCGTAGCGCTGAGAATGACGCACGAGGCCGTTGGCGGTCTTGCCATCGATCTTTCCGAATTGGCCTTCGCAGTAGACGATCGCCGTCGCCGAAGCTTCGCGATCGGGTATGGCTCGCAGGGGCGATGATTCCGTTGGCAAAGGCCGGGGGGCACAATCAGACGACGAGATTTCAAGTGACGACGAGACGCTAGGTCTCACCGTGGTGGTGAGTGGGGTGATTTTCGGCATGGCATTCCTCGAGCTAGGCTCAGAGGAGGCGCCGGGATCAGACTGGCCGGAAGTGGCCGAGAGTCATCGAGAGGTCCCCGCTAAGTTGGACTTGCGGATCGTAGACTACCACAGGTATGAGCGGAACCTAGGGATAGTTTTGCTGGGGGGCGGTTGGAACCTCGAAGGATCTTCCGGGGGAGGACACAGGGCGTAGTGAAAGCGGTGACACTTTCGACGGTTAGAAACAGATTAATTTCTGCGGGAGAGTCGCGTTCAGGAATAGAGAAGATGAGCGCTTTTCCTCATTTATCGGCCCGAAATGACCTGGGTGGATGCCTCTTGGGCGGCGAATAGTATCCCGAAGTCGAATGGACTCGACCAAAGCAAGAAATCTGGATCCGATTTATGGACGACAGATGGATGACTACCCAGAGTCTTATTTGCATTGATGATTTTGGAAACTGAATCAATGGGTAGTAGCTGAGAAATATCCAATGGTTCGGGATCTTTGATGACCGATGAGAACGAAATAAGTGCTAAGCAACGATAGATTTATTACGCTGCAAGCTGTCCTCTACCGACTTGGGTGCGGTTTCTTTGCTGCCTCAAGTTCCAAAACGAGTGGGCGCTAAAGATAGCGACTTTGAGCCCATTTTGGATGAGATGATCTGGTTCTGATACTCACCGGCCTCTGCGAGAAAACCTCAATCAGCCATCTCAACGACCTCGAGCGGGGCATCGATCCAGCGGTTGTGCTCTTTAACCAAGTCAATGAGTCGATCAACCGCTTCGTCTTCGGGGATGTTGAACTTCACGGCTTCTTTCCCGACGTAGAGATTGATCTTGCCGGGGGCACCTCCGACATAGCCGAAGTCGGCGTCGGCCATTTCGCCGGGACCGTTGACGATGCAACCCATCACGGCGATGCGGACACCTTTGAGGTGGCCGGTTGCTTCGCGGATCTTCTGCGTGGTCGTTTGCAGGTTAAAGAGAGTCCGGCCGCAGCTCGGGCAGGCGACATAGTCGGTCTTGAAAATGCGGGCACCGCTTGCTTGGAGGATGTTGTAGGAAAGGCGGAGGGACTGTCCCGGGGCGTGTTCGCCCTGCACGAGAATCGCGTCACCGATGCCGTCGCAAATGAGCGAGCCGATGTTCATGCTCGCGGTGAGCATCGTGTTGAGAAAGTCGGCTTCGGGATCGGTTGAGGGATGCAGCGTGTCTTTGAGAAGAATCGGGTGCTTCGGATCGGCTTTCGCAGCAAGGAGCCGGTAGGCGGAGATCACCGGGATCTCGAGACCGTTCGCCACCGTGATGAGCTGTGGCTCGGGCAGGGCATTGAGCTCAGCAATCGAGGCTTCGTCGCGCGGATCAATCTCGCGGACGCCGGACTGTTCCACGACGATCTCGGGCTGGAAGTCGCCCATTTTCGCGAGCTTGTGAGCGACCGCGTTCCACTTCTCCTGCGAGGTGAAAACTCGGATCGTTTCATCGCCGCCAAGATCGATGCCCATGACTTCGATTTTAGAAGAAGCGCGGCGTTCGTATTCGAAAGGGTTCCAGGGGATTTCATCCCAGCTCA
>JARGOD010000177.1 GCA_029210205.1 Verrucomicrobiales bacterium | reverse complement strand
CGGGAGAGGAAATAGAAACCCTTCCTTACCTGCTGACTGAAATGTCGCTTCGTCATGGGACGCTGCATTCCTGGAGCAACCGTAACGATGATCTGGCAGTGGACGTGACCGCCGCGGAAGATCGTGATGACTTTGTGCAGGTCTACACGTTCCTGGGAGGATGGATCGCACTGACAGCAGACGGCACCGCAATCTCCAGCGACCCTCAATACAATCGAACTCGCATTGCCAGGATTTGCGGCGGTCTGCATACTTCTTTCGGGCTCATTGACTTTGACGGAAATCTCGAAGCCATCACGATCGATGCAGCAAAACCAGAGGAGCCACTGAACGAAGTCGTCGATGCGTTCGTTTCTGAGACTCACTCCATTGCTCTGTTTGAGAATGGAAGAATTCACACCTGGGGACCTGCCTATCGAGGAGAAACGCCCGATCGATTAATCTGGGAGCCAGCACCAAGAACCCTCCGACGAATCAAAAAGATCATCGGAAGCACCGTCGTAGGCGCAGCCGTATCAGAAGAAGGGGAGCTGACGGCATGGACTCACGCTGGAGAAGGTCAATTTGGCGAAACAGTAAACCAGGAAATCCGGGATGTGACGGCCCGCCCGACGGGACTCCGAGTCATCAATCGCGAAGGTCATTTTTATTGGTGGAATGCGGAAGGCAATGGATACAGAAAACGGACTGACCTCGCGGAGGAACTCGGACCAATCTCAGAAATCTTTGATAATAGCGGTAATTGCAACCTGATCCGGCTCGAGCAGTCCAACGAAGTGACGACGGATAGTGGAGCTGCGAAATCGGCAGGGATTGAGAAATCCCTGACTCCTCTCGAAGGACTCCCCGACTACGCTTTTTCTCTCTACGATGACGTGGGCATCTACCGTCTTTTGTGGATCGAGTATGAGGACTGACCACCTCCGACTTCGCGCGTAGACTCCTCTAAGTTACCTTTCTGTCAGGCCTTTAGAATTCACCCTTCCGGCGTCACCTCATCCCGATAGGCATTCACTTCCTTCACCGCCTCCGCCAGTCCGGGGCGCAGGCTCATGTCATCTCCGAAGAAGCCCTGCTTCACCCCGGCATTGCCGAAGCCTTTTCCAGTGTCGACCGGGTTACACCAGAATGAGCCGATGAGGTAGTCCGTCTCCAGCGCGGCGCGAATGTAGTCGGCATACTGCTGTCCTGCCTCGACGGAATCAGCGGCCGGCTTCCAGCTTCGGATGTCCTTGTCGCCATCCTTGAAGCGCACCGCAAAGTCGCAGAGGAGGATAGGCTTCCCGGTGAGGGCGTGGATCTCGTCATACTTCTCCTTCGGAAACCCTCCCTGGAACGGCGGCTGGATCGCGATCGCATCGACGTAGGGGAGCATCTCCTCGACGACCTCGGGGACGATCGTGTTGAACGCAAAACGATCGCCGAAGATGAGCTGGTCAGGCGCATACCTCCGATTCGCCTCGCCGACGACGCGGAAATACTCGCGGGCAATAAGACGGAGAAACTCCAGGTCGCGAGCGTTGTCATCGTCGCTTTCCCACGTGCTGAGAAACTCATCATAAGCCTTCTTCCCGGGCGCGCCATCCGGCAGACTCCGGGTGAACTCGACCCAGTTCGTTCCTGAAGGATTGTCCAACGGCCACGATCCGAGATCGGTCCAGGTGTAGCCGATGCAGTTTGGATTGTCGCGACTCTTGGCCGCCGAAAGCTTCACGCCCGCTTCGAGTCTCACCTGTTCCTCCGGATCGAAGATGTCGATGAAGTTTACGTTTCCCTCTCCGCGATAGAGGGAAACCGGAACGAGGTGGTTCCAGCTCTCGAGGTAGGGCATGTCATCGCGCAGCTCCGGAGGGCATCCGTAGCCATAGGCGTTGAAGCCGAGCGCTTTGCAGGCGGCGGAGAACTTCTCGAAGTCGAGCTTCGCAGACTTGTTGCCGACATGAGTGATGCCATGCGCAAAGAAAGGTTGCCCGTCTCCGGTGACGAGCCAGTCACGGCCATCGATCTTCTTCAATCCGATCGGCTTCACGGGAAGGACCGGCTGACTTTCCTCAGCCAGCTTCGTCAGTCGCTCGACCACCTTGGGATGCTTGTCAGCCACGTTCCGTGATTCACCGATGTCTTTGTCGAGAAAATAGAGCTCGGCTTCATTGCTCCCGCGATCCACGTCGGGCCAGTTGCGGATCTTCTTCAAATTCGGAAGTCGCAGTTTCCATGGCCCCCGCCGCACCGCCTGTATCTCTTCACTTTCAAAATATAGAAACTCGTTCCGGTTGCCTTCCTCACTCTTCCCGAAAAAGAGATCGCGCTGATCAACACCATCGATGACCCGGTCTGTCGGCACCGCGTCACTCGCTCCGACGAGCGCCGCAAGGGTCGGCATCACATCAAGCGTGGCGACAATCGCATCGCTCTCTGCTCCGGCCGGCACTTTCCCGGGCCAACGCAGGAGCGCCGGCACGCGGATCCCACCTTCCCAACTCGATGCCTTCGCGCCACGCAGCGGGCCGGGGTGACCCCACGGAAGCTCAGGGCCTTCGGTCCACTCGACAAACTTTTCGTTCTTCGCGCGCTGGCGCCGATGATCGTTGGACCAGGGTCCGTTGTCGGACGTGAAGAGGACGACCGTGTTCTCGCGCAGCCCGAGCTCGTCGAGTTTATCGAGGAGGCGTCCCGTTTCTGCATCGAGCTCTTCGAGCGTGTCGGCGTAGAGCCCCTGACCGGAGCGATCACGGAATTCCTCCGTCGCGTCGATGACGACATGCATCATGGTGTGGGCGAGATAGAGAAGGAACGGCTCCTCGTGATGCTCTTCCAGAAACTCGATACTCTTGTCCGTGAAGAGGCGGGTCAGTCCGGCCATGTCAGTGGTGGCCTCCAGTCTCTCACGATTCTCGTAGAGCGTGACGCTGTTTCTGTCGTTCGCTCCCAACGCGCCGAAGTAGTGATCGAATCCCTGCGCGTTCGGGACGAGGTGCTCCTGATAGCGACGCGTCGACATGTCCCACTTTCCGATGCAACCCGTCGTGTAGCCGGCCGTCTTGAGGACTTCAGCGATGGTCACTTCATCACTGTTCGTGATCCATCCGCCGCCGATGCGATGCGGATAACGTCCCGTCATGAGGGCACCGCGCGAAGGGCCGCAGACTGCCTGCGCGTAGAAAGAAGTGAAGCGCGTCCCATCCGTCGCGAGCTCATCGATCCGCGGCGTCCGAGCATTGGCATAGCCGCCGTAGCACCCAAGATCGCCGTAACCGAGGTCGTCGATGAAGATGATGACAAAGTTCGGCTTGTCCTCGGAAGAGTGGGCCGGGGATAGCAAACCAAGGCCGAACAGGAGGATGAAAAGAGGGAAAGCGCGAGTCATGTGAGGAGGAGGCTAGCGGGTTGCGGGACGGGTGGGTATGACGGGATGATGTCATCAGAACATCTTACTCTTCTTACTCCCCAAGGTTGCGCGGGAGAGTAAGAGTAGGAAGAAGAGCCCACCTATCCGCCCTTCATAAGCTCCGCCCAATCTGCCACCATCCACATCCAACCTCATGAGAGCCCTAACTTTTTTCCTGACTCTCCTCTTCAAGAAAGCTCATAGTCACGGCAGCCTTC
>JARGOD010000048.1 GCA_029210205.1 Verrucomicrobiales bacterium | reverse complement strand
CTCAATGAATCTTTCGTCATTCAGACTCCTTCTCCTTGCATGAATCAACTCGTCATGCGTCGTAGAGAGATGAGCCTACGACTTCTATCTGTTTTCCTTCTCTCCTTCACTACATCGATACTCGCCGAAGAAAATTCCGTTGATCCCGCTGAGTTTAATCAACGAATCAAAGAGGCCACTGCAACCGGCGAGGAGTGGGCTGGTGATCCTTCTCAAATCGCAGCGACGCTCGTCGGCCCCTGGCTCGCACCGGGAAAAGAGATGTCCTCGCAGCGCCGCGAAATTTCAGCAGCATCCTCCGGCGAAGATCCAACGACTGGAATAACCGTCGTCCTGAAAGAAGACGGACTTTTTGACGACGCGACCCGCCGCATCGACCACCGCTTCTCCTTTTCCCTCGTCGGTGGAGTCTGGACGATCACAGACGCTTCGGTGAAATACCACGATGCCCGACCTGCCTTTCCCTTCCGGGAGGAGGAAAATACCGAGAAGGCAAAAGCCGGTATGATCATTCTTCAGCAGCAGCCAGTCGCCGCTCTTGAGCAAGCGGCAAGCGAAGCAGGCATTACTGATCTTCCATCGACGATTTTTGCAACGCTAGAGGGTGACCCCGAAGCGTTCAATGCCTTCCTCAAGCTCTCAACCAAAGTCGGCGGCTACGCTCGACAGGACTATGCCCGGCTCCTTTTTGGAATGAGCTGCTTTTTCGAAAAGCCCGGCTTCAATCGCTACCTCTTCATGAATCTCGACGAGAAGACTTCAATGACGGTTCGTGAAATACTTCGGCAGATCGACGATGGCGAACTTCCCTAAACCATCTCAATCTACGCCGAGCGCTTTTACCCGTTCCGTCACCGGCGGGTGCGTGTAGTTGAGAAACACGTAGAACGGGTGCGGGGTCAGGTTACTCAAATTGTCCTTACTCAGCTTTCTTAAGGCGTCGGCCATCGCCCCGGCATTGCCAGTCACCTCTGCGGCGTAGGCATCAGCTTCGAACTCGTGCTTTCGGCTCAGCCAATGACTCCCTAACGAAAGCACATCATTAACCGGCGACATGAGAATCCCGAAGAGAACGAGACTAACATAGACACTGGTTTGCTTCACTCCGAAGGCATCGTGCAGGGCCCGGTTCTCGATCATAAGACCGAGCAGAAAAAATGTCGCGCCGGTGGTGAGAATTCCGATAACGAGAGACTTCACGATATGTCGTTTTTTGAAGTGACCAATCTCATGCGCTAACACTCCCACCAGCTCCGGCACAGTGTGATTTTCAATAAGCGTATCGAAGAGCGCAATTCGCTTGTTGTTTCCAAATCCAGTGAAAAACGCATTCGATTTCGCCGAACGCTTTGAGCCATCCATGATACTGACCTCTTTCAACGGGAATTCACATTTTTCCGCCATTTCGTGAATCCCGTTCTTCAGCTCCCCTTCCTCAAGTGGTTCAAACTTATTAAAAAGCGGCATAATCCAGGTCGGAGCGACATAGGCGATCAGCAAGGAGAATCCAGTGACGAGTCCCCATCCCCAAAGCCAGGCCAAAGGAACGGTTTGAAAAATCCAAAGCAGAGCCGCGAGGAGCGGAAGTCCGATGATCGCTCCAAGAGTCGCGCCCTTGATCCTATCCAACACCCAGGTTCCGAACGTCATGCGATTAAAGCCGAATTTCTCTTCGAGAACGAAAGTCGAATAGAGATCAAACGGCGTCGCTAAAACCTGTTGAGCAATCAGGAGCGCCCCGATAAATGCCATCCCGGTCACGATCGGCCCGTAGCCAAGTGCCCGCACTTTCTCGTCCAGCCATCCAAATCCCCCAAGCCACCAGAAAACGAAAAGAATCACGAGTGAGACCACTCCTTCGGTAATTCCAAGGACCGACTTATCGCGTGTGTATTCCTGAGACTGCGCGTAAGCCTCCTCGTCGATGTAGTCGCGAAAAGAAACCGGGATCTCCGGAGTCATTGCCTTTAGGTTCAAGAGCGTCGCAAAGAGATCGAGTTTCCAAAGGAGGTAAAGGGAGAGAACAATCCCGAAGAACCAAATATTTAACTGCATGCGCTACTCTAGCGTGAGTGTGGCAGGATGGAAAATGAAACGCAATCTGTCAGGTAATTACCCCGCATGCGCCTCAGTCTAGTCCCCTTTGCTCTCACGATCTTTTTCCAACTCCTCCTTTGCGATGCGACGGGCTTCGTTGGCCGCTTCGGCCAGCTCTTCTTCAAGGGTGCTGACCCGCTTGCGATGTTCTTTCCTAATCCTTATTAGATCGTAAATCGCAAGCAACAGAACAAAGGCAGCAAGGAGAAATACGACAATCCAATAAGCGGCAAACCAGATCGGAGCGGTCATCAAAACTCTCCCCAGCGGAACTGCACCCACAAATACCAACACGAGAGTCGTCAGAGTCGCGAAAAAGAGCAAATTCCGTCGGTAAGGACGATGGCGAAGGATCAGCCATCCTGTCGCGATCCCCATCGCAACAGGATTCACTTTCTCTTCCGGTTCCTCTTCCACCAAAAAAGAAAAACACATTCCCCTATCCTTGACCACCTCGATTTTTCCTGTTCTCAGGGCTGTTCACCCGCCCAATTTTCCGCTAACGTCCCAGCATGTCGCGACAGAGACTCAACGTCCTGAAAACCTACAAACTTTATATCGGCGGGAAATTTCCCAGAACCGAGAGCGGAAGAACCATGACTGCTGTGGATGCTACAACCGGAACCCATCTTGCCCACTATTGCCACGCTTCGCGCAAGGACCTTCGCGACGCCGTCGTTGCGGCTCGCAGCGCTTTTCCCTCCTGGAGAAATTCAACGGCTTACCTGAAAGGGCAGATCCTCTATCGCGCTGCCGAAATGCTCGAAAGCAGATCTGAGAGCTTCCTGCAGGAGATCACTTCCTCCACCGGCAAGACAAAAAAAGAAGCCAACCTCGAGGTAGAGGCAGCTGTAGACCGACTTATTTACTACGCGGGCTGGACTGACAAATACAGTCAAGTTTTCAGCTCAGTAAATCCCGTTTCTTCTTCGCATTTCAATTTTTCAACTCCAGACCCGACCGGAGTCGTTGGCATCTTTGCTCCCGATACCCCATCGCTCCTTGGTCTCGTCACACTGACGGCCCAGACGATCCTCTCGGGAAATGCTGCCGTCGTCCTTGCCTCGGAAACAGAGCCTCTTTCCGCCATTTCTCTCGCTGAGGTTTTTGCGACAAGCGATCTCCCGAGCGGGGTTGTCAATATCCTCACCGGGCAACGCGCCGAGCTCGCACCGTGGCTCGCCAGCCACATGGATGTGAACGCAATTCTCGATGGTTCCGGTGACGACGGTATTTTCAAAACACTCCAGTCCGGTGCGGGAGATAACCTGAAGCGAGTTCACTCACACACGCTGGAATCCACCGATGACTGGTTCTCCGAAATCGCGACAGATCCCTATCGTATCCTCGACACTGTTGAGTTTAAAACCGCCTGGCACCCTATCGGGGTTTGACCGACCGTGAGACGTGCTCTCCTCATCGTGCTCGACTCCGTCGGGATCGGAAACGCACCGGATGCAGCCTCGTTTGGTGACAAAGGGGCCAATACGGTGGGCCACATTCGTGAAACGGTCACGGACTTTGCGATCCCGACCCTCGACAAGGCCGGCCTCAGTGCTGCCGAGGCGATCGCGGCGGGAAAACCTGTCGAAGGAGAGCCGATTCTCTCTTACGGCTGTCTCACGGAAATCTCTGCCGGGAAGGACACGACAACTGGACATTGGGAACTCGCGGGCGCTCCGGTGGTCGAATCTTTCTCTGTCTTCGAGACTTTCCCGGAAGAGCTTGTTCGAGAGATGGAAACCGAGGCCGGGGTCACCTTCATCGGAAACTACGCTCAATCAGGAACGGTCATTCTTGATGAACTGGGAGAGCGTCATCTCAAATCCGGTAACCCGATTCTCTACACCAGTGCCGACTCCGTCATGCAAGTCGCAGCTCATGAGGATTCTTTTGGTCTCGAAAAATTGTACGAGGTCTGCCGGAAGCTTAGACTCATCGCGGATCGCGAACGCATCGGGCGGGTCATCGCCCGCCCTTTCACCGGGCTGCCGGGAAACTTCACGAGAACCTCGAATCGCCACGATTTTTCCCTGCAACCTCCTGAGACACTCCTGAATCACCTTGTCTCGGCCGATGTCGATACCATTGGGGTGGGAAAAATCAGCGACATCTTTGCCGGTTCGGGGATCAACAGTTCGCGCTCAACAAAGAGTAACGAGGAAGGCTGTGATGTGATCGACAGCCTGCTCGAAAACTATTCGAACCGGGACCATCTCATTTTTGCCAACCTTGTCGACTTCGACATGCTTTATGGACATCGGCGCGACCCTGAGGGCTATGGTCGAGCGCTCATGGACTTTGATCAGTGGCTCGCGACTTTACTTCCCCGCCTCGACGACGAAACGCTGCTCCTCATCACCGCCGACCATGGAAACGATCCAACTTGGAGTGGAACTGACCACACCAGAGAGCGAGTTCCGATTTTAGCAAGATTCCCCGGAGCGCCGCAGAATCTCGGGATACGCGAAACCTATGCTGATGTCGCAGCGACCCTTGCGGAGTGGTTTGGCGTTGACTCAACAGGGTCAGGTCAGTCATTCAACCCTGTTAGATCAGGCTCTACTCTATAATCTTCTGTGTGGTCTCATCTGCACCTGAGGATAAGATCAGGACGAAGGATCTTCCCCCCAAACCCTGCCACTTCGCTCCGTATCAATTCGGAAGTCCGAAAACCTTCGAGTGAACATTTCACGTCCCAGAGTTTCCGCTGCGACCACGGGTTCAGTCGGGTCCCGATTCACCTCGCTCCTGCTGTTCCCGACACCACGAACATAGCCGACAAACTCGGAGTGGGTGTAGCGCGAGTATTCCTGAATCTGATGTACCATTCCTAACGAAGCTCCTGGATAAGTCTCCTCTGAGGCCATGACCAATCCGATTCGCTTACGAGTCATCGACTCCACCACCTGCTCCGAGTCAGGATAGGAAGCAGCGTAGTAGCAAAAGGTCCGATCGAAAAACGCCTTCGCTTGCGCCGAGAGCCCATACCAATAGACCGGCGATGCGATCACTACCCCGTCAGCTGGCAGAAATAAGTCGAAGAAGAGTTCGCGAAAACGGTCCCTGATCGAGCATTCTCCATCCGCTTTTCGACAGACACGGCAATCGCGAAGAAAGCTGGTGATGTAGTCATCAATAAACGCGACTGACACAGTGGTGCCTGACTCCTCTGCCCCCAGTTGAACCGCATTCGCGAGGGTCGCCGAGTTTCCCTTTCGACGGGGACTCGCGACGAGAATGAGTAATTTTTTAGAAGCGGCCATAGTTCGTTAATCGTTCTTGATGCATCGGTGCAGTTTCTGTTCCGAAACGAGGGTTGAACTCTAAAATTTATCGTTGCCCGATACAGTAGAGGTATTCTTGCCGCTCGACTCCCTGATCAGCAGTCCTGACAAACACCTCTTCCCCTACAAACACAGGCGTAGCAAAGCCTTCGTCGCCAAGCCTGAATTGACCGACCTTTTCAAAAACCTCCGGATTGGCTTTAAACGCAAAGGTGATTCCCCTTTCATTGGTGGCATAAACGATTCCGTCCGCCAGAATTGGCGAGGCGCTGACGGGACCGCCAAGCCTGACCTTCCACTTTTCATCTCCAGTTTCGGCATTCCAACACAGGGCAATCCCATTGTCATTCAGAGTGTAAACAAAGCCATCATGGTAGAGCATCGACTGCTCGTAGCTCTTCTCTCCATTCTTCCAGAGAACTTCGCCGGAACCATCAGCTTTCACCGCAAGCGTCTCCTTGTTAGGGAATCCGCCGCTCGCAAAAACCAGCTCTTCGCTCCAAATCATAGTGCCACATGTCGCGAGACTGCTTCCTGCCGTCTCCCACAGAATTTCACCATTCTCAGGGTTGTAGCTCACAATCTTGTCCGCCCCACTGAGGAGTAGTTGCACTTTCCCGGACACATTAGCCAGCGCCGGAGACGAGTAGGATGTTTTGTTTTTCCGGGGAACGCGCCATTGCTCGACTCCATCTGTCTTATCAAAAGCGGCGATGTATCCATCCCCGTGTTCCGAAACAACGATCAAAGAGCCTTTGTAGAGAACCGGGCTGGGCCCATAACCAAATCGATAATCGCACTGAAATCCTCCAGTGTCCTTACGCCAGACAATATCTCCCGAACGATCAAGAGCACTGAGAACGAGGCGTCCCGCATTGTGGAAGAGGAAGAAAAAATGCTCACCGTCCGAAGTAGGAGTGGCGCTTGCCGCGGTATTTTTTCGGTGCAACTCAGTGGGAACACCGCCTTCGTGAACTCGCTGCTTCCACCGCACTGAACCATCGCCACGGTCGTAGGCGATCGCAAATTGAGCATCGTCAGTCGCCGTCGCAATGACAACCAAATCCCTGGAGACGATGGGACTCGCATGGCCTCGGCCGGGAATCGCAGCTTTCCATTTAATACCTTCCTTAGTATCCCAAATTGCCGGGGGAGCTACAGTGCTCTCAGCGGTTCCATTTCCATTTGGTCCGCGCCACTGAAGCCAGTCTTCGCCAAAGGAAGAGTCTGAAAGGACCCCGAAAATGAAAAGAAGAGCGCAGGAAAGGCGGAAGAGATCCATTCATGCACTTTACGCTA
Organism: Verrucomicrobiales bacterium; assembly: GCA_029210205.1. Classification (GTDB taxonomy): domain Bacteria; phylum Verrucomicrobiota; class Verrucomicrobiia; order Verrucomicrobiales; family DEV007; genus Arctic95D-9. Next base: position 32,668 of record JARGOD010000048.1, on the reverse strand, counting down.
CGAGAGGTTGAAAAAGCGAACATTCCGATTGAGATTCAGGTAGGCATTCACGCCACGTTCCCATGTCAGAATCGAGCCCCTCCAATTCGTCACTCTATCAGGAATTTCTCGCCGAGCGCGATGAAGTCATGAGACACAAGTGGCTTCTCAGCGAGCAAGCGGGATCTGATGTCGGCATTGAAACCGCTCTGATCGATTGGGTTCTTAACTGTCGAACAGAATGGAAGAAAAACTTCCTCAAAAAGAAGAAGTGAGGGGAATTATCCGAGCCCGCCTTCCTTTGTCCAGATTCAGGAAGAATCAAATTCGAGGCGGTAGCACTCAGTTGCGAACCAACGACTCGTCAGGCGAGCTGCCTTCCTCACCGTTCTCCACTGAAGCCGTCAGAGTATCCGCTGTTTGCACTAGATTGTGTGCATAAACAAGCGTTGGTCCAGTTGCCGGAAAATGTGAAAGAAAAGCTCGTGCGCTTGCAAACTCTCCCTTTGCAATTAGCCCTCGAACTTTAGACAGGGCAGTCTCGGCCACGATGCGGCGCACGTTCGGCATCACAACTTTCAACTCTTCGCCAAGTCGATAGGCTGAAGTGAAATCTCCAGTGTGATAAATGCTCATGGCAAGGCCTTCAGCGGCTTCACGACAATCAGGATCCGCTTTGAGGGCTGAAACGAAAGTGTCCGTCGCCCCCTTCCAGTCCTTCGCATCAAATTGATTCCATGCAGCATGAACGATTGCGTCCGCTCCCGAGCTGTCGTCTGCAGCCAGGCTCGCATCGCCGCTTGGATGGATAGATACTTTCGTAGCTTCAAGGGGACGGAACTCACGGGTCTCTCCGCTGGCTCTGGCAGTTGAGACGGAAGAAACGTAGATCAGCACTAGGAAGGTAAGGACAAAATAAGGGATGGGCATGCGAGTAGACGGGTGAACTTTTAAAAATTTAAGTTCACTTTACTATCATGACAATCATTTATTTTAAAAATATTAGATATGAATCTTAAATTTGAGAATTTACCGCTTCTTTCTCAGCGAGATCTTCTCTTGCCAGCCGGACAGCCAAAGTCGGTGATGGAAGACTCCATGAGAGCTTCGATGAGGCCCCCTTCCCGGATGCCCTGAGTTCGAAGCGTAGATGCCCGCGATAGCCAATCCTCCGATGACTAGTCTTTTCACTCGCCTTCAGCAGCGGCTTCTTCAATGAGGCGCGTGATCTCCAGTGCAACATCAAGTGCGTCAGCACCCTGTTCACCACTCACTTTTGGCTGCTCGCCTTTGGCGGCGCAATCGACAAAGGCGGACAGCTCGCACTTAAGCGGTTCGTCCTTTTCGACCAGTACTTCTTCACGTCCGATCTCCATTCCATCTTTGCGATAGATCCAGCCACTTTGATCTTGATAATCGAGCGACAAATAGGCATCACTCTGGAAAACTCGAATCTTTCTCATTCGCTCCGGGCTGATTCGGCTCGCAGTGATATTGGCGACGCAGCCATTTTCGAATCGAATGCGGGCATTCGCGATATCTTCCCGGCGCGTCAGCACTTTAATTCCAACAGCATCAATAGAAGCAACGGGCGAATTTACGAGGTGAAGGACAATCTCGAGGTCATGGATCATGAGATCGAGGACGACTCCTATATCGAGGCTTCGTTTTGGAAACGGGGATAGCCGATGGCACTCGATAAACTTGGGAGAGTCGAGACGCTCCTCAAGCTGACTCATGACCGGATTGAAACGCTCGATATGCCCCACTTGGAGAACAAGCCCTTTTTCGTTCGCCAAATCGATAATTGCCCGAGCGTCATCGACAGAATCGGAAATCGGCTTCTCAACGAGAACATGCTTCCCGGCGTTGAGAAGTTTCGACGCAATCTCGCGGTGCGTGATCGTTGGAGTGGAAACCGACGCGGCATCAACTCGGGAGACCAACTCTTCAAGATCAGGAATTGCTTCCGTATTGAACTCCGCAGCGATCGCCTCAGCGTGCTCCAGATTCGCATCGTAAATCCCGACAAGATCAGCAGACTTCAGTTCGGAATAAATCCGCGCATGATTTCGACCGATTGCTCCGACTCCGACCACTCCGACTTTTACGCTCATGACATCTGCTATGGCAGCATGTGAGGCTGACAGCAACCTCTCATTTGTATCTGATCAGTCGCTTCGCGCTGCCACTGAGATCTGATGCGCTTCGCAAAGCCGCAACACTTCGTCCCTTCCGAGGAGTAGAGTTGATTGCGCTTCGACGATAATTGCATTCACTCCGCTCTCGGCGGCGACCTCGATCGTGGCGGGACCGACGACAGGAACATCGAAGCGGAAATCCTGATTCGGCTTCGAGACTTTCACCATCATCGCCTCCCCTTTGCCAAGCATCCCACCACGCTTGATTGCCTCGTTCGTTCCCTCAAAAGCTTCAACCGCGAGAACCGTTCCCTTCTTCACAATCACGGTCTGGCCGATGTCGAGTCGGCTCGTTTCCTTGGCAATGCGAAAACCATAAGCGGCATCTTCTTCCTGACGTTCGCTCAATGCCGGGCCACAGACATGCCCGACGCCTGGAAGAAGATCATCGAGAAACGTAGTCGCGGGTAGAAGGGTAACACCGTCCTTTTCGAGTTCGTCGGCGATGGCGGTGAAAAGCGTCTCTGCGTTGCGCTCTTTGACCTTGCTCAGCATTTTGAGAAGACGAAGATCCGGACGAAGATCGAAGAGGTTTTTGGGTGCAATCTGACCAACCATGACCGCTTCGGTAATCCCGTTGGATTTGAAAAACTTGGCCATCTTTCCAAGTTGGCCGACCCGGAGCCAGGCGATCTCATCAACGAGATCGGCGAGAAGTGGCTCCGTTTCATCAGTGAAGGCAGCCGCAGCGATAAGCTCCACTCCGGCCGCTCGAGCGGCCCGGGCAAAAGTCTCCGGGTAGATGCCATTCCCGGCAATCATGCCCATCGTCTTTGGAATCTTCAAATCACTCATTAAGAAATCACTTTTGCCCGATCCATCACCGCAATGACGATGGCGACAGTTAACAGAATAGTGCCTGCGACGCGCCAGAGAAATGCCCGCCCCGTGTCATGATGTTCACTGTTACCCAAGGCCTTGCCGAAGACAACCACGAGGACAATTACCCACAAACCACGTGAGGCATATACAACGTTAATTCCGGTCGCGTCATCAAAAAATCCGAGGCCGACTCCCATACAGATTGCTTGCAATCCAATAAAAAAAGCACCCCACCATGCCCACTTGCCGGAAGCAGGGGGAAGTTTCAAATTCGGCCTTTTCTGAACAAGCCACATCACGCCGGAAAGTAAGCCGACCATAAAAGAACCGATCGCAAGGAATGATGGGACGCCAAACAATGGAGACCACCAGGAAACGAGAACATCACAGAGCCCGAACACCGCGGCACTGGCGAGGGTAATCAAGATCGTGAAAACGAGGTGCTGCCCTTTTTGCATGTCAGCGATTCCCATCACAAGAATACCGGCCGCCGTCATGATCGCGGCCACCCAGAGCGCAAAACTGGGCATTTCCCCTGTGAGGAGAACGACACCGAGAGCGACAAACACGACCTTGGTTCCCATAATCGGTGTGACCATGGAAACATCGCCCCGCTTGATGCCAACGAAAGTCAGCCACGTTCCGGCAAAGAAAGTGCAACCCATAACCATAGGCTTCCAGACCAGCGACCAGTCAATCTCACCTTGCTCAAAAAGGAAGAGCGGCAGGAACATAATACCCACCGCAAAGTTCGTGAGATGAAACGACTGGTCCATCGTAACTCCTTCCTTAAGGGCACGTTTGATCACAATCGACCCGAGTGCATAGATGATCGCAGCAGCGAGTGGAAGGATGAGGTAAAACGGCACGTGCGCACTGTCGCGAGTGGGGACGCGCCGTCAAAGAGTATCATCCGGCACCGCTACCGAAAGAGCCTCGCCAGGAAAATTTCGATCCGGCTGGAAACTTGTGGTACGGCAACTACACCAAAGGCATCACAAGTGAGAGAATGATGCTCATCACAAACGAAGTCAGCCCCAGAATTGCCAACATAGGAGTCCACGATTTCAACGCCTCTGCCTCGGTGAGGCCGCTCATTTTCGTAAAAATCCAGAATCCGCTATCGTTCATCCACGACCCGAAAAGTCCGCCTCCTCCAATTGCAGTGGCAAGGTAGACAGGATGAAATCCGAGATCCACGCCATCGATCATGGCAGCAATCATGCCGGAAGCGGTGATCACCGCTACCGTGGTAGAGCCTTGAGCAAATTTCAGGAGAGCTGAAATCCCGAAAGCTAAGACAAGCAATCCAATCCCGACTGAACTTCCTGATGAGCCAAACAATCCGGCGATCGCCGGCCCGATCTGAGCGGCCGCCAGCATCGCGCCAAATGCGCCACCTGCCGCCGTGATTAGAATAATGAGACCACCGCTCATGAGTGACGACTCGAGGGACTCGGAAAACTCTTTTCGCGTCGGACGACAATTGGAAACATAGAGCAGCACCGCAATCACTGCCGAAATCAGCAAAGCGAGGTTTGCATTTCCATAGAGCTTGCTCACGTTGGCCGCTTTTCTAGCTGAGGTTTCCCAAACCTGAGAAGCAAGAGCACCCTCTGGAAGGGCGGCCTCAATGACTTTTCGATTTTCGTGCTCCACAAAAGCAAGATTTGACCGACCCAGATTCGCTCCCGTATCAAAAGCAACACGATCCGTCATGGCCTCATTCATGGACGAAGCTGCCGTTTCTTTACTCGAAAGATCCAACGCTTCACCCAAAGTCTTAAGAGGGCCAGCCTCGGCTTCACTGACCGCTGCGGAAAATGCCGCAAAATCTGTAAAATCAGCTGGCGCAACTTGAGCCGCTCGCTCTCCGTTTGCCCGTGTCTCCAATACCGTATTCGCTCCAATCAGGAGAACCGGGAGAATGATCGGAAGGAGCGAAAGAAATAGACTGGGTAGCTTGCGATCATCGCCTATCTCATCAGTGGTCTCCTCCTCACCCGGAAGGGCACGCATCTCAATCGGCATTTTCTTGTCAAGCCATGAGCCGAAAGAGAGCCCGGCAATGGCCGCAACCAAACCTATCAAGGCACCGACACCGATCATCACACCAAGATCGACACCGAGCTGTTGCGCCATCAGCAAAGGGCCCGGGGTTGGCGGCACCATTGTATGAGTGATCGCCCCGCCGGCTGAAATCGCCAGAATATACTTCAAGTAGTGCTTTTTCGTGCTGCGATAGAGAGACCGGGCAAGCGGAACGAGAAGGTAAAAAACGGTGTCAAAGAAAACTGGAATTGCGAGGACGAAGCCACTTCCGGTCAGTGCCCATGAAGATCGTTTTTGCCCGAGCCCTCCCACGAACGCCTGCACGATCCGATCAGCGGCTCCACTGTCCATGAGGCACTTGCCAATAACGGCCGCCATGGCAATCACGATACCAATCCCGCCGGCAGTTCCACCAAAGGCCGAAGCGACGCGAGAGACTTTGTCGGCGACTTCCCCGGGAGAAAGAAAGCTCACGACCAGAGCCGCGGAAATCAGCGCGATGAATGCATTGATTCGAAGTCCGATGATCATACCAATGACCACCGCAACACCAACAAAGAGAATGAAGAACGGGTTATCCATGAAGGCGGCGAGACTGACAGGGCAAAATGAAAAGCTCAACCCCAAATTCGACACATTCGAGCGGAACAGAATTAGTGGGTTCCTTCAATCAGTGAACGCGTTGAGAGCGCACCCCAGTCGTCTTTCGCCGGATCGGGACCGTTCTCGCCCTGGGCGAGACTGAAGCACTCCTCCACTTCTGCGAGAATCTCATTTTCCATCGCATCAGATTCTGCCTCCGAAAAGAAGCCTTCTGAAAGGGCGCGGGCCCGTGCGATCTCGATGCAATCCTTTCCGAAATCACCTGCTTTCACTTCATCCGGAACGTAGCTCGCGTCATCATGTTCCCCATGGCCGGAAAGACGAAGGAGTTTGCCGACCACGAGCTGTGGTCCTCCGCCTTCACGAGCTGCGGTCGTAGCTTTCTGAAAAACCTCCAAACACTCCATAAGGTCGGTCCCGTTGATAGAGTAACCCGCAACCCCGTAGCCGGAGGCCCGATCGACAAGACTTTCACAAGCATATTGCCGATTTGTCGGCGTCGAGTAAGCAAACTGATTGTCAGCGACAGCCACGACGATGGGCAATTTTTCGACAGCGGCCTGATTCAGTCCTTCATGAAATGCCCCTGTCGAAGTCGCTCCGTCTCCTGCCGTTGCTCCTCCAACGAAACCTGATTCACCTCGAAAACGCTTCGCCATCAACATCCCGTTAATGACCGATACCGAAGCACCTAAATGGCTGATCATCGCCGGCTGCCCGAGATCTGGTCGACCCCGGTGAATATTTCCATCCCGGCCTCTCATCGGGCCGAGGACAGAGCCAAGGTAAGTCCGCGCCGCATCAATCATTGGCTCGCCAAAAGCAGTCCGGCCTGACTGGTCTCGAATGAGGGGTGCATAGACATCGCCCTCTTTCTGTTTCAGATGCACGGCCAGCCCCACGCTGAAGGCCTCTTGACCGCGTCCAAGGTAAACTCCACCGACTACTCTATTGGCCCGGTAGAGAGCGCCCAACTTGTCCTCGAAATAGCGGCCTTGAAGCATCACCCGGTAAGCGTCAACAAATGTTGCAGCGTCTAATGGTGGTGTCTTACCGGCATGATTTTTGGAATCGGGCATTGCGATCAATTTTGACAGAAACTCTCGACCTTGATCATATTGCCCGATGCCTAATTCCCGCAACGAATTTCTCATGTCGTCAGCAGCAACCGTGAACGCCGTGTACGACACTGACCACGGCTCCAAATGAAGCTCGGAAATTTCGGCTACCTATTTTGGAAATATCGATTATTAATTTTTGCTTAATAAAGTTCTCCTCACCCCGTCAAGGACAAGAATCGACCAATGGACTCAAGAGGCACACGAGCATTCCTGAAACACCTTTGTCATAATTCCGAATTCTCTCTGACGCATCCCTCTTTCTGAGCTAACGATTTACCCATGAAACTTGGAGTCATTGGATGTGGAAAAATGGGACGTGCCCTCGTCGGTGGTATTCTTCGGGCTGGTATTGTCTCACCAGAACACACACTTATCTTCGACACCTACTCTCCGGCCGCAGATGACATGGCCCGCGATCTGAGCGTCAAACAGGCCCGCTCGAATGAAGAGGTCATCTCAGGCTCTGACGTTGTCCTTCTTTGCGTAAAGCCTCAGGGTTTTATTGAGATGCTCGGAGAGATTGGGGATAGCGAAGGGAAGTTGCTCATCTCCATCGCCGCCGGGGTTCAAATCGCCTCGATCGAAGCCGCCATCGGCAATCGCCACCGTGTTGTTCGCGTCATGCCCAATACTCCGGCACTTGTCGGGAAGGCTGCTTCCGGATATGCCTTGGGCACCCATGCCGGCGCTGAAGACTCGGACCTTACGGAATCGCTTCTTGGCGCAGTTGGCTACGTTTGCGCCGTTACCGAATCTGATCTCGATGCGGTCACCGCGATCAGCGGAAGCGGACCGGCCTATATCTTCATGATGATCGAAGCCCTCGTGGCCGGTGGCATTGAGCAGGGACTGGAGCCTGAAATTTCCGGAGCGCTTGCCGCTCACACCGTTGCCGGAGCTGCCGAGCTCCTGCTTCAAAGCAACGAATCTCCTACTCAATTGAGAGAAAATGTTACCAGTCCAAACGGGACTACCTTCGCCGCCCTGGAATCCTTCCGAAGCGATAATTTTGAGGATATCGTAAAACGCGCCGTTGCTGCCGCGGCGGCCCGATCAAAGGAACTCGGTGAGGCGTAATTCAATCCGAAATCTATTCAACGACACTCAGAAAGACAAATGAGCAAACTTCAAAAACATTTTGAATCCAACGGACAAGGCCATGTTTTTACCTTTTTCGATGAAATAACAGATTCCGAGCAGAAGCATCTTCTTAAACAAGCATCGGACATCGATCTTGAGGAACTAAGCGAGCTCGTGTCTTCTCTCGTGCAAAACACAGGTTCAAAAAACGAAACAATCGCTGACTCACTCGAGCCAGCTGAGTTCACCCCACGACCTGAAAGTGAAGGAGGGAATCCCTCGCTCTGGATCGAAGCGAGAGAGAAAGGCGAGTCCGCTCTTCGTGCCGGACGAGTTGCGGCATTTACGGTTGCCGGAGGTCAGGGGACCCGACTCGGCTACGATGGTCCAAAAGGAACTTTCGGAGTGACCCCGGTTCTCAAAAAATCACTCTTTCAAGTCTTCGCAGAGAAGATCCTCGCTTCAAGTCTGATCTTCGGTCGACCTGTCCCCTGGTATATTTTGACTTCGATCATCAATCACGATGAGACTGTCGCATTCTTTGCTGAAAATAACTTCTTTGGACTGCCTGAGGACAAAGTGCATTTTTTCAGCCAGGGGCTCATGCCTGCGGTCGATGCCAATGGCAAAATACTCATGGCCGACAAGGGGCAGATTGCTTTAAGTCCAGACGGTCACGGAGGAGCGCTTCGCGCGCTCGTGCGTTCCGGTGCAATTCGCCAAATGGAAGCCGACGGGATCGATACGATCAGCTACTTTCAAGTCGATAACCCACTCGTCAGGTGCATCGATCCTGCCTTCATTGGCTTTCACCTCATGAACAACTCGGAACTTTCGAGCAAAATGGTTCCTAAAGCCTACCCTGAAGAAAAGGTCGGAGTCTTTTGTCAGGCGAACGGGCAGGCTCTCGTCGTCGAATACTCAGATCTTCCGGAGCGACTTGCGCAGGAACGCGATGAGAACGGGGAAATCAGATTTCGTGCCGGAAGCATTGCGATTCACATTTTTGATCGAAACTTCGTCGATCGCCTCGGCAGTGGCAGAGATGAATCGGCTAAACTCCCCTTTCACCTCGCCAACAAAAAAGTCAGCTTCATCGATGAATCGGGGACCATTCATGAGCCTGACGAGCCGAATGCCTACAAATTCGAAATGTTCGTCTTCGATGCTCTGCCCTTCGCCGCCAACCCAGTCATTATCGAAACCGACCGCGCCGACGATTTTTCACCCGTGAAAAATGCGAGCGGAATTGATTCAGCGGAAACCAGTGCAGCTGATCAACTTCGCCAGTTTACGCGATGGGCAAAGGAAGCCGGGATTGGGATAGAAACCGACGAGACGGGTCTTCCTTCGGTAACTTTTGAAGTGTCTCCGCTTTTTGGTGACACTCCCGGTCGTTTTATTTCAGCCTGGGAGGCACTCGAACACAAACCTGAGTTGACGGATGGACTCGTTCTGGTGTAAGACGCGTCTCATATGAGCGCTGAAGCACGACTGAAGGAACTTGGAATCACTCTCCCGCCCCCACCGCAGCAGATGGGGGTCTACAAGCTTCTCGTCCAGACTGGAAATCTCGGATACCTGTCCGGGCACGGACCTTTTCTCGACGACGGTAGTGTCATGACGGGCCGTCTTGGAGATGACGTGACTCTGGAAGAAGGACAAAATGTCGCACGGCAAGTTGGTCTGAACCTACTCGCGACGCTACAAAATGAACTGGGTTCGCTTGACCGGGTTGGTCGTCTTGTGAAATCACTCGCCCTGGTAAACTGCACCAATGACTTTTTCGATCAGCCCGCTGTGATTAACGGTTTCTCAGATCTTTTTGCGGAAGTCTTCGGCGAGGAGAGCGGAATCGGAGCACGGAGTGCGATGGGAACAAACTCACTGCCTGGAAATATTCCGGTTGAGATCGAGATCATCGTCGAAATCAAAAACTGATTTTTCGCGAGGCAGATGCGATCAATCAACGGCCTTGGAAGGGTGTCTTCACCCAGTTTGTTATTCGATGTCGATGCTATTGATCGTAACCTGGCGAGGTTACTGGAGATCGTGGATGACAATCCTGAACTCCTTCGACCTCATATCAAAACGCACAAGTGCGCGGAGATTCTAGAACGGCAGCTCGCTCTCGGCATCTCTTCGGTCAAGTGCGCAACTCTCGCAGAAGCGGATCTGGCAGCACAGGTTGGTGTCTCAGACATCCTGATCTCCTACCCGCTCGTCGGACCGAGCGTGGCAATATTGGCAAACCTGATTCGACGATACCCTGCCGCAAAATTCTCGACGCTGGTAGACAGCAACGAAGGATTCGCCTGCCTCGACCGGGGGCCTTTTCAAAGTGCATTGAGCGTCTACCTCGATCTCGATATCGGGATGCATCGGACAGGAATCGGAGCATCGCAGGAAGCTCTCCATTTAGTGCGAAGCCTCATTGCATCGCCCACCCTTCATTTTGCAGGGATTCACGCTTATGATGGTCACATCCATGTTGCAGATCATGCAAAGAGACGAAGCGAGTTCGACGATGCAATCATCCAGCTGGACGAGTTTCTGGTGACACTTTCAAATGAGGGGATCGATGTTCCACTCACCATTTCCGGTGGCACTCCAACTTTCGCATTTCATGCAGAACGCGCCATGAATTCTGCCGCTCCGTGGCAGTGTTCACCCGGGACCCCAGTGCTTTGGGATGCGGGCTACGGCGAACATTACCCTGATCTTCAGTTTGAATCCGCAGCCTTCCTCCTCGCTCGCGTCGTCAGCCATCCCACATCTGAGCTCGCGTGCCTCGACCTTGGTCACAAGGCTGTTTCCGCAGAAAACCCGATCATCAATCGTGTTCGCTTCCCTGAGCTTGAGATTCTCGAATTCGTTTCACAGAGCGAAGAGCACCTCGTGATTCGCACCGCCACAGGATCGCAACCACCCATTGGTGCCGAGGTCATCGGGATTCCCTATCACGTCTGTCCAAGCGTCGCGCTCTACGACGAAGCCCGAGTCATTAGAAATCACCAAATCGCTGACGAAATCTGGAAAATCCCGGCGCGAAGCCGACTTTCAGGTTAGTCAGCGTGAGAGGGACTTCTTCTTGAGCATACCGACACGACCGTCTGGAAGTCGGACGGTGACGTCACTACCGTTCCTCTCAAGAATCGAGACCTGAGTTCCCGCAAAGAGTTTGACGAGAACACCACTGACAATGGCGTCAGCGTCTTTTTCAACCACAGCCGTCTCCCCGGAGGCTGCAACAGGCTCTTCGCGACGCACAAAAATCGGGGCAGGCTCAGAGGGAGTTTCTACAGCAGGGGGAGTTGAGCTACGCATGATAGGAGCGGGCTCCTCATTCATTGCCGGAACATCAGGGATCCCCTGATTCTCAGGTGGCGCGGGAGGCTCTGGTGGCGTGCTGCTCACATCCGGCGCTTCATAAGGATTGCCGGTCTCATACTGAGAAGATCCCGCCGGCGGAAGCTCAATTGCTGAATCATCATTCTTCTTGCCCTTCATCCACTTGAAAAAACTGCGCTCCTTTTCAGGCATTTCAAAAGTCGGAATGTTGCCTGAAGCCTCCACGGGGCGCGACGGAACCGACGCATTCTCAAATTCCGGCACCTCAGCCGCGGAACCTTCACCCTCTGGCTCTTCAGACGGAGGTGGCGTCGGAGGTCGGTTCGTGGCGAGAAACTGATCAGCTGACGTGATCGGAGGTGGTGGGCCAAAAGCCGAAGCCGCAATCGACGCCTTCAGTTCCTTCATTCTTCGTGCTTCCTGCGCAGCACGCTGAAGCTCCAGCTCATAAACGCTGCGGTTCTGCGAAGCATTTCCCTGAGTACTGTAATTCACAGGTCCAGACACAGGTGCGGGTTCCTGTGCATTGCCAGAAATGACAAAGCATGATAGCAAAGCCGAGAGGATGAGAGTCGGTTTCATGTTTTTACAGGGATTCCTGACACTTTGCCCTGAATTTTAGACTTTTTCCAGCCCATAGCCATGAAATTAATTTTCGACGTCCATCTCGATCTAAGCATGAACGCTCTCGAGTGGAACCGGGATCTCACCCTCTCTTTGGCAGAAATACGTGCTCTCGAAAAAGATATGACCGACATGAAGGGTCGTGGAGAGAATACGGTCACCTTCGAAGAAATGCGACGCGGTGGTATTGGTCTTTGCGTCGCAACCCAGATCGGCGGTTGCATGAAACCAGCCGGACCCTGCGCTAGCTGGGAGTCCCCCTCTCAGGCGTGGGCGATGACACAAGGGCAGCGAATCTATTATGAGACCATGGCGGAGATGGGAGAAATGTCTCCCGTCCGAAATTTGGCGGAACTAGACGCCCATCTCGCAAAGTGGGCCGATCCCATGGCAGCAAGAGAGGCGAAAGAACCGATCGGCTACATTTTAAGTCTCGAGGGCGCCGATTCCATTATCACCCCTGATTATCTTGAAACAGCGTATGAATCCGGCCTGCGTGCTCTTGGTCCAGCACACTACGGGAAAGGCCGCTATGCGCTTGGCCACGATCAAGTTGGCGGACTGCGTGAAGCAGGCCCGGACCTTTTGCGGAAGATGGATGAACTCGGGATCATTCTGGACGCCACTCATCTCAGCGATGATTGCTTTTTTGAGGCCCTCGAAATGTTTGGCGGCACTGTCTGGGCGAGTCACTCAAACTGCAGAGCCCTCGTCGATGATCCCCGTCAGTTCAGCGATGAACAGATCAAAATCCTGATCGAGCGCGACGCCGTCATCGGCAGTGTCTTCGACGGATGGATGATGATCCCCGGTTGGGAGCGCGGCGTTTCGACACCACAGTCTACGGGGGTGAAAATCGAGCATATCGTCGATCACATCGACCATATCTGCCAGCTCGCCGGCAACGCGAAGCACGTCGGCATCGGAAGCGATCTGGACGGCGGCTTTGGACGCGAGCAGGGTCCAATGGATCTCGATAGCATCGCTGATCTGCAAACGCTAGATGACCTTCTCACCGCGAGAGGATACTCCAATGACGACATCGCCGGCATCTTTTCCGGTAACTTTCTGAATTTGCTACGTCGGGCGTGGAGTTAACCCTGTTGGGCGGATGACCTAACCCTGTTAAGTCGAGCCAAATTGCTCCTGCAATCATGCCATGCACATGCCTTGACCAAAATTGGATATCCTGACAAGCTCGCGGGATGCCCCGAATGAGCAATGAAGAACTGATCGCCCGTTGGAAAGACGAGCCCGCCCCTCTCCTTCCGCTGCTCCATGCGTTTCACAATCGCGATGGCTGGTTGTCGGAAGAGTCTATCCGAGCTGTTTCAAAAGGACTGAAAATCCCGCTCGCGGAGCTGTTTGGCACCGTCACCTTTTACCATCACTTCTCACGCGAGGAACCCGGAAAATCCGCGCCACGTGTCTGCACCGGTAACATCTGTTGCCTTCATGGCGGAAATGAACTGCTTGAGTCTTTGAAAAGCGAAGGCGCCACGCCAATGCCCTGTGCCGGCCGCTGCGACGATATGATTCCGGTGATCATCGGCGACCAGGCCCTTGTCGGATTGACGAAAGAAACGCTCGTCCACCGGGCCACGCCGATGCCGGTGCCAAATCCCGGTGGTGTTACCGAATGCGTCTTTTCCAAAATCAGGGAGGAAGGCCGAGCCACTCTCGATGGCTACCGTGCGACCGGCGGTTATGCAGGCCTCGAAAAAGCAGTCCAGGGAACCCCGCAGGATGTCATTGATATAGTGACCGAGAGCAAGCTCGCCGGTCGTGGCGGAGCCGGTTTCCCCACCGGCGTGAAATGGAAAGCCGTTGCCGATGCACCCGGCGACCCCAAATGCATTGTCTGCAATGCTGACGAAGGCGAACCGGGTTGTTTCAAGGATCGCACCCTGATGGATCACGATCCCTTCGCGATGATCGAGGGAATGACACTGGCAGCATTTGCAACAGGAGCACCTCTCGGACTGATCTACCTTCGCTACGAATATCCGGAGACGGAAGCCATCCTTGAGAACGCTATCGAAGATGCCCGGGCCAACGGGCTTCTCGGTGAAAACATTCTCGGCTCAGGCTTCACCTTTCATCTCTACGTGAGACGCGGTGCCGGTGCCTATATTTGCGGCGAGGAAGGATCGCTCCTCAACAGTCTCGAGGGGAAGCACCCCTTTCCTCGCAATAAGCCCCCCTTCCCCGTCACCCACGGTTTCAATGACAAACCAACCGCGGTGAACAATGTCGAGACGCTCGCTTCGGTGCCTCACATTGTCGCGAACGGTGCCCAGTGGTATCGGGATCTTGGGCTGGGTGATCATCCCGGCACGAAAGTGATCAGCCTCTCCGGTGATGTCCAGCGCCCCGGCAACTACGAAGTGCCTTTTGGTCTCCCGCTACAAACCCTTATCCATGAATGGGCAGGCGGACCGCCTCCGGGAAGAACCGTCCAGGCAGTGACAATGGCAGGTTTGTCAGGAGGATTTCTCGGCGGAGAAAATCTCGACGTCACCCTCGATGATCCCTGCATCAAGAGTAAGGGATCGTTCCTCGGAGCCGGAGGCATCATGGTCTTTGATGACTCACGCAATATGGTTGATGCCGCGCACGATGCGATGGAGTTCTACGCCCATGAGAGTTGCGGAAAATGTTTCCCCTGCCGTATCGGCACGCAACGGATGACAGAGCGCCTCAACGGTAGCTCACCGAAGCTTTCACAGGAAGAGTGGATCGCCGAAATCAACGACATCGGAGACACCATGAAGTCAACGAGCGCCTGCGGACTCGGCATGGCCGCGCCCCATGTCACTGAATCATTGATGCGATATTTCCCGGAGCAGGTCGAAGCTCACCTCAGCGACAAAGCCTGACACTTACCTTATTTATTTTTCTCAAATCACGAATCCTCATGATCTCTGACCTCGACTCTCAAAAAACGGAGAAGGCTCTCATGCTCACCCTCGATGGTGAGCAAGTCGCTTTCGAAGCGGGTGAAACCATTTACGAAATCTCAGAACGTCACCGGCGTGAAGTTCCAACACTTTGCTACGACGAACGGCTCGAAGCCTTCGGCGCCTGCCGTCTTTGCGTTGTCGAGGTCGAAGGCATTCGCAACCCGGTCGCTTCCTGCACCACGAAAGCCTCCGAAGGCATGGTCATCAAGACGAAGACAGAGGCGATCGAAAAACACCGCAAGACCCTCCTTGAACTCGTCACTTCAGAGAATCGAAACGTCGATGTGAACAAGCTCAGCGGTTACGCCTCTCAAGAGCTGAAAATCCTCGTCGACCGCTACGATGCCGGCACAGGACGCTTTGCGGGCAAGAAATCCGGCACCTCAAACGAGAAGGATAAAAACCCTTTCATCCTGCGTGACTACGACAACTGCATTTCGTGTTATCGCTGTGTCAGGGTATGCGCCGAGCGTGAGGGCGACTATGCGATCAACGTGATGAATCGAGGGTTCAATACCCAGATCATCACCGAGTTTGAAAACGATCTCCGCGATTCCGAGTGCACCTTCTGCGGGCAATGCGTCCAAACCTGCCCCACCGGCGCACTGGGCGACAAGAAGGCGCTGCGTGATGCGGACACCGAAGGCGAAATCAAGAAGACCCGGACGATCTGCCCATACTGCGGTGTTGGGTGTTCCGTCGATATGATGAGCAAAGGCGACAAGATTGTCGGTGTCCAACCAGCGATGGATGGACCCGCCAACGAAGGCGCGCTTTGCATCAAAGGCCAGTTCGCCTTCGACTTCATTCAGAACGCAGACCGCTTGAAGAAGCCTATGATTCGTCGCGACGATGGCGAACTCCACGAGTGCGAGTGGGAAGAGGCACTCAACTTTGCTGCAGCAGGCTTTGCGAAAGTCCGCGACAAGTTTGGCCGACACAGCGTCTACGGCATCGCCTCCGGCCGAGCGCCGCACGAGGCCGCCTACACGATGCAGAAATACATCCGGGCGACCTACGGGACCAATTACATAGATAACTGTTCGCGAGCCTGACACGCTCCGACAGTTGCCGGTCTGGCAGCTACGATAGGACGAGGCGCGATGAGCAACCCTCTCGCGGACATGGAGAAGCCCGATCTCATTTTCGCGATCGGCACGAACATGACGGAGTGCCACCCCGTCGCGGCAACGCGACTGAAACGGGCCCTGACTTCCGGCGCAAAAATGATCGTTGCCGATCCCCGTCAAACCCGTCTCGCGAAGATGGCGCATTTGCACCTCCCGATTCGTGTCGGGTCAGATGTCGCCCTTCTCCTTGCGATGGCCCACGTCATCCAGCGCGAAGACCTCATCAACGCAAACTTCATCGCGGATCGGACCGCCGGTGGCGAAGAGTTCCTTGAGCACATCAAGGAGTTCACGCCCGAGTGGGCATCGGAGATTTGTGAAGTTCCTGCCGCCGATATTGAAGAGGCCGGACTTCTCTACGGTCGAGGCAATCCTTCGGCGATCTACTATACGCTGGGGATCACCGAGCACATCTGCGGAGTCGACAATGTGCAGTCACTTTGCAACATCGCCCTCATGACCGGAAACCTCGGCATCGAAGGAGGTGGCATCAACCCGATGCGCGGACAGAACAATATCCAGGGAGCCGGTGACTGCGGTGCCGTGCCGAACAACTTCCCGGGCTTCCAACCCTGCGACAATCCGGAGAGCACCGAGAAATTCTCGAAGCTCTATCAAACCGAGATCGATGGCGTCAAAGGGATCACAAAAGTGACCGCGCTCGACAACTGTGGCAAAGGAATTCACGCAATGATCATTGATGGTGAGAACACCGTCGTGACCGACCCTGACAAGAATCACTGCGAGCATGCACTCAAGAGTCTTGATCATCTCGTCGTGATCGACATTTTCATGACCGAGACCGCGCAGCTTGCTGACGTGGTTTTTCCCGCGACCGCCTGGGGCGAAACCGACGGAGTCCAGACCAACACTGAGCGCCGTGTCCAGCGTCTCCGCGCCGCGGTCCCTCCTGTCGGAGAAGCGAAGCCTGATTGGTGGATTGTTAGTGAGATCGCAAAGCGCATGGGAGTTCCGGGATTTGAGTATAATTCCGCGAAGGATGTCTTTAATGAGCTTTGCGAACTGAGCCCGATCTATGCCGGTCTTGACTGGGATCGCATCGAGGATAGCGAGTACCAATGGCCCGTTCCGGATAAGGATCATCCCGGCACGCCAATGCTTCACGAAAATGAGTTCAAAAACGGTCGCGGGAAATTTACCGTCGTCGGCTACCGGGATCCAGCCGAAGTCATCAGCGATGACTTTCCGCTCTGGCTCACGACAGGCCGCCGCCTCGAGGCCTATCACTCACGCACCCAAACGGGTCGCAGTGCGGGCATCGAATACCTGCTCTCTCATGAATCACTCGAAGTCCACCCCGACGATGCAGAACGCCTTGGCTTGATCCACGGCGGCATGGCGAAAATGGCGAGCGCACGCGGTGAAATTGAGATTGAGGTTAAGGTGACTGACATGTCGCCAAAGGGAACTGTTTTTACCTCATTCTCATTCGCCGAAGTGCCGGTGAATATTTTGACTGGATCAGGCTACGATCCTGTCACGCAAACAGCTGAGCTGAAAGTGTGCCCAGTGAAGGTGACGGCAGTGAAATAAATTACTCAAAGTCTACCGCAGGATGCGGCTAAGTCACACCGGGCCGGAACGTCTCGTAGATGCCGTTCTCGTCCGGGAAAAACCTCGCCTCTTCGTCAAAGCTGGTTGGGTTGAAGGCGATCTCTTCCTCGGAATTCAGCGCTTCTTCCCAGGTCACGACTTTTCCGGTGTAGGCCGCCATTCTGCCCATGAGGGCGAAGAGCGTTGAGTAAGCGCCACGCTCTGCTTCGTTGAACTCCGTTCCTTCGCGGATCGCGTTGAAGAGAGCATCGTGTTCGAGTTGATAAGAGTTTCCTGTTTCGCGACCGCGAAAGGGCTTAGCCCCTTCCCCGGTCGGCTTGACGGAACCGTTCATCTTGAAGGACAACTCAGCGGATCCATTTGTCCCCATGATCTTTTGCCCGAACCAACTCCAGACTTTCGGGATTTGTCGGTGTTGTGTCAGGACACTGGAACCGTCGGCAAATTCATAATCGACACTGTAATGGTCGTAAATGTGTCCGTCGGCAGGACCGTTGCGAACGGTACGTCCCCCTTGACCCTGACAACTCACCGGAAATGCCTCGTCTTTGACCCAGCGCACGACGTCGAATTCGTGGACACTTTGCTCGACCATGAAGTCGCCGCTGAGCCAGGTGAAGTAATACCAGTTCTTGATCTGAAATTCGAGTTCGCTTTGACCTTCGACCCGCGTCCTCCGCTTGTTCACATCGCCGCGGCAGTTCAGCATTTGAATCATCTGAATCTCACCAATCACCCCATCGTGAATACGGCTCACGACTTCTTTGTGGATCGGTGAGTGTCGACGATTCAAGCCTACCCCGACTTTGAGGTCTTTCGCCTTGGCCTGCTTCGCCGATTCGAGAACCCGGCGAATACCAGCCGCATCGACCGCGACCGGTTTTTCCATGAAGACATGTTTCCCGGCTTGAACAGCTGCTTCAAAATGAAAGGGCCGAAATCCTGGTGGCGTCGTGAGAATGACAACATCGATATCGCCAAGATCCATGACACGCTGATAGGCCTCCAGTCCAACAAACTCGTTCTCCGGAGAAACCGTTACCTGATCCGGTGAGGGCGCATTCTTTTTCAAGGTTTCTCGACTCAGATCAAGCTGCTCACGCGAAATGTCCGCCATCGCGAAGAGCTCGGTTTGGTCATCCGCCGCCAAGGCCTGCGCCGCGGCACCCGTTCCTCTTCCTCCGCATCCGATCAGCGCGACTTTGATTTTCTCACTCTCTTCAGACTGGCTCTGTGCGCCTGACGGAAATGCAGAGGCAGCCGCAGCAAGGATGGCTGATCGTTTGACGAACTGACGACGTTCCAGAGAAGAATCATTCATTGTGAAAGTGTGCCCGCAGAGTCAACGGCACGTCAAGATTCGCCATCACGGGATCGAGGGAACATTCTAGCGGCAGCGGAATGGCTATTCCCTAAACTTTTTCGAATGATGAATCGCCGCCAATTTCTCATCGGATCCACCGGACTTGTTGCGAGCTCCGGTATTGCCGGATATCTCGAAGGTCGCATCAGGCTTGCAGTCAAGTATCACATGATCAACGAGCCGACCCTGACCGTTGTCGATAAGTTCGCGCTCCTCCGTGAGATTGGCTTCGATGGCACTGAGCTGAAGACCGATGAGAAAGTCGATCACACCGAAATCGAGCGGGCGATTGGGGAGACCGGCATCCCGGTTCATGGCATCGTCAATGCAGGGAAACAGGAAATAATCCCCGCACTTGAGCTGGCTCATCGTCTCAAGTGCGAATCAGTTCTCTCCTTCGCTCAAACTCAGCCGGACCTCAGCTACGAAGAAAATTTTGCGTTCTGGCAGGACCTGGTCAGGAAGGCTCTTCCGACTGCTGAGCAACATGGAATTCCGATCTGCATTGAGAATGTTCGCGCCTCCTTTCTCGACCAAGCAGAGGAAATGGCTCGCTTCATCGATTCTTTAGACTCGCCGATGGTGAAGTCCTACTTTGACCTTGGCAACACGATCACCTGGTCTGAACAACCCGCCGAGGATTGGGCCAGGATTCTTGGAAAGCGTGTTCAAAAACTCGACATCAAGGATCGTGGGCATCCTGAGTTTGGAGAAGCAAAATTGAAACGCGAGGGTGTCGTTGGATCTAACGAGGGCGAAGTGCATTGGGAGAGAGTCCGCACTTTACTAGAAGGAAATGAATTCTCCGGGTGGGCGACTGCGGAAGTTCCAGGCGGGGACCGGACAAGGCTCGCGCGGATGAAGGCATGGATGGAAGATGTTCTCGATCTGAATGGCTGAGGGACAAGAGTCTTGACCTGAGAATTTACTGAGAGAACCTGTTTTGACTGCTTTAAATGACCGAACACGATCTGCTCACCGAAGCCCTCGCAAGACCAGCAGGGGAACGAGCTGCTTTTTTCGATGAAGCCTGTGGCAGTGATGCGGAACTGCGGGCACGAGTCGAGCAGTTGCTGATAGCCCGCGAGGCACCGGGCAGCCAACCTTCGCAATCGGCGATGGAGGACTTCGATGCAACAATTCGACAGGATTCCGCTCTGCCAAAGTCAGCTCCGATTTCGATCACGATGAAAGAGCCCGACAACGATTTGTCGGCAATGGGGGCCGATCCGGATGCCTCCGTTCCTTTTGTCTTCGGACACAAAATCGCTCAGGGCGGCATGGGCGCGATCCTTGAAGCCGACGACTGCAAGTTCGGCCGGAAAATTGCCGTCAAGGTCATGCTCTCCGAAGGCGGTCTCAGCACTGAGCAAAAACTTCGCTTTGTTCAGGAGGCTGCCGTCCTCGGGAAACTGGAGCATCCTAATATTGTTCCTGTTCACGATCTGGGCCGCGACTCCAGCGGCGATCTCTACTACACCATGAAGCTCGTCAAAGGACGCACGCTTCAGGACATCATCAACGACCTCAGATCAGAAGATCCCGAGGCTCTTTCGCTCTACCCGCTGGAGCATCTCCTCACTATCTTCCAGAAAATCTGCGACGCGCTCGCCTTCTCTCATTCAGAAAACATCATCCACCGCGACCTCAAACCGGAGAACATCATGGTCGGTGAGTTTGGAGAAGTTCTCGTGATGGATTGGGGTCTTTCCAAGATCCTCGACGGAAGCGCCGAGCTGGTGACCCCTCAGTCGCTCGATCCCAATCAGAAGAAAACCTCCTCAATCAGTGCGACCCTTGAGGGATCTGTCATGGGCACCCCTCAATACATGAGCCCGGAGCAGGCGGCCGGCGAGATCACCCGGATGGACAGCCTCTCCGACGTCTACTCGCTCGGCGGCATCCTCTATGCGATCCTGACACTGCGCGCCCCCGTGGAAGGGTCCGACGTTTATGACATCCTCGCCAAAGTTCAAGCCGGCGACCTTTCTCCGATTACCTTGGCCGGATCAACGACTCGATCATCCGGTGCATCACAGAAAGGAGGAGTGCTTGAGGCCGCAAAAGTAAAACCCCTCCCCCACGTGGAAGGGGGACGTGTCCCCGCCGCGCTTTCCGCGGTCGCGATGAAAGCACTTTCGTTGAGAAAGAAAGATCGATACAGCGAGGTGTCCGCGTTCAGTGCCGATATCGACAAGTGGCAAAGGGGCTTTGCCACCTCGGCCGAACAAGCCGGTCTCGGCAAGCAGCTCGTGTTGCTTATTAGACGCAACAAAGCCGTCTTCTTCACTGCCACGACCGCGTGGCTATTGATCACGGCGCTCGCGATCTGGTTCGTCATCGGCTTGCAGGAGAGCGAGCGTGAAACTCGCCATGCTCTGGGAAAATCTCAAATCTCGCTCGCGGAAGCCGCGTATCTCGCGGGCGATGGACAAAGAGCTTTGAAGTATCTCGATCAGTGCCCTCCGCCCATCCGTGATACCCATTGGCACTACCTGCATCGCTACTCAGACGAGTCAATCTATAGACGCCCAAAACCCCGCTCAGCCTTTCGATCGGTAATTCCCGACCCACTCGCCCCGGGCAGGTCCTACCTTTACGCGGACGATCTCGTCATCGACTACATTGACAGCCGAAGCGGCGAGGTCATCAAAACCATCGACGTTGATACAAAATGCCCCTCCGCAGTCTCCCTTCTTTCACCGGACGGAAAATTCTACGTCTTCGCAGATCGTTATTCGAGGCAGCCCATTGAAGTCTATCGAACAGATACCTTTGAGTTAGTCAGGACACTGGAGCAACACGAGAACATCAACGAGAACTGGAACGGATTTTTCCTTAGCGATTCCAGGACCCTGGTCGTGTCCACCAATCAGATCACAGTTCAGTATGACATCATCACTGAAGAACGCCGAATCATCGAGGGCGTCAGAGCGCGAGCACCCGACCCGAAGAAGCCGCGCTGGTATGGGATCGAGAGCAACAGCCTTCTCGTCTATGATGCCGATGACGAGGCGCCTACTGAGCTGCTCTCAAGTCTCCCTCCCGGAGTAGACGATCTCAGTGTCAGTCACGATAGTAGACTGGCAGCACTGGCTCGTAACAATGGCACCATCGCCATTTACGACCTCCGAGGAGGAGAATTGATCAAGACACTCAACGCTTATCGAACCAAAGCATATCGTGTTACCTTTTCGAAGGACTCGCCCACCTTACTATCCTACGGAAGAGACGGTAACACTGGGGCCCTCCACCTGTGGAGCGCCGACGCTGACTCTCAATTCCCCCTCCGCTCACTCATGATACGCGAGGAAGGGTCCGATGCCTCTATTTCCTGGATCGAAGAGGAAGGCCTGATTCAGATCGCTCTAAGCGAACTCAACATCTATCCTTCACCTTCGCTTACTTCCAGCTTCATTCACAAAGGAGGCCACAGAACCCGCTTCATCGACGAAACGACCCTCGCCTTCAGCTCCGGCAGAGAGGGTGGAGAGCCAGTTCTTGCGACCTACAATCTTGAAACCAAAAAAATCGAGGACCGCCTCATCGGATACAACGAATTGGTCCATTCGCGGACAAGGGAGGTGAGTGCCGCTGCCTGGCTACACTATCATTCGCGCAATTTTACGGATGAATTCCCGATACTGAAAGCTGCCCCCGATATAGATATCGACGTGGGCCGGCCACCCCACGTTCCGCTACACTGCATCGACACCCTCGGCATATCCCCCCGTGGTCGGTTCTTCGCAGCAGCCTCTCCTGAAGCGCTTCTTGTTTCAGAACGCGACGCAAGTGGGGACTGGAAGGTGATTCTTGAACGGCTCGAGAATGATAATGAGATCCCCTCCGGCCTGACAAACCAACAGATTAATCTCTTTTTTCCTGCCTCTGATCGACCGCTCCTTCTAGCGTCCTTTATTGTGCAGGGAGAAACGACGACGCGCCGTGTTTATCACTGGTATGATCTTGATACCGATACGCTTCTTCGATCTGCGGAAGAAGCGATTGCCGCCGCCAGCATGCTCATCAACGCAGACGGCAACCTCCTGATCTCCGGTGCTCCTGACGGGGCGATCTATGGAAAAGATCCTCTCACTCTCGATGAGAAATTTGCGAAGCGAGTTCACGACCAAAGCGTCAATGCGCTGGCCCTCCGTCCTGATGGGAAGGTCCTGGCAACGAGTGACAACACCGGACTCATCCGCCTCTGGAAAATGGAGCAATCACGTCCCACTCAATTGCTCCGTGAATTGCTCGGGAACCTGGGGAGCATCACCTCGCTCGAATTTAGCCCCGGGGGAAACAGTCTCGTCTCTCACGCGAACTTCGACGTCCGACTATTCGACCTCTCGGACCTCGTTCTCGAGAAAGACATCGTGCCTGCACCTAACGACCAACCCTCCGCCGATACTCAACTCACCGAAGGATCTCAGAGTGCCCCTGACACTCAAGATTCAGACACGCGCCCTCTTCCGAATATCCTGCCTCTCGGCGGCGACGGAGAAAGGCTCACAGGTCCCGAACTCGCCCGGGTTATCGCCTCTTCAGAGTGGACGGAGCCCGCACCCGTGACACTTGAAAATGCGAGCGACCGCGATGAGCACTATGAACCATACATCTCACGGGATGGAAAACAGATCTATTTTTCCCTCTGGCAAAACGAATCCATGTCTGACGTGATGATTTTCAAGCGCACCGATGATCCAAGCCTGCTGAGCTATCAAGCCGCTCTCGATAAACCGATCAACACCCCAGAACGAGACACAGGTCTTACTACGGCGAGGAACGGCACTCTTGCTGCGGTTGGCTACAGTGATGCCGTCAAGGCGCCTTTACAAATTAAGCTCTATCGCCTATCGCCTGACAACCGCTACCAACCTGAGGACAATGCTATCACCCAATCGCTTGCCAGCTCAGGAAACGATGCCAGCCCGACCCTGACAGAGGACGGACTCACCATCGTCTTTTCCTCAAATCGTTCGGGAAGTCATCAACTCTGGGAGGCACGAAGAGAAAGTATCGATGTCCCCTTCGATGCTCCCTATGATCTGAGCCTTGAAAACAAAGACAACCTTGTCGAAAAATTCCCGTCCCTCTCTGCCGATGGGAAGCTCCTCTTGTATTCGATGACCTTCAAATTAGTTGAGAATGTTTTCTACTCTGTGAGAGAGACCCTCGAAGAACCTTTCAGCCCCCCGGTTCGACTCGATGACATCAACGATCTCCACGCAACTGACAGCGCCGCGCGGATCTCTCCAGACGGTCGTTTCCTCTACTTCACCTCGAGACGAAATCATCCGGGCAGGAAACTGCGTCTCTATGTCAGTGAACGGATCGAACCGGAAAAGAGTGACGAAGCGAGTGAGTGAACGCTGACTCGGAGAATCGAAGATCGTTCCGGATCCGCATTGCACATGCCTCAACGTTTTGCAATGGGATCTCTTTTGCTGAACTAATAAGCTCAGATTGCCAGAGCCGACGCCGAAGACAGAACCATCGATTTTCGCCGACTCAGCCCCGAATCCGAATCGCCGTCCTTGACGGAAGAACCAAGGAATGGACTGGTGGTTGATCCATGATCATCAAGCGGAACCAGCAAATCGCAAGCCCGGCAGTACGACGCTTATTGCAGCCATTCACTTCAGAAGAGCGATATCACAAAGCGGCTGACATCGGAGAGGGAGGACTTTCCAAGGTGGTTTCCAGCTTTGATAGCTGTCTGAATCGGGTAGTCGCGATGAAGGAACTGAGAGAGGAATTCCTGCCCGATCCAGACTTTCTCAATGCCTTCATCACTGAGGCAAAAATGATCAGCTACCTCGACCACCCGGGCGTGGTCACGGTCTACGACTCTTATTTCACAGAGAACCAACAATTGCGATACACCATGCAGTTGGTGGACGGACAGACCCTTCTCGATTTTTTGGGCCATCACATGCAGCCGGAGGTGGTGAACGAAAACTATCTCTTCGACGTCCTCAACATCTTTACCAAACTCTGCGAAACGATCGCCTATGTTCACGACAAAGGGGTCATTCATCTCGACCTGAAACCCGAGAACATCATGCTCGGGCACTATGGCGAAGTCATGATCATGGATTGGGGAAACGCTCACCTCTACGATGATTCTCTCTACGCAGATTACGTCCGAACCTATCTGAAAGACGGCTCAGAGGCGGATACAAAACTGGAATCCGGAGATGCTATCGTCGGAACTCCTTTATACATGTCGCCTGAGCAGACTTTGAGCCGCAACGACCTCGGCCCAACCTCAGATATTTACAGTCTCGGAGTGCTCGTCTATGAGCTGCTAACCGGACAGCGACCTTTTGCCGCTCCTGAAGTAGACGACATCGTTGAGAAAGTCAGGACCCTGGTCCCTCCACCCGTTCACGAGTTGAACCCCGACATCCCGCTGCGGCTTTCCCATATCATTCAGAAGATGATGCAAAAAGCGCCCGAAGACCGCCAACAAAGCGCTCACGAGTTGCTGAACGATATCCAGGCCGCACAAACCTCGGGCCAGGCTTTCCCTGAATGGGAGATTGCCGCAGGCTGTCTCATCTTTGAGGAGGGAGATCCCGGCGACTTCACGATACGAATCAAAACCGGCAGAGTAGAAATTTCCAAGCAGGACGAGGGAAGTAAAAAGGTTCTCGCCGAGCTCGGTCCGGGAGATGTTCTCGGAGAGTTGTCGGTCTTTTCCAACATTCCGCGCACCGCGACAGCAATCACCTTGGAGGACACCGTGGTCTATCTGATGCGAAGCGGAGAAGTCAATGCCGAACTGGATAAGCTAAGCCCATGGGTCTCACAGATGATCAACGCCTTATCCAATCGATTTGACGCTCTCAACAAGAAAGTGATGGA
Organism: Verrucomicrobiales bacterium; assembly: GCA_029210205.1. Classification (GTDB taxonomy): domain Bacteria; phylum Verrucomicrobiota; class Verrucomicrobiia; order Verrucomicrobiales; family DEV007; genus Arctic95D-9. The sequence goes on along the minus strand of JARGOD010000048.1, from coordinate 6,934 downwards.
ACTCGAGAAAGGGCAATGACACTCAGAACGATTTCTCTCCCTATGGCGCCTGCCGGTAGCTGTTAAATGGCTGAAAAGCTATATTTTTCGAAGCTTTCTTGAGAGGATCACTCGACTAATGATCTTGAAGGAAAATCGTTCAACTCATCTCCGTCGAAAATTTCGCTGTCACGCTACTCAATCGAGCGGATATTCCTTTCTATGAAACGTAATTCGTTTTCCGTCTGCAGCCTTCTCTCAATTCTCACAGGACTGACCCTGCCGGTCTTAGCTCTGGACTATGAGCAGGACATCCTCCCGATGCTGGAGAGTCGGTGTGCCAACTGTCATCTCGATGGAAGCTCCAAAGGGGGGATTGCTTTTGATCTCGATAAAGTTGGGCGCGACATCGGAGCCGGAAAAAAAATCGTGCCGGGTGATCCCGATGCCAGTGATCTGATTGAAAGAGTAACGCTACCGGAAGACGACGGCGACGTCATGCCTCCCGAGGGCAAGGGACGCCCCCTCAGCGATGGTGATGTCGCCAAGCTTAAAGAGTGGATCGAGGCCGGTGCCGTGGTCGGAAATGAAGAACCCGAAATGACGGAAGCGGCTGAGGAGGAACGTAGCGAGCGACCTGAACCGATTGCCGGAGATTGGACCAACACCAGTGGCAAAACGATCAAAGCCACCTTGATTCGCGTAGAGGGAAACAATGCGATCCTTCGCATGGGAACGAAGGATTATCCGTATCCAATTGCCAACCTTGACGAGACGGCACAGGCGACAATCAAGGCCTTCGACGAGCAGTGGAAAAAAGCGGGAGGGTTTTAGCGATCTGCGACGTCGCCAGAATCACCATCCCTGAAACGAACTGCAATTTGTTCCGCGCCACCAACCCGGCTCGCTACTCAGCCTTCTTCGGTTCAATCTCGCGCAACTTCGCGTGAACCTTAGCGGTCCTCCCCATGTAGTGATCCATCGGATATTCAAAGGCGGCTAGCCGAATGTGCTCCTCCATCAGCTTCTCATTCCCCATCGCCTCGAAGTAGAGCGCGAGATAGAGATGGGCATAACAGAGGTGGTTTCGTTCTTCGTCTGAGATGACATTGTCATCGTTCGGAGCGGCTGCCCCGAGAACATCATCGACAGAGCCTCGCCCTGCAAAAAGATCGTGGACTTCCGCCATCGGAACCCGTGAATCCCGATCAATGGGAATCAACTCCTTTTGGGCGGCTTCAATATTTCCTCCGGGAACATTTACAGCACAAAGGAAGTGCCAAACAGCGTTCTCGACATCCTGGGTGTTCACGGTTTGATGACGCTCGAACTGCGCCTTGCCTGCTTCGAAATCTTCCGCGTAGTAGTATGACAAACCGCGCTGCCAATGATGTGGATCCTGCTCCGGAAAATAGGCGAGATAGGCATCAAAATCATCGATCGAGCCGGCGATGTCACTTTTGAAAAAACGTGCCTCACCCCGACGCTGCAGGGAAGCAGCACGTACCCTCACCCATGAGCTGTCGTCGGGAACTCCGTTAGTAAGCTTGATTGCTGTCTCATAGTCGCCCGACTGATAGGCCTCCATGACCTTCGCACCAACTTCTTCGGAAAGGCTCTCATCTTTTGCGATCCCGCAAGAGGTGAAAACTGTCGCGATAATAATGGCAGAGAGAGTTCGAATCATGCCGGAGCTTCCACGAAAAACGGGAGCTCGTAAAGAGCTCCCGTTCGGCGTGAAAACGTTTCGTTTTGTCGGTATCCACCTAGACTTCAAGTGCCCATCCTTCGCGATACTCACGCTTAATGAGGTCGGCTGCCTCCGGTGTGTTCGGCGAACTGAGAGATTCGGAGTCCCATTCAACTTTCTTATTGAGACGCACCGCAAGATTTCCGAGAAGAACCATTTCGGTAAACGGACCACTCTGAGAGAATTTCGACTGCGGAAGCTCGGGGTCACCGGCAACAATCGCGTCGTAGAACTCCTTGTGTGGGTCTTCGTCGCGAGCGCGAGGAATAGATGGCTCAGGGAAATCAAATCCGTCCATGCGATTTCCCGGCTTAACGATCCAGTTGTCGTTGGCGCGATTAAAGAAAACTTTGCCTTCAGTTCCAACGATGACACTGCCGTAACCCTTGTTGCTGATCCCATCAAGGCCTTCGAGAACTTCCTCAGGTGGCAGATTACGCTCGCGAATTTTCTCTCCGTCAATCGAACTCTCGAGCGCCCACTTTTCAGGATTGAAGACCGCATCGGTGTAACCGTCGTACCAGTGATACTTGACCGGCTCTTTTCCATTCGGGTTCGGAAACTCATATTCGATCGTGGCCCAGGTCGGAGGAGAGAGCTCGCTTTGAGCACCGCGTCCATCCGCACTGACAGCGGAAACACTTGTCGGAGCTCCGAGATTTGCAGCCCAGAAAGAGCAATCCATGATGTGGCAGGCCATGTCACCCAGCGCTCCGGTTCCGAAGTCCCAGTAGCCACGCCATTTGAACGGAGCAATCTTGGAGCTGTATTCGCGAAAAGGTGCCGGTCCAAGCCAGAGATCCCAGTTAATGTGCTTGGGAACTTCCTCTGCTTCAGGCCACGCGGGAATTCCCTGTGGCCAGATCGGGCGGTTTGTCCAGGCATGCACCTCGGTGACATCACCAATCAATCCGGCACGAATCAACTCGACCATGCGGCGCATGTGGTTTTCCGCGTGAGCCTGGTTTCCCATTTGGGTGACAACACCGGTTGTCTTTGCAAGATCGGCGAGGTAGCGGGCCTCCCAGATTCCGTGAGTGAGAGGCTTCTGCGTGTACACGGCGCAATCTTTACGCATCGCAGCCGCAGTGGCGTGTGCGTGGACGTGATCCGGCGTGGAAATCGTGACCGCATCAATCTTGTCTCCTTCGGCCTCGATCATCTCCCGCCAATCATCGAAGAACTTCGCGTCCGGGTAATTTTCACGGCTCTTGACCCAGTTTCCACCCACATTGGGATACTTGCTGGAATCGACGATGTCGCAAAGATGCGTCACCTCAAATCCGGCGTCAGCCGAATTGCTGATGTCACTGGCGCCTTTGCCGGAGATACCGATGCCCGCGAGCGTGATTTTGTCGTTAGCTCCAAAGACGCGGCTCGGGACGACTTGAAAATTGAAGGCAGCCGCAGTCGCGGCAGCGCCTTTTACGAAATTTCGGCGGGAAGTATTTTTTTCCATGTATTCTAATTCAGACATTCACTTTGCCTGAACTGGAATTAAACGTCAAAAATGAAGCCCATTCAATGCCGCGATGAGGGCAAAAAGAGAAGCAAACCCGGGGCATGGCGTCGTCTCTAACTTTCCATCGTATCCCCGGCGAGAACGTCCTCCCCTTCTGACTTGGCAATGATGACGCCGGCGCATGAATCGCTGAAAACGTTGACGGCGGTTCGCGTCATGTCGAGCGGCCGATCCACCGCGAGAATCAATCCAATGACGGCTTCCGCATTGGGAATTCCCACGTTGTAGACAATGATCGTAATCGCGACAAGGCTTGCAGACGGAACCCCAGCGACCCCGATGCTGGTGAGTAATGCGAGCATGACGACGGTGAACTGAGTCCCAATCGCCATTTCAAATCCGAGGACCTGGGCAACAAACATGACCGCGACGCACTCATACAGCGCGGTCCCATCCATGTTCACGGTCGCACCAAGAGGTAGCACAAAACTCGAAACGCGTTCTGAGACACCCGCATTCTGATTCAGAGCTCGCATTGTCACTGGAAGCGTCGCCGAACTGGAAGCAGTCGAAAACGCGGTCAGGAGTGCGTTTCTCATCGCATAAAAATGCCGCTTAGGGCTCACTCCGGCAACGAACTTCAGCACTAGTGGCATGACAATAAAGGCATGAGTCAAGAGTGCCCCGACAACGACAAAGAAATACTTTGAAAGCAGCTTCACAATCTCAAATCCAGTCTGCGCACTGGTTTCCGCAACGAGGGCAAAGACTCCGATGGGAGCGAGCCACATGACCCAGTTCGTGATCAGAAGAGTGAGTTCATTGAGTCCTTCAAAAAACTGCAGGACTGGATTGCGACCCTCGGCACTGATGAAGATCAAACCGATACCGGTAAGGAGGCTGATGAAAATGAGGGCGAGCATCTTATTGTTCGCACCGAAGGCTTCAAAAACGTTCTGCGGCACCATGCGAAGAAAGAGATCGGTGACGGCATTCATGCCACCGTCCTGCCCGGCCAACTTGCCTTGCACCATTCCCGCATATTGCTCCTCGTTCGCTTCGAACTGTTTCCTGATTGCCTCATTCGGCTGCCCGTTCACAAGTCCGGGTTTGAAGGTGTTTACCATGAAGAGACCGACGAGAATCGCGACGAGGCTGGAGAGCGAATAGTAGAGCAGAGTTTTACCGCCGAGCCGGGCAAAGCCATCCGTCTTTCCAAGACCGGCAATTCCAACGACGATCGATGAAAACACCAGCGGAACGATGACCATCTTCAGCAGGTTCATGAAAAGCGTGCCGACGTAGTCAAAGGCACCAATCAATTTTGTGCCTACTGAATTGAAAACGAGGTTCGGCTCTGTCTCGATGACACAAGTTGCATTGATAGCAGCGCCGGTGATCAGCGCAGCAATCATGGAGACGAGAATCCACTGCCAGGGTTTCATAAGAGATTTGGAGAAATTGAAGAAAAAGGTCGTGACGATACAACCGGGAACACCATGCCCGAAATCACGATTTGTGGCGATTTTTTCTCAATCTTTTCACGGAAGAGCAAGACGCTCTCTGGTGAAAAAATTGAAAAACAGGATTAAGCGCCAGAGAAAACCCTCCGGACCTTCCGCCCTGCTCGCCGCCATCAGGGAGCAGAATCAATGCTCTGCCTGCTTCGCGCGATTATCAAAACGCATGAACTCCTTGTGGAAGGTCAGCGGCACTTCCCCGGTCGGGCCGTTACGCTGCTTCGCGATGATGAACTCAGCTTCCCCTGCTTTCTCTTCACGATCATCCTCGTCATCGGCATACACTTCCGGACGCATGAGGAGTCCAACGAGATCGGCGTCCTGCTCGATCGAGCCTGACTCGCGAAGGTCGCTCATCTTCGGCTTACCGCCGCGACCATCAGGATTGCGGTTGAGCTGTGCGAGAACGATCACGGGGATATTAAGCTCCTTTGCGATTCCTTTGATGCCGCCGGAAATCTGGGCGACCTCTTTCTCACGTCCGTCGCGTCCCGCCACATCAGGAGCACGCAAGAGCTGGAGGTAGTCGATCGCAATCATCTGAATATCGTGATCCGCTTTCAAGCGCCGGGCTTTCGCCTGAAGCTCGTTGATCGTGATACCCGGGGTGTCATCAATCCAGATCGGCGCTTCGGCGAGCTGACCTGCCGTGTTCATGAGTTTAGGCAAATCTTGCTTCGAGAGAAACCCTCCACGCAGCTTTTGCATATGTACTTTGGCGCGGGAACAGAGGAGACGCTGCACAAGCGATTCACAGCTCATTTCAAGACTGAAAACCGCGACTGGAATCGGATTGTCTTTCCTGATGCAAATATTCTCCACGATGTTCATGACGAACGAGGTTTTTCCCATCGAGGGACGAGCCGCGACAACGATCATTTCACCGCCATGGAAGCCGTTCGTCATTTCATCGAGATCATGGAAACCGGTCTTGAGGCCACCGGCGTTCCCTTCGCCACTGTATGAGTCTTGAATCGTCTGGATCACGTTGAGAACGTGAACCTTCATTTCTTCGATCCCCTTTTCCTGCTCGGTCTCGTTTCGAATCTTAAGGATTGTCTTCTCAACCGTATCGAGGAAGTCGGCGACTTTCTCGGGGCCGTCATAAGCTCCGGTAACGCATTCGGTGCAGTCTTGAATGACGCGTCGGAGCACGAACTTCTCTTTAAGAAATTCGATGTAGTCTTCAAACAGCGCAGTTGTCGGAACATCATCGAGCAAATCTGCAAGCGCTTTAGGGCCTCCTACCGCATCAAGTTGGCCACGCTGGTCAAGTTCCGTTGAGAGAACGATAAGGTCGAGTGCACCTCCCGGACGAGACTTGTATAGATGCAAAAGGCATTCGTAGATGATGCTGTGGGCGGGGATGTAAAAGAAACCGGGCGCCATCTTTTCGATCGCAATCGGAATCATGTTACTCGGATCCATGAGCATACAGCTCAAGGCGGCACGCTCCGCATCCGCATTGAGCGGCATCGACCGGAGCGGATCATCAGCCGAACCTGGTTTGATCTCGCGTTCATTTCGGTTGCCGCCTTTCGGTCCGGACTTCAGCGAATCGGAGCCTTTCCCTTTTTGAAAGCCTCCAGGGGAAGGGAATGTAGAATCTGCCATGTGGGAACAGTGTGTGTGTTGAGAGGTGCGGGGTCCGCAATTTCGCACCACATCCGGAGACAAGGACACAAAAAAGGCGGGTTGTCAGTTAAGCAACCCGCCTGAAATTCGCAAAGCGATTCGGTGAAAATCGCTATTTTTGATCCCCGTATCAGCCTTCCGACTTCTCAGTCGATTCTTTGCCCTCATCTGCGGCAAGCACACGAACCGTGATCGCTGCGTCCACATCGGCGTGCAGTTTGATTGGGATATCGTAACTGCCGAGAGTCTTGATTGGCTTGTCGAGGTCAATCTGGTGACGATCGATATCGAGTTTGCTCTTCTCATTGATGAGCGCAGCAATATCAGCTGTCGTGACAGAGCCGAACGCTTTACCACCCTGACCGATCGCCAGTTCAGTAGAAAGTCGAAGTTTCTTTAACTTGGTTGCAGCGTTCTCAGCATCGGCACGCTCTTCAGCTTCGCGACGGGCGCGAGCCTCTTTGAGCTGTGCGACATGACGAAGGTTTCCCTTTGTCGCCTCGAATGCACGTCCTTTTGGAACGAGGAAGTTTCGCGCATATCCACGCTTCACCTTGACCACGTCCGCCTCTGCGCCGAGTCCCTCGA
>JARGOD010000047.1 GCA_029210205.1 Verrucomicrobiales bacterium | reverse complement strand
ACCGTCGTCGATGCCACCGTGGGAAATGGACATGACACTCTTTTCCTCGCCTCACTTGTGGGCCCCGAAGGCAAGGTAATCGGGTTCGACATCCAGCAGGAGGCCATTACGCAAACGGCGGAGAGAACAGCGGCGAACGGACAAGTCACACTGCATCGAGCAGGCCATGAGCGAATGGCAGAGTTCCTCTCAGGCTCAATTCAGGCCGCAATGTTTAATCTCGGCTACCTTCCCGGCGGCGATAAAGCCGTGACGACTCACTCTGCCACCACGCTGGCGGCACTTTCCGCAGCCACCGAATTTCTCAGCGAGGGTGGTATTATTACCGTTGCCCTCTATACAGGCCATCCCGGCGGCTCTAACGAAGCCGGCTCCGTCATTCAATGGGCTCGCGAACTTCCGCAGGATCAATACTCCGTTTCGAAATACGAGTTTATCAACCAGCGGAATTCCCCGCCGGCGCTTCTCGCCATACAGAAGAGATCATAAAATTTCCCTACCAGATTGACCACGCCCCTGACTCGATATTGTTCGTCTCGCACCATTCGATGACGATCTTTCGAGTTAGCGGATGAGGGCGACGATTCCTCCATGCTTTCACCTGCAAAAGCCGTCGCTCTCGACGATCAACTTCGATAGTCACTTCCCGATCGAGCATCCCTTCGTGCAATCGCCGACTGCGGAGGCTGAAAATGGACGAGATACCCTTCTCACAATCGCCAGCATATGTCCTGACGCAGTGATTCATGTCGCGCCCTTCCGCATCGAGTTCGCGATGACTGGTGAGTTCGACCATTTTCCAATACCATCCTCTAGCTTGCTTTTCGAAAGGAATCACCCCCTCAAACGGTTCCCATACATCAGCCTGGAAACGAAGCAGTAATGACCTCTCTTTTTCATCAAAATAGCATTCATGGGTTGTGGATTCTGTACCGTCTCGTTTCCGAGCCAGGCCTGTAAAAAAGTGCAACGCAGACCGAATCAGACTTTTCCGGGTTCGGCTTCGCAGACGAACTGCTCCCGGGCCGTTCAGCTGACAAATCACCCACAGATAATCAACAACTGTTTCGAACATTGCACTAGACCTCTTATCCAAAACAGGGTTTCCAAACCACATTTCCAGAAAAGGGAGCCAGACCGAGTCATTCGAAAAATCCAGATTTACGCGGCTTCTCAAAATGCGGAGGGCAATCTCCGAATCACGCACCATCGGCATGACCTGTCCGTAGCGGACCGCCTCTCGCATGCAAAGATGCTCGGGCGCATTCAGGAAATGGTGCTCTCCTTTTTTCGTCATCTCAGGAAGCCATCTGGGGAATTTCCTGATACTGTTCCCACTCGCCAAGTGGCAATACCATTCGCGCTCTATGTGAGAAAGAGCACCGTCGATGAACCATGCGCCGTCTGAAAATTCCGGCACAGGATACCGATTCAGCAGATGACGAACCAGCGACAATAGGAGCTGACGAGGCGATAATTGAAGGTTAGGGATCCACGACGAAGGAGAGCGGATCCAGTCCGATTCATGATCAGCCAGTCTTACCAAAACGGGCACGATGTTTAGCGAATCACGTTTTACTGCGGTCAAAAGCGGCGTGTTGCGCTCGACGACAGTAAACAGGCTCAGACAAGGATCACGCAACCGACGGGTGCAGTGATTGTCGTGGTTGAACATTCGGACAAGCAATCTTGCATGCTGCCTAAGGATTAAATTTGAGATCGAAGAAGGCGACTTGCGGCGACCCAGAATGATATCAGGTGTCACCAATGAAGTCGGTCCCTCAGGAAGAAGGAATGGTTTCATTACAAAGAGAAAAAGAAATAGGTCTTCAGTTCTCCTGCCAAAATCTGACGCCTTATCGAAGGACGTCGGAACGTTGATGGCAGGAACTTAAAACAACAATGCGTTGCTGCAAAAATTGGGCAGCCCGCACTGAACCCGCTCGAATTGAGCGAGCCCTGATCGAATCAGGAAAATTTCTCTTTGATGATTATAAGAGAGGGTAACCGAAGCAATTGAGATTTCAATCGTTTCGATCAACTGCCGGAATCGGCCGACAAGTCTCCGCACACCGCTCGAAAACTCGCCCGAAGACACTAGGGTGTATTAGGAAACAGCTAGGCAGCCTTTTTCTTCCCTTTGCCGCCCTTCTTTTTGCCCTTGGCAGGACGCGGCTCTTCCACCGGGTCCTCGCCAACCTGGTAATACTCACGCAACCGATCAAGCTCTGCCTTCATTTCTGCCTGCTTCTCTGCGTAGTCCGCATCGCCATAGACTGAGTTCAGCTCATCAGGATCGTTCACGAGATCAAAAAGCTCCCACTCTCCTAGCTGATAATAATGGATGAGCTTGTGCTTGGCATCGGTCACACCGTAGTGACGAGCAACACTGTGTCCCCCGGGGAACTCGTAGTAGTGATAGTAAAACGACGAGCGCCAGTCATCAGGAGTCTCCCCCTTGAAAATCGGGACAAGGCTTTCCCCCTGCATGTTCGCGGGAACCTCTACTCCAGCGGCATCAAGAAACGTTTCCGCAAAATCAAGGTTTGAGACTATCAAATCACTCGTCGTTCCTGCCTTAATAACCCCCGGCCATTTCGCGAGAAGCGGCGTCTTCAGTGATTCCTCATACATCCATCGCTTGTCGAACCAGCCGTGCTCGCCTAAATACCACCCCTGATCACTGGCGTAGATCACGAGCGTATTTTCCTCAAGACCTTCTTCTTTAAGGTAGTCGAGAACGTCTCCGACAGAATCATCGACCGATTTAACACAGCGAAGATAGTCCTTCACGTAACGCTGATATTTCCATTGGATCACCTCCTTTTCCGTCATCGTGTCGCGGCGGGAGAGATAGTTAGAGTTCTTCTTATGATAGGCCTTGTTCCAGGTCGTGAGTTGGTAAGGATCCAGGTTCGTCGGTGCCACCAGCTTGAGATCAGACGGGGTAAGATGACGTTTAATTTCCATCGTCTGGTTTGAGGCGGGGCTCGCCCGGTTCGAGTAGTCATCGAACAGCGTCTCCGGCTCGGGAATCGTGACATCATCAAGCCAATTAAGATATTTTGGCCCTGGCTGCCAGTTTCGATGAGGAGCCTTATGCTGAAACATGAGCATAAACGGCTTGTCTGGATCCCGCTCCTCTTTGAGCCATGACAAGGTCTTATCACGAATGATGTCGGTCGTGTAGCCAGTATGCTGACGCTGAGTCGGCTCCGCTTCGATGCCACCAAAAAGCATCGGTGGGTTGTAGTAGGGGCCTTGACCGACAAGAACGTCAAAATAGTCGAATCCCTGAGGCGTTGACTTCAAGTGCCACTTTCCAATCACCGCAGTCTGATATCCTTCTTCGCGAAGCAATTTCGGAAATGTCTGCTGCGATCCATCAAATGTGTTCCCATTTCTGATGAATCCATTCAGGTGGCTGTATTTCCCTGTCTGAATCACGGCACGACTGGGACCACAGATTGCGTTGGTCACATAGCAACGGGTAAACTTCATTCCATCATTGGCGATCCGATCCAAATTCGGGGTCGCCATCCGCGTTGCATCGTAGGCACTCAAGGCCTGCTCGCAGTGATCATCAGTGAAAATAAATAAAATGTTCGGTCTAGTCTCTGCCTGAACAAAAACAGCCAGACTTGAGATAGCGAAAAATAGAAGAAAGAAGCGTTGGAGCGTCATGGGGTCCGGTTTACTCTGACCGAAATCTTTCCGCAAAGAAAAAACGCAAGTCATCGCGGCGCATCTGCGGCAGGTGATTGACTCGTTACCTGTCTTTGTTATTATTTCCGCAGTTACATCGGTGTCATGAATTTAAACTCCTCTTACGGCCTCTCCCTCGTCATTCCCCTGATCGGGTTCACTCTTTCGACCCACGCCGTGGATTACAAGGAGGAGATCCGCCCGATTTTGAATGAGAAATGTTTCAAGTGTCACAGTGGCCCCAGAGCGAAGGGAAAACTCCGCATGGACTCCGAGGACAATTTTTCCGATCGAATTGGCGGAGATGATCCCGTCATCGTTCCCGGCGACGCCGCAGCCAGCCTCCTTGCCGTCAAGGCAGGCCTTCCGCGCGAGGATGGTGATGCGATGCCTCCCCCTCCCGCGCGAGCACGCGGCGCAGAAGCAATGACCTCTGTCGAGTTGAACCTCGTCAAACAGTGGATTTCTCTCGGAGCGAAATTTGAAGCGGGCGAAATGACCGAAGCGGCAGCGCCGACCGAGTCCTCGGAATCGACGATGTCGAACGAGATGCACAACTGGACAAACTTCGAAGGGAACAATGTGAAAGCGGCATTTGTACGGCTCGAAGGAACAAATGTCATCATCCGCTTGGAAAACGGCTCTGAAATTCCCTACGCTCTCGATAAACTGAGTCCAGAGAGTCAGTCACTGGCACAAAAACTGGGGGCGCAATAAGGTCTACGCCGACTCCGGCAGGAAAGTCGGCATGATCACTCCGGAGACCGGTTGAGCTGCTCCACGGACTTGGGTGAAATGCATTTCACAGTTCCGTGCACCGAGGCCATAGGCCACATCAACCAATTCTCGTTCTTTCGCCGGAAGCAAAAAGACAACTGTTTTGCCCCGGAACGTATCCAACTGAGCTCTTAAGAGAGCTTCCGCGACGTCGGCTTTTTTCGACACGCCGGGCCCAATCATACGGGTAGCGGGTTCATCAATCGACACGAGAAACCCTTCAATTTCTCCCTCCGCGCTTTCTACGACAAAGGTGGTCCATCTCTCATGTTCGTTTTCGAGAAAATAACAATAATCCCGCTCTCTTGATATCCCACTGACCTCGAATTCAACTCGTCCCATCCCAACAAGATCTGAAGGCTCCGCCTTGCGCACCTCGGGAAGGGATTCTCCCGGTGATGTCAATCCCTCCCGCGGAACCGTGATGATCAAATCCTGATAAATCTCGCAGGGAGTGAATCCAAATCGATTATAGAGAGAATATGAGTCCAGATTTAAAGCACTGGAAATTAATCGCAGAGGTAGCTGCCTGACATCTGCCTCCTCGATGATGAACTTAAGGAGTCGAGCCGCGATACCTTTTCCAAAGTAATTGGGATGCACATTCATGATCCCCAGAGAGACGTGAGTTTCCCTCGGATGATAAAAACATGAGCCGACAATCATGTCAGTCGAAACATTCTCGACGACAATTCCGCACTCAGGATCGAGATCTTCGTAGACTTCGCAAAACAGGCGACAATCAGCAGGGTCGCCCTCAAAGACCTTGCGACCGAGCCTCTCCTGATACCAGGAATTGGTGGAAAGAAAAATCAACTCGGCGACTTCGTCGAAGTCCTTCCGCAACATCGGGCGCAATGAGAACATCCCTGCGGTTTATCGAAGGGGCGACCATTTGGCAACGCTAAACTCGGCGCAAGACCGAGAGTCATTACATAACCATACCACCGTCTACCGTCAGGACCTGACCCGTTATATAACGAGCCCCACTCCCGGCAAGAAAGAGCACCGCGTTGGCGATATCATCAGTCTCACCGAACGAGCCTAAGGGGATGTCTTTTTTGATAGCTTCCTGAATCTCTTCGGTCAATTCATCGGTCATGTCGGTGACGATAAATCCGGGAGCGACAGCATTCACACAGACCTGCCGAGCCGAAAACTCCTTGGCGAGCGACTTTGTAAATCCGATGAGACCAGCTTTACTTGCTGCGTAATTCGCCTGTCCCGCGTTCCCCATGAGGCCGATCACCGAGCTGATATTTATGATACGAGCTCCTTCCGATTTGAGGAGGCCGCGCTGAAATGCCTTCACCGCGTTGAAAGCTCCTTTGAGGTTGGTATCAAGAACTGTATCCCAGTCTTCCTCACTCATGCGAAGAGCGAGCCCGTCACGGGTGACCCCGGCGTTGTTGACAAGAATACTTGCCGGTCCCAGATCGGACACCACCTGCTTCCCGAACTCGATCGTCGATTCATAGTCCGCAATATCAACCGCATAGCCTTTCGCCATACCCGGCCCGGCGGCGCTCATTTCTTCGGCCGCCGCCTGAGAATTCGCCTCGGTGCGGCTCGCGACTGCCACCTTGGCTCCGGCTTCGACAAAACGGCGCGCAATCTCTTTTCCGATTCCACGTCCGGAACCCGTCACGACAACGACACGATCTTTAAATTCGCTCATGCGCCGTAGTTCTCACACCCCGCCGTTCGCTGCAACGAAAAAAGCAAGCGGCTCCCCTCACCTAACCCTGTCAGGTCGATGACCAAACCCTGTTCAATCAGTGTCCTGATAACGTCTTGAAAACTAATGTGCGAACAGCGTCGAAGCCTTCGCGCTCCTTTTCGATCAACGTCATCCCGACATTCAGAGCGGCGGCGTCTCTGAAAAATTCATGACCATTATCATAGCGAAGGCGTTGTTCACAAGATGGATCAGGATCGGGGCATAAATCGAACCTGTCTTCCACCTCGCCACGCCGAGAAACACCCCCAGGGTAAAAATAAAGGTCAATCCGTAGACATCGTACTGACCGTGAATCAACGCCCAAGCCAGAGAAGTCAGCAAAATTGTTCCCCACATCCCAAGTCTCGACTCTTCCCACCCGCGAAAGAGAAAGCCTCGAAAGAGAAACTCCTCTGCAATCGGAGCAAAGAGAACAATACCGACCAACACGAGAGGAAACTCACGGGCCGAAGTCCCGACCTGCAGCATCCACTCGTTGGATTCCGGCGCTCCGGCGAGTTGCAAGCCCCATCCCAGGAGCAACGAAAATCCGATCGTGAGCGGTGCGAGGAGAATCCACCATGCTTTTCGCATTGGCTTGAGCGAGAAGTAATCCCGCGGTCCAATCCCGTGCTTGAGGTGGGCGAAAAAGACGCATCCAGCCAGCATCACTGGAAAAGAGATGAGCATCGAGATGGAAAGAACGCGACCATCAAGTACGAGCGTCTCGATGTTCTCCAGCAAGCCGATGAGTCCTTCCGGACTGTCACGATGAAAGAAAAAAACCAGAGCAATCGCGACGAAAGACTGGATCACGATCAGCGTCACAATGAGGGCAATGCCAATTCCCAGCGTTGCCCAGAAGCCCCAGGGAGAAGCCTTCGGGACTGGAATTGGAGGAGGTATTGGGGAAGCCCCAACAGTAACCAAATCAGACATCACCCTCAGTTTCTCCGGGCGAATTCACGTCTTTGTAGCTGCTCACGACAAGTCCGCTTAAATATTTATCAGGATCATCGATCGCCTCCGCAGAGAGAGTGAAACTCTGCTGCCCGGTATTCTGTCGAATCAGGTTCAGCCCAAACTTGTAATCACGGAAAAGTTCCTCACACAACTGAAGAACGCTGCGACCCTGAGATTCAGAAATTTCTCCGAGACGATTGATTGCACCGCTCTCAAAAAGAAGGCGGCAGCCATGCTCTTCTTCAAACTTGCGACGGAAAGCCGAAACCTCCCCGATGAGACGCGAATCCTCGACCGACCCTGCCTTTTCGACAATGGCCGCGAGCGACTTATCCGGATCAACGACCAAGTCTCCATCGATGACTAATTCAGTGACCGGAGTCCCGGGAAGCTCAAATTTAAACTGTCGGAAAAGTCGTTCGCAAACGGTCATGAGACCACGCGCTCCTGTTTTTTCTTTAGCCGCTTCCAAGGAAATTTTCTCAAGCGCCGAATCAGCAAACTGAGCCTGGATTCCGTAGGCTTCAAACTCACGCTCATACTGGCGAATGAGACTGCCCTCGGAAAACTTCATGATGTCAAAGAGATCCCCTGCCTCGAGATGGTCACAGACAACTCGAACCGGGAGTCGCCCGATAAACTCGGCCTCAAAACCAAACTCGATGAAATCCTGTGTCGTGACCGACTCCTGAAGCACTGACGACTCATCGGGTATGACCGTGTCTGCTCCAAATCCTATCGCCCCCTGTCGCAAGCGTCGCTCAACGATTTTTTCCAATCCTGAAAACGCACCGCTAACAATGAAAAGAATGTGTCGCGTGTTGATCGTTTCCCGACTCGGTTTTCCTCCGCGACTCATGTCAAACATCGCCTGCATCTGCGACTGCATGTCCTGTGGATTGCGAACCGCGACTTCAGTTTCCTCCATCAACTTCAAAAGAGTTGTCTGAACACCACGACCGCTCACATCCCGTCCGCCGGCATTAGCCGCCGTTGCGATCTTGTCGATCTCGTCAATGTAAACGATTCCATATTCGGCGAGTTCGACATCTCCGTCCGCTTTCCTTACCAGTTCCCGCACGAGGTCATCGACATCCGCCCCGACATAACCGGTCTCTGAAAATTTCGTCGCATCAGCTTTCACGAAAGGAACTCCGATCAATTCAGCAATGTGTTTAACGAGATAAGTTTTACCCACTCCCGTCGGTCCTACCACGATGACATTTTGCTTGGCAAATTCTACCTTGGCCGCCTCCTCAGGGCTTGTTTCAGAAAGCCGCCGAAGATACTTCGCGTGATTGTAATGATCGCAGACTGCGATTGAGAGCGCTTTCTTCGCTTCATCCTGACGAATCACGAAACGATCAAGATGATCTTTAATCTCCCGGGGAAGTAAATCGAAATCAAACACATCAGCATTGCTCTCGCGAAGATCATGGTCTTCACCACCTTTCTCCTCTTCCGGGACAAAAGGATTCGCGCCGCCGGGCATGCCGGAGAATGAAACTTGATCTCCAAAATTGGATTTCAGAAATTCTGAAAGGCGTTTTGAGATTTCCTGTGGATCAGGAAACGGAGGCTCGTCATCTTTATCCGGCATGGCTGTGTAAAAGTTTCGTTGAGGATAGGTTACGACGCAAACCAACGAAGGCGATTACAAGCAAAGCGTCACTTTATACCGCCACAAGGCTAACCCGAGCGGAGTCTTGAGATAATCGACCATCTCTGCTCAAAAGATTCATCAAAATCGGCCACCATTGCCGCAAGGCGGTCTGCTTCTGCCGCTTGCTGAGTCGCAAGCGAAAAGAAAATCACCTTCTCCCACTCGGCCAGTCTCGATCGAGTCGGAGCCCCCATGAGCGACTCTGCCACTTCAAGAAGCCAATCGGGAGCGAACTGCTCGACGTTCACTTCATTCGGACCAAACCCCAGATCGATAACAAAAAAGGAGGGATTCGCGGAGGTGATTTCAGCATCAAGGGGCACCCCTTCGCGACGACGAACCACTCCTTCAAATCCCTGTTCGTCGAGCTCAGCGGCAAGGAGAACAATGAAGCCCGCCGAGCTCCTGTAAGCCGCAGCCAACTCACTTTGCCAGTTCTTACCAAGTTCTGATGTCACTTCCAAACTGCTCACAAGTGCTTCCGCTTCCTCGAACTGAAGCGAAACGAGATATTCATCAGCTTTCTGCAAGGCTTCGAGCAATCGCTCGCGGTCAGCTTGCTCCGCTGCACTCAGTTCGTTGCTTTCAACCGCCACTACCTCGGGAGTAGATTCCGTGACGGGGTCACCCGATTTCACAGGAGTGGTCTTTGCTTCTTTGGTCAGTTTTTGAGAATTTCTAATCGTATCGATCCGGACCAATCTTGATTTAACTAAGCGCTCAGCCGCGCCGCGACTCTGAAATTTTCCGACCACTTCTTCGAGCGCCTTCCTCGTCTCGCTTATCTCGTCAAGATGCTCCCGGCGCGGATTCGGAAGCGATTCGAGAATCTTCCAATCTTCTCGAAAAGGCTTTGAGGAAATCTTCAGTCCGCTCATCCAGTCAAAATCCGATGGAACCGAAACCTCATCGTAGGCATCGAATAATCGAATCGCTGACTCAAACTGTCCGAGCTGCCAATTCTTAATCGCTGCAGTGAGAAGACCCATCCCCTCAAGTTTGAGACCATCGAACACCTCAGTTCCGTCGATCAAGGGGAGGGGCGATGAAAATATCTTGGCTGCCTTTCCCATAAATTCGCGAATCTCATCCATCTCAGGACCCTCCGCATCAGGCACCGATGCGATCGCACGAAAAGACTCTCTCGCTTCGACCTCACGACCAAGAAAAAGCCGGGACAACCCCTGGAAATAAAGGCTCCAGATCCGGGTCGCTGAAGCCATTCCGGTTTCACCTGCGAGCTCGTCAAAAATTGGTTCTGCTTTTCTGAAATTCCCGGCAATAATCCAGTCGCGTCCTTCTAAAAATTTCCCCGTATTGCTATTGTCTCCTGCACTGATGACACGCTCTTCGGCACTGATCCCGAGGCTTTCCTCGCTATCAGCCTCCTCGTTTGAGATCACGCCAAACACGATCGCTGCGGTCACCCCAAGCGTGAGACCAAGACCGACCAAAATCTTCGGAAGCGCAGACCTGTTTTTCGTAGCCCTCTCCCGTGGACCTGCCCCAAATTGTTTTGACTCAATTTCCTCAATCTTTTCGAGGATCGCCCCGTAGGAATCCATTCGATCCGCGGGCCGGTAGGCCATCATCTTTTCGATGAGCTTCAGGGTAGGCTTACTCAGACTCGGAGCCTCGCCTTTTAAATTCATCACCTGCTTTTTAATCTCTTTTAGCTCGTCCATCGAGGACGTGTTGGCTTCAAAAGGCGGCTTCCCTGCGACCGCATGAAAGAGGGTTGCTCCGAGGCTGTAAATATCCCCGAGGTAAGTATCAGGCTCTCCATCCAACTTCTCCGGCGGCACATAGAAGGGCGTGGCCCATAGCTCCTCTGAATCATCCTCGCCGTCTTGATGCACCGCGAGTCCGAAGTCCACCAACTTCGCGGTGCCATCCTCCATCACGAGCATATTCCCCGGCTTGATGTCCCGGTGAATCAAGCCTTCATCAAAGGCTGCCTTCAGCCCGCTCGTCACGTCATGCGCAATGTGAAGCACCTCTCGCTCCGAAAGGCACCCTTTGTTGGAAATCAACTGCTCCAGGCTCAACGCATCGATGATTTCCATCGCGATGAAAAAATACCCCTGGTCGCGGCCAACGGTGTAGACCTTAACCACGTTGGGATGCAGAATTGAAGCCGTCAGTTTCGCTTCGCGCTCAAACATCGCCGTGAGTGAGCTGTCGAGGCTCAGCTCTTGATGCAAAATTTTCAGCGCCACTTCTCGCTGAAGATGAATGTCGATAGCCTTGAAAACCTGGCTCATGCCGCCTTCCCCGAGCAACCCGGTGATGTGATACTGCCCCATCGTTCGACGCATTCGAACCATGCCCCTGCAATGAGGACACTCAATCTCAGCAAACGGAGAAAGCGTCGATACGTCGACCGCTTTTGAGCAGTCGGGGCAATCTTGAATGACAGGAGCTTTCGACTTAGGTTCTTCCATGTGACGACCAGTCCGGAAAAAAGATCAAATCACCCCCTTCCGGAAAACCGAAAGTCTATCGACGGGAATCAAGAGGTCCAGAATTTTTGTGGGTGAATGAATCGGGTAAAAGACGGTATCATGCGCGATTATGTCACCGTCAGGAGTAGGTCGAAGAATTCTCAGACTCTCAAAGTTCACCTCCAGAACCATCCTTGCTTAGAGCAACCCAAGCACATGCCGCAAACTCAGGAGCAACGCGCATTCAGATTATCCAACGGCGAATGCTCCAGTTTTAGTTTTCGATCCTAACTTCATCCGCCACTCTCATTTCAAGTGCCTCTTGCGCCGTAAAATAGCGCATCTCTTCATCACGACTCTCCAGCCACTCTTGCGGAAGATCGGCATGTTTTTTCCAAAACTCGAGGTAGCGGGATTGAAACAACTCATCTTCATCCGGTCCCGTTTCGTGATAACCGAGAATGGTGTTTTCATAAACGACACGTTCCCCGGTTCCCGCGGCCAGAATCATGGCTCCTGCTGAGTGAACCTCACCAAGAGCATGAACGTTCACCGGTGCTTTGATTGATTTTATGATATCAATCACGGCGAAAGCATCGGCTTCCCATCCTCCTTCGGTGCGCAGATAAAGGTCGATCGCTTGATTGGAATTCTCGCGATCAAGTGTCAGCAACTGAGCGATGATCGAGTTGGAAAAATTAGCGTTCACATCAGTCATCGAAATGATTGCTCTTCGGCCTAAAAACCCGGGGCTCTCCAGATCAACCGAATTATGGATTCCAGTGTCGACGATGGCATCGACCACATCAATGTAATCAGTGCTGTATTCAGGCGCCTGCCAATTGATGAAGTAGATCATTGCTCCCGCGACAACACCAATGAGAATCGGGTGCAGTATGTTAATTTTCATAATTGGAAAGTTTTGAGTCCTCTTTGCTAAGGCTTGAAGCTCCTTCGTCAATAGAGAAAGACGATCAAGTCCTGAAGTTGCGAGGCGCAAACCCACACGCTAGACTGCCGGGTCTATGGGAAATACTTTATCAACAGTCTCAATTGGAGATTACGAACTTGGCGGCGATCGCCCTGTCTTCATTCTCGGCCCTTGCGTGATCGAATCAGAAGGATTCATCCGCGAGATTGCTCCTCAGATTAAAGCGATCACAGACGATGTCGGCGTCGATCTTATCTTCAAGGCGAGCTACGATAAGGCAAACCGGAGTTCAGTTTCTTCTTTCCGTGGAATGGCCTGCCGCCCCGGTTGCGAGCTGTTACACGAAATAGGAAAGGAATTAGGCGTCCCTGTGACCACCGACGTGCACACGATCGAAGAAGCGACGATTGCCGGAGACTATATCGATGTGTTGCAGATCCCGGCTTTTCTCTGCCGTCAGACTGACCTGATCGAAGCTGCTGCCCGAACCGGCCGGGTCGTGAATGTGAAAAAAGGCCAATTTCTCGCGCCGTGGGACGTTAAGAACATAGCCGTTAAGCTCGACGCGTTTGAATGCGGGAATTATTTCTTCACCGAACGCGGCAACAGTTTCGGTTACAACACACTTGTAGCGGATATGCGATCAATTCCCTGGATGCATGAAGACGGCCTCAAAGTCGTTTTCGACGCCACCCACTCAGTGCAGCGCCCCGGAGGCGATGGCACTTCGAGTGGCGGCGATGGCTATCTCGCCCCCGTTCTCGCCCGCTCTGCGATGGCGGCCGGTTGCGACGGGATCTTTATGGAAACCCATCCGAATCCCTCCGAGGCATTGAGTGATGGTCCCAATCAGGTGCCGCTTGATCAACTTGCCAGTGTCCTCACTACACTAAACCAAATCTTCCGTCTCGTTCGCGGCCTTCCTCTTTGATGCATAAAACTGGATTCAGTTTCGTTGGATTGTTGATGATTTTCATCGTTGCCCACTCGTTTGGCAACGACGAGAAGCCGACCCCTTCACCGACCACAGCAGACAAAGCAAACGCCGTCATGCAGCAGGCGCTCCCTGCACAGTTGACCAAACTCTTTCCGCTCGGGCGTGAGTTCAAGGGTGTCGCTATTCCCTCCTATGACGACACAAGATTGAAGTCAGTCATGAACGCGGATTCGATTATCCGGTTGAATGATCAGTTCCTCGACCTCAAAAATCTTGTCATTCAAATCTACAACGGAGCCGGTGAGCCTGAAACTACCATCAGTATGGATGAGGCAGCCTACGATCTCACCATCGGTGTCCTCACGAGTAAGACGCCCTCCGAAATCAAGCAGCCGCGGTTCACGATGACGGGCGATAAGATGATCTTTGACTCGAATACTCAGGTCAGCGTCCTCGAAGGCAATGTCCGTGTCGTCGTTCCGAATGCCGGCAAGATGATCCCCAGCTTCGCTCTCCCAGGAATGGGCGGCAAATAACACCACTTTTTCCATTCACTTCTCATGAAAAACTTCATCACTGTCGTTACCGTTCTTGTAGTCGCAACCCAGCCAATGCGAATGGCAGCTCAGGAATCAGCTGCTGAGCAAGCCGAGTCAGCGGGACGCACGCTTTTCGACAGCCCGGGCTTTCAGAACGTTCTTCGCTCAGTCAAAAAAGACCCGGAAGCGACGGTTAGTTCAATCAAGGAAGATCCGGAGAACTCGGTGAGGGAGGCCACGCAAATGTTTCTC
Source organism: Verrucomicrobiales bacterium (assembly GCA_029210205.1). Classification (GTDB taxonomy): domain Bacteria; phylum Verrucomicrobiota; class Verrucomicrobiia; order Verrucomicrobiales; family DEV007; genus Arctic95D-9. Next base: position 26,250 of record JARGOD010000047.1, on the reverse strand, counting down.
CAGGGAAAAGAAAAACTTGAGTCCAGCAGCCTGAATACCGCTGAGAACCGCGAAAAGGCACGTCAATTAACTGAAACGGCCGTCTCTACTGTCACCGAGATGGCAGAGAATAACGAAGACGTAGTATCTGAAGCCCGCGCTGCGATCGAGGCCGCGGCTGGCACTGAAATTCCGACCGCCGTCACTGAACAGATCGAACCGGTTGCTACGGCTCTTCAATCAAATGTTCCCGCAACCCGTCCCGCCGCAACGGCGACGCAATTTGTCACGCCAATCGCAATGCCGAATGAAGATTCTGCAGTTCCTCTTGCGGCTGATGCGATTCCTATGCCCGTGGTGCAGAATGAGTCCATCGAACCCATCGCCAACGCGGAGCCAACCCAACAGCAGATTCCTGACTCACCAGAGCTGGATCCCGGCAATATTCCCGCCCCGCAGCCCTTGTCTCCGAAATACGACACAACCTCCGGCAGTCATCGCGGCGGGACTGGCGGAAACAATGAGATGGTGATCACCTCACGAAGTTCGGTCATGGATAACAACTCCGGCATCCTCACTTTCACCGGTGATGTCTTTGTCGATTATCCTGATTTTGACATCAAATGCGACCGCCTCGAGATCTTCATGGACAAAGTTTCCGGAGGACCTCCAACTGAAGGAGGAGGATCCTTCAAGAAAGCCGTCGCTTCTGGGGGCATGGTTGAGATTATTCGTATGGCTGCGGGTGGCAAAAAGCAGGTTGCGATAGCACGCCGCGCCGAATTTGATAAACTTACCAATGATGTCGTTCTTTCCGGAGGACCTCCCTACATTCAAGATGGCGACAGCTATGTCGAAACCAGCTCCGCAGATGCTAAAATCATCATGAGAGGCAACGGAAAATACGAAATCACCGGATCTGACGCCGGGACGAAAGGACGCAGCCGTATCGTCATTCCAGTCCGTGACACAGGCCAGAACACCGATGCCGGAATTGGTGGAGGATTGGGTGGCATTCTTGACCGTGGTCGTTAAGATACCTTAACTTCCACTTGTCTCCCCTATCGCATGAGCTATACCGATGATCGCGACGATCTTGCCGAAATGCTGGGTCTTGAACCCAAATCGAAAAGTGGTTATTCGGAAGAAATTTCCGAAACCCCGTTGACCCGCCCCAAGCAAAAACCAGCTCCCGCTCCGGAAAGCCTGCCCAAACCAAGAAAGAGAGTTGAAGTAACTAAACAGGAGGAGACTCGTCCTCCGAAGAAAGCCGAAGAACCAAAGTCAGTCGCGGCAATCCCGAAAGCAAAACCACGTCCTCAACAGGAAACGGTGATTGAGGACGAAGAGATTTCAATCTACGACAGTAGCGCCCCGGACTTGACGGCAATCAATCTGGCTTCGCTCGAGAAGAAAACGACGAATCCTCCGATTCGCAGAAAGCAGCCGACCCACGTAGAACCGGTGACATCAAAAGAGGTGACACCAGTTCCGCCCTCTCCACAGACCGAACCGACTCCCCGTAGGCAAGAGCAACCGCCGCCCCAAAGCAAAGCCGCAACTATCACGCCAGCACGCAAAGCGGAACCCTCTCAACCGGCTGCTAATCAGATCCCCGAACAACTCCGCTCCACAGCCCCCGCAAAAAGTGAGTCCAATGCAGGGAGCCAATCCCCGCGTGGAGAAGGCAAAGGAAAACCCACTTCAGACAAGCTACTTCTCGACACGCACGGCCTCGTCAAAATCTATGACGGCCGAACCGTGGTCAATGGAGTCGACATCAACGTCCGCCCCGGCGAGATCGTCGGACTTCTGGGGCCCAATGGAGCCGGAAAGACAACCAGCTTCTACATGATTGTCGGCTTGGTCCCGCCAAACGGCGGACGGGTCCTCTTCAACGGTGCTGACGTGACTCAGGAACCCATGTACCAGCGAGCAAGACTCGGCATGGGTTACCTCCCGCAGGAGGAATCAATCTTCAGAAAGCTGACGGTCGAGGAGAACATCATGGCAGTGATGGAAACCCTTCCGATTTCGAAGAAGGAAAGAAAATCCCGCTGCAACGAATTACTTGAGCGGTTCAGCATCACCCACATTCGAAAGAACGTCGCTCTGACATGCTCGGGGGGAGAGAAGCGCCGTCTTACCATCGCAAGATCCCTTGTTACCGAGCCCAGCCTGCTCATGCTCGACGAGCCTTTCTCAGGGGTTGATCCAATTGCGGTGAATGAAATTCAAAACATTGTCGAAGACCTCAGAAAGTCTGGGCTCGCTATTCTCATTACCGACCACAACGCGCGTCAGACTCTGGAGTTAGTGGATCGGGCCTATCTCATCTACGAAGGCAAAGTGCTTCGGGAAGGTTCCCGCGATTTTCTCATCAACGACCCCGTAAGCCGCGAGCTGTATCTGGGCGATCGTTTCACGATGTAACGCCCTGACTGGCAGCCGTTAAAAGTTGGCTCAAGCTTGAACGGAGCGGAGAGAAAGCTTGTCAAAGCCCGGGGATAGTTGGTACTCTTCCAGCTACCCTTTGAGTAGACATTGCTCAAATTTAAACAGCTAAATTATGCAAACCCAAAACGTTAATCTGCCAATCACTGTCACCGGTCGCCACGTCTCTGTCACCGAAGCCATGCGCGACCACGCCTACAAAAAGATTGAAGGCCTACACCTTGATTACCCGAAGATTATCGAAGCCAAAGTTCTCCTCAACGTCGAGCAGGACAGGCACATTGCTGAGATCATTCTATTTTGCGCCAACCATATCGTGATCGAAGCCGACACCACGACGGCTGACATGTATGCGTCGATCGATGAGACCATTTCCAAAATCGCGCGCCGGATGCGGAAGCACAAAACGCGCATGCTAAAATCGCACCGCCCAAAGCGGAATCAGAAGCAGATCAGACACATCGCCGAATCCATCTTCACCGGCGAAATCCCCGATGAGCCCGAGGAAGAGCATGAGCCGGTCATCATTCATCAGGAGAAATACAAGGTGAAGCATCTCTTTTCCGACGAAGCGATCATGGACATGGAAATGAACGAGAAACCTTTCATCCTTTACCACGACGCAAAATCCGACGTGCTTTCGATCATTTACCGTCGACTCGACGGCGACTACGCCATGGTCGCCCCGGTCGAGGATGCTTGACCCGCTTCGAAACTTAACAGGGTTGGGTCGGTGACTTAACCCTGTTGAATTCGGCCACCCATTTCAATGCCCCCGCTGCTGCCTCGAACCGTCACGGAAGGCTCAAGGCTCTCGATTGTGGCTCCGTCAGGGCCGTTTGACGAGGAAGCCTTCGCACACGGTGTCACCTGGCTGAAGGAACGTTATGAGATCATCCACAGCGACGATATCTGTTCACGCGAAGGATACCTCGCAGGGAGTGACGAACATCGCCTTCGCGATCTGAACAACGCGATCAATGATCCTACAATAGACGCCATTCTCTGCGCTCGCGGCGGGTATGGGGCGACTCGCTTGATTCCCCAACTCGATCTCACCACAATTCGCGAAGCGAATAAAATGATCGTTGGATTCAGCGACATCACCGCTCTGCATTCGCTCTGGGCCTCCGCTGGCATCAGGTCTATCCATGCGCCCATGGTCGCTGCCCTGGGTCGTGCCAGCGAAGCGATTCGTGACCAATGGATTTCGACCCTGGAAAGCCCCCAACTTCCACTTGAATGGAGCCTCTCTGCGTTCAACTGCGCTGCCTCAACATCAGTTGGTGGCCCTCTTATCGGCGGGAACCTGGCCGTCCTTGGCGCTCTGAATGGCACCCCTTATGCACCACCGCTCGATGACGCGATCCTCTTCATCGAAGACGTCGGAGAGCGGCCCTACCGCGTCGATCGAATGCTGACAACCTTGTCGCAATCAGGATGGTTCGACCGTATCGCCGGCCTTGTCATCGGGGCCTTCACCGAAGGCGATCCCGGTGCGGACGGCGTCTCCATTGATGATGTCTTTCGACGTCATTTCGAAGGAGCCAAATTCCCCGTTCTTCACGGTTTCCCCGCCGGTCATATCGACGAGAACATCCCCCTGCCTTTCGGATCACAAGCTCGAATCGAAGGAGAAAAATTACTCCTCAACTTTCCTTGAGGTTATTTGCGACGAGAAATTCCAAGGCGAACTTCACTCCATCCTCACAGACAAAGCACTCCCTCATGCACCAGCAACCATTGCTTACGCTCTAATCCTCCAGCGAAGCCCGTGAGCTTGCCATTACTCCCGAGGACGCGGTGGCAGGGAATGATAATTGAGATGGGATTTTTCCCGATCGCCGCGCCAACTGCCCTGACGCCTTTTGGTGATTTGATTTCATTCGCGATCTCTTGATAGGTCGCGGTATCGCCTGCAGGAATTCGGATCAGGGCATTCCAGACGCGTTGTTGAAAATCAGTACCGTGGCTGAGATCAAAGCTTGAAAATGGTCGTCGTTCATTCTTCTCCAGATAGGCAGAAAACCAGGACTTCACTCCATCAAACCGAACGCCATCGTCCCGGATCCATGCTTCTTGCCCGGCAGGAGGATGCTGGTGATTCTCAAAGTAGACGCCTGACAATCCCTGATCTGTCGCGGTCAAGGTAAGATCACCGACCGGCGATGATATCGTCGTGAAATACATGCTGCCAAGACTAACCGGTAATGACTACTTTTCCGAAGTGGCCTGCGCTTTCGAGATGATCGTAAGCCGCTACCGCTTCTTCAAAAGAGAAGTGATCTCCGATCACAGGATGTATTTCGTGTTTCGTCAGGAACTCATTAAGCCGTTCAAACATGGCACGACTCCCAACGTAGATTCCGCTAAGGTCAACATTTCGGGAGACTAGTGGAAAGAGACTCGCCTCGGGAGCATCGAAACCGGTGAGGACGCCGATGAGTGCAATCGATCCTCCTGCAGCCACCGCATTCATCGATTTCGGGAGGGTTCCGGGACCACCAACTTCGATGACGTGATCAACGCCGCGCCCTTCGGTCATTTCAAAAACGGCTTTGTCCCAATCAGGATTCTCCCGGTAGTTTATCGTCTCATCAGCGCCAAGCTCGCAAGCACGCTGAAGCTTGTCTTCCGAGCTACTCGTGATGATTACTTTCGCTCCCGCCGCTTTCGCCAATTGCAGAGCGAAAATCGAAACCCCTCCCGTGCCGAGACAGAGGACGGTGTGCCCGACTTCAAGAGGTCGACTTCGTTCCATAAGGCCATGCCAGGCGGTAACGGCAGCGCAGGGAAGAGTTGCGGCCTCTTCGATCGAAAGATATTCCGGAACGCGGACGAGGCTGTGCGCCGGAGTGACGACTTGCTCGCCAAGAACGCCGTCACAGGATCCTCCCCGTGCCGCCTTATGATACTTCATCTCAAATCGTCCGTCTTCCCAGTCCCGGAAAAAGGTCAAGGCAACCCTGTCTCCAATCGTCCATCCCGTGACCCCTTCGCCGATCGCGGCGATCTTTCCTGCGCCGTCGGACAGAGGCACCACCGGATCACTTCCACTTGAAGCTGACTTACCTGCCTTCATGAGAAGATCCCGGTAATTCAGGGAGGTCGCTTCAATAGTCACGACAACTTCCCCCGCCGCCGCTTGCGGAGCGTCCGCAGTTTCAATTTCCGGGGTAAGAGTCCCGTCAGCTTTCGGTTGGAGGAGGTATCGTTTCATGAAATACGGTCAAGTTTGAGAAAGGTTTCAATTTCGGCGAGGTCGAGGGTGTTGATGACATTTTCACGAGTGAGCCAACCTTTCCGGGCAAGCCGAACTCCAAACCAGAGATAGTCGAGATGAGCGATCGAATGCGCGTCGGGATTGATTGCGCATTTCACGCCTTTTTCAGTAGCAAGCTTCCACCAGCGCCAATCCATGTCGAGCCGCCAGGGGTTGGCATTCAGCTCGATGATCGTTCCGGTGTCAGCGCAGGCATCAATGATTGCGGGCACATTCACCGCGTAGGGCTCGCGACGAAGAAGAAGACGTCCGGTGAGGTGCCCGAGCATGGTGACTGCAGGGTGGCTGACCGCCTTAATGATGCGTTCAGTCATGTCCTTTTCAGAAAGAGTCATCGCGTTGTGAACTGATGCGACGACGTAGTCGAGCTCACCTAGCATCTCATCGTCAAAATCGAGTGAGCCGTCCTTCAGGATATCGACTTCATTTCCGGCAAGAAGGCGAAACTTCGTTCCCTCATCAGCATACTTTTGATTGAGTGCTTTCACTTCGCGCAGTTGCTCTCTGAGGCGATCCGCATCAAGACCATTCGCCTGAAACGAACTCTTCGAGTGATCGGCAATTCCGAGATACTGAAGACCGAGTTCAACCGCCGCGTCCGCCATTTCCTCGAGCGTGTTCTTTCCGTCACTGGCAATGGTGTGATTGTGAAAAGTTCCGCGAAGATTCTCCACTTCAATCAAACGAGGCAGCGCCCCTTCTTCAGCAGCTTCCACTTCACCGGTATTCTCCCGAAGTTCCGGCGGGATGTATTCCAGACCGAGAAACTCATAAAGCTGCGCTTCGGTCTCAAAGACAGGAGGCGCTTCTTTTTCAGCCCCTTCTTTTATGCCGAGCCGATACTCATTCAGTGTATATCCCCGCTCAAGCGCACGGCCACGCATGACGACGTTGTGTTCTTTGCTACCGGTAAAGTAGGCAAGCGCACAGACATACTCCTCATTACTGACGACACGGAGATCACACTGGAGGCCGTCCTCCAAATAGACGCTCGCTTTCGTCGGCCCTTGCGCGATCACTTTCTGAACGCTCTCAAGGGACACAAAATGTTCGATGATCAGCTCTGGCTTTGACGAGGCGATAAGGAAATCGACGTCGTGCACGGTCTCTTTCGCGCGACGATAGCTTCCGGCCGTTTCAGCTCGCAGACACTCAGGATGAGACTTCAAATCCTCCAGAATGAAAGAAACCACTGAAGCGACATCCCCTAAGCGGAAACGATCTGCATTCGACTCACGGAAAGCGATCGCTTCAAGAATCTTTTCGGCGGTCTTCGCTCCAAAACCTGATAGTTTGGCCATCTCTCCGGACTCGGCCACCTCCTTGAGTCGGGAAACCGAATCCACTTCCAGCGATTCGTAGAGCGCTTTGATTTTCTTCGGCCCCAGTCCGGGAATCTTAAACAAATCAAAAAGTGACTCCGGAAACTCCGCCCGAAGATTCTCATGAAACGCCAGCTTTCCGGTCGAGGCCAGCTCGTTGAGTTTTTGCTGCAAAGCATCTCCGATGCCTTTAATCCCCTTCAACTCGTTTTCGCGCGCGAGTGAGACGATATCCCCCGAGAATTGACGAACTGTTTCTGCTCCAGAGCGATAGGCTCGAATCTTGAAGGGATTCTCCCCTTTCAGTTCGAGGAGCAGAGCTATTTCTTCAAGAGTATCGGCTAAATCGTCACGTGTCATGGTCGATCCCCACGCTATCCCTGCCGAACTGCGGTGTCATCCCATTTTAGTGTTCGACATGCAATCCAGTTTCGTGCAAAACGTTCATCTCAGCCACTTGCAACTCCTCTCAGTGTGCCTGAATTATCTAAGCAAAAATTCTGATTAACTCGTGAAAAATTGTGCATTGCCATCTATGTTCCGACGAGACGTCTTCGGGAGCCTAATGAGCTGCCCCACAACGTTCTGACTTCCCTATGAGCGACCGATACGAAATCCGCGAGCAAATCGGCAAAGGTGGTCTTGGTGCTGTTTACAAAGCATTCGACACGCAATTGCAACGCGAAGTCGCCATGAAACGGGTCCTCTCTCCAGACCAGGCGACAGAAGAGGAAGTTGAAGATGCCGCGCGCAAACTGATCGCAGAAGCGCAAACGCTTTCAACGCTCAACCACCCGAATATCATCACCGTCTTTGACGTCGGAAAAGATGATCAAGGTGGATTCGTTGTCATGGAGCTTCTCAAAGGCGAGACTCTCGACGAGACAATAGAGCGGGGCGTCCTGACGCAGCCTGATTTTACGGAGGTCGTCTACCAGTCGATGGAGGCCCTCATTGCGGCACAGGCAAGCAATGTGATCCACCGCGATATCAAGCCGACGAACATCATGGTGATCTGGCAGGCTTCCGGAAAATTCCAGATCAAGATCCTCGACTTCGGACTCGCCAAATTCAGTAAGAGCCCTTCGGTCCAGACAATGGATCAGGAAGAGTCAGTTCTCGGCTCAATCTTTTTCATGGCTCCGGAGCAGTTCGAGCGCGGTGAACTCGATGCGAGAACCGACATTTACCAGATGGGTTGTGTCTACTACAACGCACTCACCGGGCAATACCCGTTCAACGGGGAAACGGCACCCCAGGTGATGAACGCGCATCTTCAGCATAAGGTCGTTCCTCTCGATCAGGTCCGACCCGACCTTCCGCCGGCGATCTGCCAATGGGTCATGTGGTTGATCAATCGTGACATCGGACACCGTCCGGAGAACGCGCGTGACGCCCTCAAGCGATGGCCAAGAAATCCGGACCCTGCCGGAGAAGTCCCGGTAGCGAAAGCACTCCTCGTGGAAGACACTCCCGAGGTCTCCACCGGTGAGATCAAAATTGTCACTGCAAGCAAAGCGTCGGCCCCTCCTTCTTTGATCGTGCGAAAAGGCGATTCTTCACCTGTTGGCGCCGGAACCGGCAGGCTCAAAAGTGGTAGCCAGCCAATTCGATCTCGAACTGCGACAGGTCCATTGACGGGAACTCCCGGAAGAAGCCGACCAAACGTCAGGAAATCAGCGGAAGAAGGGAATTCTAAGCTGAAGCTCTACATCTTTGCAGGAATCGGCGCAATCATCCTCGCATTCATTGGGATCAAGGTGGCGGGCAGTGCCAGTGCAAAGAAGGCTGAAGAACGAATTTCAACTCTGGCATCCTCTGATCCTGACGGTGGAACAGTCGAGGACGTTAAGCTTGCCCTTGGATTTCTTGCCGACAAGAAGGCCTCAATCCCGGCAAGACGGGATTCGATCACAATTCTTGAGGAAGCCGAATCAGACGGTGCCGATGAAGCTATTCTCAACAGTCTAAAAGAATCCGACTATCCGCCGCAGCAGTTGCAACTTTCCAAGATTCTCTCTAAACGAAATTATGTGAATGCGGTGCCGACCATCATTTCAAGTTTTGGAAATGCAGCAACCGACGATCAGCGCATTGAATTTCTTCGCTTCCTCAGAACTCTCGCGGATATCGAGCACATCGAGCCCCTTCTCCAATCGCTTCTCGGAAATCACAGTCTTAAGGTTAGAAGAGCCTACGAAGGCGTTGTTCTCACCGTTCTGCGAAAGTCTGAAGTTCCGCCATCGCTCGTCGACGATCTCCTTACCCGCACTTCGACAACAAGTGGCGCCCCCCGAAAGAGTCTCTTCCGAATTCTCGGAGTCCTGGGTGGCGAAAAAGTGCTGACCCGACTCACCAGTGTTTACAGCAAAACGGACGATCCGGAATATCAGCGGGACGCTATGATTGCCTATCTGAATTGGTCTGACGGCAGTGTTATTCCGCGAGTGGAGGAAATCATCAAATCAACTTCCGATGATGCTCTGCGCTCCGCTGCAGAACGATCGTATGCGAGTCTCGCGATTCTTCCGGCCCCTCAACCGATCGGTGAGTTAGTGAAAAAATGGGACAAAGCCTTTAATATGGTCGGTTCGTCGAGCGACATTCAGCGGCTCATTCGTACCGTTATTTCGCATCCTGCTCAGGAATCGCTCGCTCTGCTTCGGAAATGGGCGAAGAACGAAACTTTCGGAACTTATGCAAGAAGTTCGATCCAAACTCTGGAGCGCTCCATGAAGAGTGTCCCGACAATTGGTAACGGCGAAGAATTGAAAGGGAATAAAGGTCGGGTCCAGGGAGATAATGGAGCAGCGATCGATTCATCAGTTGGCTCACTGACCAGCTGGGTTTCGCCTGATACCTGGTTCACATGGAATTTTAAAGTCAGCGAAGCAGGTGACTATCGAGTCGAAGTGAGCCAGGCAACTCTCAATCCGGAACCAAGTGAGTTTGTCATCTATCTCGCCGGTCAACAATTTGAAGGACGCTCCCAATCCACGAGCGGGCTGAAGAACTTTACGACCGTAAAAATGGAGGGTAGCGCCACGCTTCAGCCAAATAAAATTTACACCTTGGTTCTGAAAGCGGGAGAAAAAGTGGAACCACGAATGATGGACATCGGTGCGATAAAGCTCGTCAAGTAAGCCGGACAAAGCGACCAATCACTGGCCGCCAGGGGAATCAGCAGGTTTCCAGTCCAGGTCCTGACCATCAGAAAGGCGAATCAGGGCACCTCGCATAAGATTGCCTCGCTCTTCTCTGGGCATATCAGGATACGTTCCCATCACGTGCTTGATGTATTGCTGGAAAACTTTCTGTTTTTCAGGAGTGAGCGCTTTATAACGATTCAGCTCCTCTTTGGATGGGCCGCGTCGTTTTTCACCATCGCCTCCCTTTCCTTTCCCCCGGGCTCCGGGGCCTTGACGTGGTGCTGAGACAAACTGCTGAGGATCGTAGATCAACTCAACTTCTTCGCCGGCGAACGAAACATGGGCCTTTACTCCTTCCAACTCCTGATTGCTCTCTATCTCAACCAGCTGAATCCCTTCCTTTGAAGAAGTTTGGGGCGTAACCACAAAAGTCTTTTCGGTCTGCCGATTGTACAATGTTGCCATGGCGACATCATCCACTTGAGCGACACCTCGAAGCGCGTAGGTCTCTGCTGGATTCAAAACCCGAATGAAAGGGCTTGCCGCCCGGAGCGCTGAGAAATCGCCTTCACCAGTCGCCGCAGGAACCTCAATTTCTGCGAAGACCGAACTACTCAAAACTCCGGCAAAGCAGAGGGAAAAAAGCGCAAACCCCCGCCTGCGCTGAAAATGGTTCAACTTAGTCCACTTCATCATCTATCCCTGTTGATCTGATGATTCGCCGGGAGAATCTTTAGTCAGCGGCTTACTATCGCTCGCGGCATACCAGCGCGCGATCGTTATCTCACATACAGCCTGCGGCTCCTCTTCCTTCGCTTTAGAATCAATCTCCAATTCCATCGCCTTGATAACTCTGAACTCCTCCGGACCTTGAAGCGAGATCAACCAGTCGATCACATCAGCCTCATTCCCGCGAACCCGCAAGCGAACCGCAACTTCCGTGTAGAAAATTTCCTGCTCAATGTCCTGTAAACTTTGTGACTCAATCTTGAGCTTTCGATCGAATATCTCGTCTTGCATCATTTGGAGGAGGTCACCCTGTTCTTTCCCCAAAGTTGTCCCCGATAGGCTTGGCATCTTTTCATTCAACCAACGCTCGCGTGCATCGGCCATCTCCGCCTCGCTCAGCCACATTTCCTGATCAGCAAGCTCACTTTTCAAGGCCGCGATCTTGTCTCCACTGCCTCGCAGATTCTTTACGATGGAACGCGCCGCAAATCCATTCACGACGAGAAAGATCACACCGAAACACACGCCCAGAAGAATTTTCTCTCTAACTGTCAGCTCCCGCATTTGAGGGTTTCCCTTCTATTTCAAATGTTGCCGTATTGTTCTTCTCAACCTTTGGGTTTGGCATACTCCAATCGTACGATGAAAATGCATCCATCGCCTGAAGATCCTCCAAGAGCCGGTTTGCAAATTGGACGTCTCTCGCTTGCCCCCGAATGCGGAGATTTCGGCCCGTCGTGCGAAATTCCCTGACGACAACGCCACTACCCGGTAACGCCGAAGTGAACGAATTCAGCTGAACAAGAGGAAACCAGGTCTTTTCAAACGCCGGCTCAAGGCGGGACCACCGCTGCGAGATTTGCTGAATTCTTGTCACGTCAGGCTCAACAATTGCAATCTGGCGCTCCAATGATTCCACCTCGCGTGCGACTCGTTTCCCCTCGATCCAAAGCCAGGCCGCAGCAACTAAATACACAACCAGCAAGACGCTCATCACTGCGGCTACGCTTTTTTTCGTCTTGCGGCTTTTCCGGAACTTCAAAACTGGCTCAGGCAGCAAGCGCAACCTGCCCGTTGCTTCGGGCCGACTTTCAACGCGATCACGATAGGAGGTCACCGGGATACTGAGAGCTTTTTCAAAATCCTCTTTTGCGGCTTCGGAGAGATCGCCAATCGCCACCTCCGTTCCCGAGGGAAACATATCATCAAATGCAGTATCCCCGCCCAAGCTGAGAAGCAGCAGAGAAATTTCCTGAGCAGCGTTTCCATTCACTTCGGCGCCACTGCTCAATGCCTGGACATGGACAGGCTCATCATTTTGAAAGATCCCCAAAACAAGTCGATTATGCTCACGCCAAAGCCGGGCTCCCCCCTCCGGTGGCGTTTGCAAGGCAGCAGTCGGCGCATATCCATGCGCCTGATTGACAATCCATTCATCGTTAAGCGGGGATACCACGGAAACGGCAAAGGTCTCTCCCGATTCATCGCTCTTCACAGAAACGAAATCGTAAATAGTTTCAGTCTGCGAACCCGCTGCAAGCCCACGTTTCTCAACCTGCGCGAAGATCATGTTCTCATGAAGAGAATCGTCGGTAACTGGAAGAAGAACACAAAAAGTAGACACCTTGGAAGCAGGCAGACCAATCACGACATCACTCTGTTTTCCCACAAGTGCGGACAACGAAGATTCCTCAGCGCGAATCTCACTTCCTGATACGAGAACCCAACCTGAGCCCGGCGAAGGAAGCGCTGTTAGAGTAGCAGGCATAGAAATGGACGAGGCATGATAGAGACGCGAAACTTAGAACCCCGCAAAGGTTTCGGAGTTTCTTCATTTTCGGCACACAATTCAAGCTCTCATCCTCAGATCATGCAGAAGTCTCCGCCCGGAAAACCTACAAAGATGCGGCAATGAACGAAAGGCACTCTTGTGAGCTTCCTGTTTATGCCAGGGCAATGACTTCTCCGCCGCTGTTGGATCCAACAGGACATCCGCGAGCCCGCGATGACCGTCTTTCAAGCTATGACGTATCGAAGCGGGAACCCTCGACTCAAAAAAGAGATGCCGAGAAGACAAGCGGTCAGACCTCATCGTTGCTCTCGCCGGCCACGAGGCCGCGCAGTTTTGCCTCGATGAACGGATCCAAGGCTCCATCCATGACGGCTTGAATATTAGCAGTCTCACAGCCGGTGCGATGGTCTTTAACCATCTGATAAGGCTGAAAAACGTAGGATCGAATCTGACTGCCAAAACCGATCTCGCCTTTCTCACCGTAGGTCTGCTCCATCTGAGAACGTTTTTTGTCCTCTTCGATCTGAAGAAGCTTCGTCTTCAGGAGCTTCATCGCGACTTGACGGTTTTTGTGCTGGCTGCGCTCCACCGTGCATCGGATCTGAATCCCCGAGGGAAAGTGCGTCAAATGAACCGCCGTTTCGACTTTGTTCACGTTCTGGCCGCCCTTGCCGCCGCTTCGAGCCGTCTTGATCTCGATATCCTTTTCATCGATCTCCAGTTCCGGCTCATCCGCTAAATCGGGGACGACATCGACACTCGCAAACGAGGTATGACGCCGCGCCTGTGAGTCAAAGGGGGAAATCCGGACGAGACGGTGAACACCTCGTTCGCAACTTAGGTAACCGTAGGCATTTTCACCTTCGATCCGCAAGGTCGCCCCACGAACTCCGGCTTCTTCACCTTCCTGCATGTCGACCATCTCGACATTAAAATCCTGCTGTCGCGCCCAACGCTGAAACATGCGAACGAGCATCTCCGCCCAGTCACAGGCTTCAGTCCCACCGGCTCCGGCATTGATCGTGATGAACGCGCTTTCAGCATCATGCGGACCGTTGAGAAGAGTTCTCAGCTCGATTTTGTCGAGTTCGGCATTGATTGCCTCCAGCTCCGGACCCAGCTCAGTGAGAGCGGCTTCGGTGTCATCCTCTTCGCCGGCAAACTCTACCAGAACCGCAAAATCATCGATCCGACTTTCGAGCGCCCTCAACGGAATGATCTTGTTTTTCAGAACCGAGACCTCACCCATTTTGGCCTGAGCCTTGTCATTGTCGTCCCAAAATCCGGGCGCACTCATCTCGGCCTCGAAGGCCTCTAATTCCCGCTCCAGTTTCTCGAAGTCAAAGATAGTGGCGGAGCTTCTTCAGCCGCGCCTGTAAAGATTCTACTTCCTCGTTCATCGCCCGTAAGATGTTCCACAAATCTGGAAAGTTTCAATCCTTGGATTACGAGTGTCTTGAGACACCTCCATGAAAGCCCGCGGCACCATCATACGACGTTCCCCTCTCACCGAGACGAGCCTGATCGTGCATTGGTGTACGCACGAGAATGGAATCGTCAAAACCGTTGCGAAAGGCGCCCGCCGCCCCAAGAGCGCTTTTGCTGGTAAGCTCGATCTCTTTTTTCTCTGCGAAGTCGAGATTCATCCGGCGAAAAGCGGCGATCTTCATATTTTGAAGGACCTCAAACTGGAGCGGGCAAGACTCGGCTTGCGCAAAAATTATCTACAAACCCTCGTCGCGAGCTATTTTGTGAAGCTCGTTGATCGTGTCACCGAACTGGAAACTCCTCTCCCCGAAATCGCCAACCTCCTTGATCGCGGGCTTAACTATCTCGAGGAAAATGACGCAGACTGGCGCGCCGTGATCCACTTTGAAAGGCAACTCGCCGAGCTCCTCGGAGTGATCGAACCGGGGATCGATCCGATCCGTTGCCTCGATGATATCTTTGGCAAAATGCCACCGCAGCGCAAAGAAATCGGCGAAGCCCTCGAGCGGAGAGGACCGACTCAAGGCTGATTTTCTCATCGCTTTTTGAAGCGGTGACGCGATATAAACGAAATTATGAAAATTCGTGCCGCTCTCTTTTCACTCCTTGTGATCTACCTCTCGACTCCCGAAGCAAGAAGTGAGACACGCGATTGGACCAACACCGCAGGAAAAACAATCACCGCTGAGTTGCTGGGCGTAGAGAACGAAAATGCCACTCTGAAGCTCGAGAACGGACGGGAATACACGATTGCCCTGAACACACTTTCCGAAGGAGACCAAACCTATGCGAAATCCTGGCAGGAAGAGCAGATAGCTCTTGCCGAAGCCCCATCGCCTGCGACCAAGCCGCTCATGACAGTTCCCGGTAAACTCCTCTATCATTCCGATCTCACGACGATCGACAGTGACTGGAGCATTCCTTGCGGGGAATGGGAAGCCACTTCGGAGGGACTTACCGGTGCGGAGCTCGCAGCTGATGATCATGCTGCTGTCTTCAAGCGTTCGCAGACAATCAAGGACGTCATCATCGAGTTTGACATCATGATCGGCGAATCAAAGAGCGCGATGTTCGGGATCGACGGAAACGGTCACCTCTGCCGCCTCAGTATTTCACGACGACTTTTTCAAGCTCGAAAGGACGACAGCGACAAAGAGGGCCCTGACACCGCCAAGATGTTCAACGCCGCAGAAGCAAACTTTGAACCCGATGAGTGGCAGACCGTTCGCATCGAGCTTCTCGGTGAAGAAATGCTCGCGCAAACCGGCGAGCATATCAGCATGGGAAGCGATCCTTCACTCGCCGGTGATAAGGCGAAATGGGGCTTCGTCGTCAGCGGCGAGGCGGTCGGGTTCCGTAATCTTTCAATCTGGGAAGCGAGCTTGAATGAAGACTGGGAAAAAGAAGGAGCCCGACTCCGCCGCAGCCTTGATATCGAGGAATAAGAATATGCTCTAGCGAAACGCCCATAGGGTTTTTTCGGTCCGCACATAAATCGTTCCATCAACGAGAGCAGGCGTGGTGCGGCAGAGTTCGCCAAGTCGATTCACTGCTATCGGAGCAAACTCCGGCGAGGCGGCGAGGACATGAAGGTTTCCACTTTCATCGGCGAAGAAAATATTCGTCCCGTCGCTGACCGGGGATCCCATGACGGGCCCCTCGACTCCGGGGATGCGCTTCATCCAGAGTGACTTGCCTGTCGCCGTCTCGACGCAGGTCGCGATGCCGGAGTCATCGATCAAAAAGGTATGATCCCTCACCGCAATCACTGAGGGAATGTGCGGAACGCTGCGCTCGACGCGCCAGACTTCCTCCCACTTTCCATCAATCATTTTCATGGCGACACAGTGCTTCGGATTCGCAGTAAATCCGCAGGTCCCGATAACAAGCCCCTGTGTCACGATTGGTGAGCTGATCGCCCGCTCGTTGGTCTCGAGGTAAAAAACCGACTTCTCGTCAACGACCGAACCATCCGCTGGATCGATTGCAGTGAATCCATGCTGCCAATTCGTGAATACGAGATATTCGTTGCCATCGACCTCGTATAGGCAAGGAACCGAATAGGAAATCCGCTCGCTCCGACGTTCCACTTTCCAGGCGATTTCGCCGGTCGCAGCATTCAGCGCGAGCAGGTTTCCGTTCTGCTTTTCCTGATCGTTATTGATCACGACAAGCCCGCCATGAAGCATCGGTGAGCCTCCAAACCCATGACCACCAACGACCGGCCCAAGATCAGACTCCCACTGCAGTTCCCCTTCATGCGACAACGAAACAACAGTGAGCTGGTCAGCGGTTCCCCAGGCAAAGACAACACGCTCAGCATCGACTGAAGGAGTCGAAGTCGCGGCACTATTAAACCGGTGTCCCTTGAATTTTCCCTGCTCGAAGGTCTTCGACCACAGCGTCTCGCCGGTTTCGCGATCCAGACAAAGCGCGAGCCACTGGTAGGGAGCCGGTCCTTTCTTTTTCCCTTTGGCAGAATTTTGATCCGTCTCCACCAAAACTGCGCTGAGAAGAAAAAGGCGGTCGCCAAAAACAACGGGCGATCCGTGCCCGAGTCCTGGAACCTCAACTTTCCAGAGCGCCGTGTCAGCTTCCAGTGCCGTCGGCACGGCTCCTTTAATGCTAACTCCGGATCCATTCGGCCCGCGAAAGCGGGGCCAGTGAGATTCGGCAAGGGCGACTGACAGCCCGGCCTGAAGAAACAGGCAAAAAACAAGGGTGAAGATGGAAATTTGTTTCATCATCATATTAGTTAAACTGCGGGAACTCCAGAGCGGTCAAAGGCGTCTTTCAGATTTCGATAACAGGTCTTTGTCGCCGCCTCTGCGTCATAGGCAGGATCACTCCGCCAGATCTGACTGCTGACTTCGCAGCAGAAATCACCTCGATAGCCGCCTTCGTAGAACGCTTTAATGATTTCGGCGTGATCCCAGTTTCCAGATTCGCCCACGAGATCGAAGCGGACTTTTCCATCGACGATTTTTGCGTCTTTCACCGCGACATAATTCGTGATCGGCAGGGAAGCGGCGACCGTTTCATCAATCTTTCGCTCCGGCTCAAGAAAGGCATAGTGACTGAAATCGTAAACCATTCGCAGGCGGCGCGGATTGCCCAGCTGGTCAAGAATCCAGACGGCATCTTCGGGAACACCCATGGCATGACTGCGATGAGGTTTGATCGAGAGATAACCTTTCTGATCGGCGAGAATCCGATTCCAGTCCGCAAGGCGGTCACGGAAAAGATTCTTCGATACTTCAAATTCTTTCCCGCCGAGAATAGTCTGGAGGAGCGGTGGATCATCCGGCGCGAGAGCACGTGCCAACTCAATCAGGGTGCGGAGTTCGGAAAGCTGTTCGCGATGCCTCGAGTCGTCCTCCTGCGGCTTCAGGTCCACCATCAGCGCGCTGAGTCGAATCCCGGAGTCAGCGATCTGATCACGCACCTTCGAGATCTGGTCTTTCGTCTTCAAGTATTCGCCCGGGTCTCCGGTCGTTCCCGGAAAGACGGTGATCTCAAATGCGTTGAACCCGGTTTCCGCAATGAGCTCGATCGCCGGAGCCAGCGGCATCGATTGCAATCCATAGGTGCCAATCGCGATGCCGCAGCCGCCTTCATCAGCATTCGCGAGGCCTGCCGCAGGAGCTGCCATAAGGCCGGTTTTGATCCAGGATCGTCGTGAAATCATGAGGGCAGTTTGCCGCCTGACTTCCAAGACAGCAATGCCGTGATGAGGGAATCAGATCAGCGAATGCGGAGCATGACTTCGTTCCGTCGCAGCAGCGCGGGAGTCCATGGAGGGTCATATCCGGCGAACATTGGTGAGCCGCTCGAAGTAAGCCCGCGTCCCTCGATTTCCTCGCGCAACTCCTTGAGCTTTTTCTTTCGCTGCGAAGAATTGTTGCGGCCGCTGTAGCGGATCACAGCCATCTTACCGCCGGCGACGGTCTTCTTTTTCACCTTGCCGTTGGAAGGATCGGGCGCTCCTGCTGTCGTCACATCCTCGGGAATCACGAACTGCATTTCCCGTGTTTGACCATCCGGGGTCGCGGGCATGAAAACCGGGGTCGTCATCTTGATTTTCTGAGACTGGTCATTTTCCCCTGAGATATATTGAAAGAGTTTTCCAAAGCTTCCGTTTTGATTTTCCCCGTTCATCGCCGTCGCGACGACTTCGTGTGATTCGTATGTTCGAATCTCGAAGGAACCATCTTTCTCCTCAACCTTGTAGCGGGCCGTTTCATAGCCTGCGCGTGAAGTCGTGCCTAAAAATCCGACAACGAGGGCGATAGCGATCAAAGCGGTAATCCAGCCGATGCGTTTTGGTTTCATACCTCAGTTTACGACTTTGGAAGCGCACTCAGCCGTGCTCTTTCGCCCGCGTGATGACAACGCTGACACTCTCGCAGTCCGCGAGAATGAACTTTTCCACTTCAAGGGTGACGGCGCAGACTCCGTCAAATCCGACGACAACAGCGGCAAGCTCTTCGGCAAGCGTCTCGATCAATTGCCTCTCCCCGGAAGCCGCGACATCTCGCAGTCTTTCCGAAACCTGATAGTAATCGATGGTGTGCTCAAGTCGGTCATCGAAGCCCTTGAAGGACTTTGATAGCGTGATCGCAACATTCACCGCAACCGTTTGCGGACGAGCCCGCTCTTCTTCCGGCACCCCCACAGTCGTGACAAGTCGGAGGCCTTTGATATGAATATGATCGCTCATGCAGTGTAACAACTTCCCACACTGTCCGAACTCACCTCGCGAAAAGCAAGCACCACTTGCGAGTCGGCACCTCCAGTCAGCCTCGAAAACCTTCACCGGTTTGCACTTGAAGGAGAAGGAAAAGACCGCATCATATCTGCAACCATGTTTCACTCTATCGTCGCAGCGGCGGGACCAGTCAGCGTTGATCCAAACGCCACCGGTTCCTGGACTTTGCTGACCGTTTACTTCTTTGTCGCCATTGGCGTGTCGTTTTTTTGCTCTGTCTGGGAGGCTGTCATCCTCAGTGTGACCAACCCCTACGTGGCGAATCTCAAGAAACAGCGTCCCAAAGTCGGGGAGCGCCTCGAAGATCTCAAGACACGAATCGGTCGTCCTCTGACCTCAATCTTAACGCTGAACACTATTTCCCACACCGTCGGGGCCATGGGCGTTGCCGCGCAGATCGCAGTACTCGGAGGAGGCAAATGGGACATGCTCGCCGGAGCACTGATGACGATCGCGATCCTCATTCTCTCCGAGATCATTCCGAAAAATCTGGGAGCCAGACATTGGCGTGCCTGGGCACCCTGGGTCAGCTTCTGCCTTCTCTGGCTGACTCGATTCATGACGCCGGTCGTGTGGTTTATCGAGCTCTTCAGTAAGGGGCATCACGGGGAAGCGGCGTTCTCACGCGATGAGTTAAAGGTCATGGCAGAACTCGGAACCCGTCAGGGCAAGCTCAAGGAAGACGAATCCCGCATTCTCGAAAACCTCCTTCGACTCGGCGAAATCTCGGTTCGCGAAGTCATGACGCCACGCATCGTCGTCTTCGCACTCACCGAGGACACCACGGTCCAGTATTACCTCGACCGGCACAACAGCTCGCCGTTTTCCCGAATTCCGATCTACAGCGAAAACCGCGACGACATCAAAGGCTTCGTCTTAAAACACGACATCCTCCTCGCCGCGGCAAACGATCAGTATGAGCTCGAACTCAGCGAGCTGCGACGCGATATCGCCGCGATTCCGCACACCACGAAGATGACCGATGCCTTCCAGCACTTGGTCGCAAATCGCTTCCACGTCGCCATTGTCCTAGACGAATACGGCGGCATGAGCGGACTCGTGACGATGGAAGACGTCGTCGAAACGCTCCTCGGCCTCGAAATTGTCGATGAGGCAGACACCCGCGAAGACATGCAGGAATTTGCCCGCAACATGTGGAAGACGCGCGCGACGAAAATGGGAATCGAGATCAGCGAGCCGACCGAAAATATCATTGGCCCTTCCAATTAAGGACGATCACTCCAATCAGCATTAGCGCCAACGCAGCCGCTTTGCGTTTCACATTTCGGCGTTCACCGAGGATAAAAATACCTCCGATGAAGCCAACAATGACCGAGGTTCGCCGCACCGGCGATATCACGGAGATGAGCGCATCGTCCTGCGCAATCGCGAGGAAGTAGAACGCATCCGCGACAAGTAATCCAACACCCACCGCCGGGATAACCCATCGCCACACAAAGACGGTCCGCGTTTTCATCCCGTAGCGCCAGGCGAGGACGAAAGGTGTCATGACGACAAGGAGGTAAATTGAGAACCAGAACTGAAGCGTCGCGACGCGGATCTCGAGAGTCTGCAGAAGAAACTTGTCGTAGAGGGCGCTGAAAGCACCCAGCACCGTCGCGACGATGAGAAAGTAGACCCATTTGTTCCGGTGAAAGACAATCCCCTCTGCTTTTCCAAGAAGGGAAAAGGCATAGAACGCGACAAGAATCATCGCAACGCCCACCCATTGCCAAGCGTCCGGCATTTCTCCCATCAAAAGCACCGCAAACACAATCGTCCAAATGGGAGCTGTCGAACGAATCGGGCCCGCGATCGTGATTGGTAGATGTTTCAAGGCAAAGTAGCCAAAGATCCATGAACCGGAGACGAGAACACCCTTTCCAAAAAGATATCCATGCTCCGCTCCCGTCAGCGCATCAATCGCAAGCCCACCTTGCCAGTCCTGCGGCAGAAATGGCGTCAAGATTCGCAGAGAAATCCAACATCCCGCTCCCGTGAGAACGCCGAAAAAGAGCACCGGCGGAACCGCGTTATCGCGCACCGCAAGCTTCTTGAGAAGGTCATAGATCCCGAGAACGAGAGCCGAGCAAATGGATAGAAAAATCCACGACATCAGAACGATTTCTCTAGCTCTGCAAGCAGGTCACGATCCCCGATTTCCCCCAGTGCTTCGATTTCCTCCCACAACACCTGCCAGGCCGGCTCCCCGGCTTCCTCGGTCCGCCCGCAATGTGTCCGACAAACAAACCCATCATAGTCATCAAATCGCTGCGGATCGGTCTCTTCGCTGTAAAGCGTCAGGATCGGTTTGTGATTCGGTCCAGCCGTGATCGAGAGCGGGTGCAGCCAACAAGTGAGAGGTTTCCAATGCCAGGGATGCAGCCCCTGAGCGACCGAATAAGCTTGTAGGGCACAACGGGCATCCGGCAGGAGAAAGACACAATTCGTCTCAGGAAAGTGCGACGGATAATCGGCGACTGATGCTTTCATCGGCGCGGACCTCGTTGCTGTCTTCGGGCCCGAAGTGATATCTCGCCACTTCCCGTAGACGACAACTTGCCCTGGCAAGGAAGCACCCGTTTTTTCCAGTTCCTCGGGATGATCTTGCACAAGAGCTCTGATCGCACCTGCCTCCCCCGAGGATAGATAAACTCCGTCGTGGCAACAATTCCCACCGCACTTTGCTAAATCACAACGCCTCAGCGGACGGGAAAGCGCCTCATGGTCCAGCGTCATTGCCTGAACCGTGTCCGCGAGGAGTTCACGCGTCTCCGGATAAGCCGCAATTGCGTGACTCATCGTTCAACGATCTTTCGTAAGAAGCTCTTCATTCCCGCTGTTTCTAGGTAACGTTCTCCATGCCCCCAATGATGCGAGCAGCCCTTTTCATCTCCCTTTCCCTTTCCGCCAGTTCTCTCGTCGCGGAACCACTCGATTTCAATCGTGACGTTCGTCCTATTCTTTCCGACAAGTGTTTTAAATGCCACGGACCCGACGCGAAAAATCAGAAGTCAGACTTCCGTATCGACACCTTTGCCCACGCGACCGAAGACCTCGGGGACTACGCCGGCGTCGTACCCGGGGACCTCAAAGCGAGTGAAACTCATTGGCGCATCCACTCAGACGACCCCATCGACATGATGCCGCCGCCCGAGTCGAAAATGACCCTGACAAAGCGGCAAATCGAGATCCTCGATCAATGGATGCTCGAAGGTGCCGAGTATGATGAACATTGGTCTTTCGTCTCTGTGCCTGAAAAAATCGAAGTCCCCAAAACTGATTCTGACTGGGTCAGAAACGACATCGACCGGTTTATCCTTGCAGAACTGGAGAAAGAAAACTTCACCCCCGCTCCCGAAACGGGTCGCGAAAAATGGCTCCGCCGCGTCACTTTTGATCTTACCGGCCTGCCCCCCACGATTGCCGAACTCGACGCCTTTCTCGCTGACCAAACAGAAGATGCCTTTGAAAACGTCGTCGCCCGTCTTTTCGACAGCGACGCCTACGCCGAGCGCCTCACCGGCGAGTGGATGGATGTCGCCCGCTACTCGGACAGCTACGGCTTCCAGGTCGATCGCGACCGGACCGTCTGGCCGTGGCGCGACTGGGTCATCGACTCGTTTCGCGATAACATGCCCTATGATGAGTTTATCACTCTTCAAGTTGCAGGCGATCTCCTCCCCAATGCGACGCGCGACCAGATTCTCGCGACGACCTTCAATCGTTTACACCCGCAGAAAGTCGAAGGCGGAAGCGTCCCCGAGGAATTCCGTATCGAATATGTGTCAGACCGCATTCATACCTACGGCACAGCATTCCTCGGACTCACGATGGAGTGCTCACGCTGCCACGACCACAAGTATGATCCGATCACTGCGAAAGACTACTTTCAGCTCACCGCATTCTTCGACAATATTGACGAAGCCGGGCTCTATTCCTATTTTACCCCCGCCGTCCCAACGCCGACTCTGTGGCTGCCTGACGACAAACAAAGCAAATCCCTGACACGCCTCAAAAATGATATCAGCACCGCTGAAGCAGAGCTGGATCAAGCCACCAAGGCTGCTGATGAAGCCTTCGCTCAATGGCTTGCCGGCAACGCGACTCTCGCGGCACCGTCTCCCCTTGCCGCTTACGATTTCGAAGACGAAAACCCCACCGCGCTAGCCAACAGCGTGAAAGACGGAAAACCGGCAAAGAGCAACACCAATAACGAACTCGTCCCCGGAAAGCACGGAAAAGCGATTAAGCTCACCGGCGACGATGCCGTGACTCTCCCCGTCGGGAATTTCACCCGCGACGATACTTTCTCGATCTCTCTGTGGATACAAGCCTCCGAGGCGCACGAGCGAGCTGTCATCTTCAGCCGCTCAAAGGCCTGGACTGATGCCGCCAGTCGCGGCTACGAACTTCTCATCGAAGACGGCAAACTCAGCGCCGCACTCATCCATTTCTATCCTGGAAATGCCATGCGGGTCCGCAGCAAAGATCCGTTACCTGTGAATGAATGGAAGCACGTCACGATGACCTACGATGGCTCCAGCCGCGCCGAAGGTCTCAAGCTGTATCTCGATGGAGAGAAAATCGAAACCGAAACCGTCCGTGACAAACTCAACCGCGAGATCACGGGCGGCGGAAGCGACACCCTCGTGATCGGACAACGAATGCGCGACAACGGATTCAAAAACGGGCTCGTCGATGACTTCCGCGTCTTCCCCCGCGAACTCGCTCCGGCTGAGATCGCGCTCCTCTCCGGAAACAGTTCCGCAAAGCCTGACAAATACACTTTTCTCATTACCGCTTACGAAGGCTTTCAGGCCCGGCTCGAAACTCTGACCTCGCTCCGTCGTCAGCGCAGCGAACTCGTCAAAAAGATTCCCGAGATCATGGTCATGAAGGAAACGCCCGAGCCGCATCAGACCTACCTGCTCGACCGGGGGCACTATGAAAACCGCGCTGAGCCGGTCTCCGCCGACACCCCACACTTTCTTCCCCCGATGCCGGAAGGCACCCCCAGGAATCGTCTCGGCCTCGCGCAGTGGACCGTTTCTCCGGAGAACCCTCTCACCGCCCGCGTCACCGTGAACCGCTACTGGCAAATGCTCTTCGGTAGAGGCCTCGTTTCCACGAGCGAAGACTTCGGGGCTCAAGGTCAGCTTCCAACCCACCCGGAGTTACTCGACTGGCTCGCACGTCGTTTCATCGACAGTGGCTGGGACTTACAGGATCTACTGAAGACGATCGTTCTCTCCGCAACCTACCGACAAAGCTCCGACATTGCCTCCGGGGAACTCACTGAGCGCGATCCCGAGAACACCCTCCTCTATCGCTACCCTGCCCCGCGTCTTTCCGCCGAGGCAATCCGCGACAACGCTCTCGCGGCAAGTGGTTTGTTAGTGAATAAAGTCGGGGGGCCATCGGTGAAGCCCTACGACATCGCCGTGTCGTTCAAGCCCTCGGATCCGGGGAAAGGCAATGATCTTTACCGTCGCAGTCTCTACACCTACTGGAAGCAAACCGCGCCCGCGCCCCTCATGACAACACTGAATGCCTCAAAGCGTGACGTATGCCGGGTCCGACTTGAAAAAACCGACTCCCCTCTGCAGGGACTCGTCCTCCTAAACTCGCCACAGTTTGTCGAAGGAGCCCGCACCCTCGCTGCGACTCTCGTCAAGAAGCATACTAACAATAATGCAGCACTCATCGAAGAAGCCTTTCGTCGCCTTACCAGCCGCCGTCCCGATACTGAGGAGAGCGATCTCTTAACGCAATTACTCGTTGAGCAGAGCGACCACTTCACGGCACACCCCGAGGAAGCTAAAAAGCTCATCGCCATTGGAGACTCACCTGCGGTGAACGGAGAGAACTCACCGCGAATCGCTGCCGTCACTGCCCTCGTCTCCACCCTCATGAACTTCGACGAGTGCATCACGAAACGATAATCATCCCCCAACCTTTCACTATCCTACGTTTAACCTTTTACTGGAACGAAGCGCCGACCCATCATGAATTGCACCGGATTTGAATCCCCCCTCGGCATGAGCCGTCGTTCCGCCCTCGCCGGTTTTGGCGGTGGCCTCGGAAGTCTCGCTCTTGGCAATCTTCTCTCAAACGCTCAGGCGGCACCTTCCGAGAACTATCTGACCGGCAAGGGAAAGGCCAAGCGTGTCATCTTTCTCTTTCAAGCAGGTGGCCCCTCGCAGGTCGAACTCTTCGATCACAAGCCCCGCCTCACCGAAGAGCAAGGCAAAGAGCTTCCGGACTCCGTGCGCATGGGGCAACGCCTCACCGGGATGTCAGGAAATCAGGCAAGTCTGCCCCTCGTTGGATCTGCCTACCCCTTTGCCCAACATGGCGAAGCCGGCACCTGGATGAGTGACCGCCTCCCTTACACCGCCAAAATCGCCGACGACATCTCCGTCGTGAAATCGATGTATACCGAGGCGATCAATCACGGCCCCGGCGTCACTTTCATGCAATCAGGATCACAGATCGCGGGGCGACCCAGCATTGGGTCATGGCTATCCTATGGCCTGGGATCCATGAATGAGAATCTTCCGTCCTTTGTCGTTCTCGTCACCAAAAATAAAAAGGGCCAGCCTCTCGTGAGTCGCCTCTGGGGGAGCGGCTTTCTCCCCGGCAAGCATGACGGAGTTCGTTTTCGTGCCGACAAAGACGCGGTTCTCTACCTTAACAATCCCGAAGGACTCGACCGTAAGTCCCGTCGCATGATGCTTGATCGACTTGAAGAGCTTCACCATCTCCAGCTCGCCAAATCCGGCGACACCGAGCTTGAAACCCGCATCGCCCAGTACGAAATGGGATTCCGGATGCAGTCATCGATCCCCGATGTCACCGATCTTTCCAAGGAACCCGACCACGTTTTTGACCTCTACGGCGAAGACGCGCGCACCCCGGGCACCTACGCCGCGAACTGCCTCATGGCCCGTCGCCTCGCCGAGAAAGGCGTGCAGTTCATCCAGCTGTATCATCAGGGCTGGGATCACCACGGAAACGTTCCCGGCGGCATCAAGAAGCAGTGTCAGGAAACCGACAAAGCTTCCGCCGCTCTCGTCACCGACCTCAAACAGCGCGGCCTCCTCGATGACACTCTCGTGGTCTGGGGCGGCGAATTCGGCCGGACCAACTACTGTCAGGGCAAATTCAACCCCGCCAGCTTTGGTCGCGATCACCATCCTCGCTGCTTCTCAATATGGATGGCTGGAGGCGGCGTCAAAGGCGGCATGACCTACGGCGAAACCGACGACTACTCTTACAACGTC
>JARGOD010000046.1:18651-40455 GCA_029210205.1 Verrucomicrobiales bacterium | reverse complement strand
TCTTTCCATGAAAAAGCGATGCCGATGATCGAGGTGGTTTTCTCATCCAGCGAATCGGTCTCGAGGTCGAAGCAGAAGGAGGTCAGACTTGAGAGTTTCTCCCGGAGCGTTTCGCGTCCCGCGGCATCGTCTGCCCGAATGAAATGGTAGTCTTTTTTGAAGTCGGAAATCGTTTTCAACTCGGCGCTGAGACCTTCTTCAGATTCGGTCGTGGTGTGGCCGCGACCTGCCTCGAAGTCATTTCCGTAGAGGCGCTTGCCGAGCGAGTTGAATTCAAATTCGACAAAGAGAGATTTGAGCTCCTCATGATTTCGTTCGCTGATTTTGATCTCCTCGAATTCTTCTTCAACCGGGGCGTCAGTCATGATCGTGACGAGCTTCTTCGACAAGAGCGCTTGCTCACGATTGTTTTCCACATTCTCCTTCTGCTTTCCTTTGAGCTGATCGGTGTTTTCAAGCAGCGCCTCAATACTCCCATATTGGGCGACCAGTTTCTTGGCGGTCTTCTCGCCGATCCCGGGAACTCCAGGGATGTTATCGGAGGCGTCCCCCCAGAGTCCGAGGACGTCGATGGTTTGAAGGGGATCTTCGACCTGCCAGTTTTCGCAAATCGCAGCAACGTCGAGAATTTCCACTTCAGAACCCTGACGTCCGGGTTTGTACATATTGGTTGTCGGCGTGACGAGCTGAGCAAAGTCCTTGTCTGGAGTCACCATGAAGGTTTCGTAGCTGCCCTCAGCGTCTGCCTTTCGCGCGAGTGTTCCGATAACGTCATCGGCTTCCCAGCCGGGGTATTCGAGCACGGGGATGTTAAAAGCGCGAACTAGTCGTTTTACATGGGGTAATTGCAGCGCGAGATCCTCAGGCATTTCGTCGCGGTTCGCTTTGTACTCCGGGTAGATCTCGTGACGAGGCGTGGGATCGCTGGTATCAAATGCGACTGCGAGATGGGTGGGCTTCTGCTTTTCGAGCAAATCCAGTAGCACCATCGTAAAGCCGTAGAGAGCCGACGTGTTGACGCGAGCGGAGGTGTAGATGGGGCTCCTGATCAGGGCAAAATGGGCCCTGTAGATCAGGGCCATGCCGTCGAGGAGAAAGAGTCGGTTCGGGGTATCCGCCATGTCTAACGAGAGCGGTTGGGGAAACGGTAGGCAAGAGGAATATTGGGTCGCTCAGTTCGCTAGAGACTGAATTTCTTTGCCCTTCTATGAAATTCACTGCACGATACAAGACCATTGTTCGTCGCATGGGGGAAGAATTTTGAAGGAGCCGTGAAATGATTAAATCTGGAGTGATCGGGAGATTGGGGACGTTGGTTCTGTTGGCGTTCACAGTGATTTGTTCTGAAGCAGCGGAACGGGTTGCTTTTGTGGTTGGAAACAGTGACTACCAACACGCGGGTGCTCTGGCGAACCCGGAGAACGATGCAAGGTCGGTTGCGGCGATGCTTGAAGAGTTGGATTTCAAAGTGATCACGGTAATCGATGCGGATGTAGATAAGTTTTACTCAGGACTGGATCGATTCATTCGGGAAGCTGCTGGTGCCAGAGTTGGCCTGTTCTACTATGCCGGACACGGGATAGAGGTTGAGAATCAAAACTACTTAATTCCGATCGATGCCGAGTTGCAGCAAAGTTCACATCTCCGCACGCAGGCGATAAGCTTGCATACCGTTCTCGATGAAATGTCGGATGCGAGAATTCCCGCAAAGATGGTGGTTCTTGATTGCTGTCGGAATAATCCTTTAACCAGATCATGGATGTCCTCCCGCAGCATCGGTAAGGGACTTGCTCCGGTCACTGATCGGGATATTCCGGAAGCTACCATGATCTTGTTCGCCGCGAAACCGGGTCAGGTGGCCCTCGATGGAGAGGGAAAGAATAGTCCTTTCACCACAGCTCTCGTCAGCGAGCTGACAAAGCCGGGCCGGAATGCGATGGATGCTTTCCTCGCAGTGAGTGATGCAGTCGTTGAGAATACAGGTCGTCGGCAGGAGCCCTGGGTGAAGCTGGATGGTGCGGGGCGGGCTTTTCGCAGCTTTTCTTTGGTAAGTGGGGACAAGCCAGTCTCGGTCCCGGCTATAACAACCACCGCACCTACTCCCCCAAAATCGGAAGTTTCGACTGACGCATCGATGACGGGAAAGAAGAAATCCCCTGGAACTCCGGGAATGAAGGTTGTTCCCGACCAGTACTCTTCGATTCAGGAAGCGATCAATGAAGCGGTGGAAAACGACGTTATCTTGATTAAATCAGGAACCTACAGGGAGATGCTCAATATTCCGAAGACTGATGGATTGGAGATCCGCGGAGCGGAGAAAGGTTCGGTTTTTATCCAAGTGCCTGCCGATGCAAAGATTGGGAATATTGTGACGATTGACTCACGCGAGGCAGAGAATCTGAAGATTTCGAACCTTAACTTCTCTTTCAATCGCGGCAAGACGGAGCCAGAGCAGGAGTGGGGAGAGGTTCTTGATTCACATATTCAGGTCGTCAATGGATCGGTTGAGATTCAGAATTGTGATTTCGAAGGCGGGATGCATCTATTCGGAGTTAGGGTCCTTGGAGGGAAAGGAATGGTCATGAATTGCCAGTTCCAACAGTGCTTGATGGGAGTGCAAATATGCAATCCGGGAACGAAGGGTTTTGTCTCAGGTTGTGAGATTGAGAACTCCTATATTCGCGCGATCACGATTTTTGGTGGAGCTGAAGGAACGGTAGAGCGCTGCAAAATGGAGGGGGCGATTCAGTTAGGAATTGCCGTAGTCGGACAGGGTACGAAGGGTATCATCAAAGGAAATACGATTCGAAGATGTGGTGTGCAGGGAATCGAAGCCTCAGGTGCGGCTGATCTTCTTGCAGAGAACAACACGTGTACCGAACATACCGGGGCTGGAATTTTAGCTTTCGATAAAGGGAGTCAAATAGTGCTCAAGGGAAATCGATGCATTCGAAATGAGCAGGCTGGAATCGGAGTGATGAAAGGGGCAGAGGGTGAAATTATCGGCAATATCTGTAGTGAAAATTTGTTCGGAATCAGCGGATACGAGGAGGTATCGTTCAAAATTCGAGACAATCACTGTGACAACAATCGCAACTCGGGAATCACCGTGGAGACTGGAGACTGTGAAGTTTGGGTAACAGGGAACCGGTGCAGCGGAAACGGCGAATTTGGAATCGGGATTGCCGGAGCGTGTTATCCCAAGGAATTTTCAAACAACACCGCGTCCGGAAATGGAAGTTCTAACATTGATCGTAACGTGAGATTTCAACAACGTTATTGAGTATTGCGGCAAGGTGTCTTAAGAACTCTCCATTTTTTCAATCCGCTCGCTGAGGTCTTCCCAGTGTGTGTAGTGGGATTCGAGTTTGGACTCGATTTCAGAAAAGCGCTTCATTGCCGTAGTGGACTCTTCACCTTGCTTGAAAAATTCGGGATCGGAGAGTTTTCCAGAGAGCTTTCCTTTTTCTTCTTCCAGTTGGGCGATTTCAGTTTCCAGAGAACTGAATTCAGCCTTGAGTGGCTTCAGCTTCGCATTTCGTTCTTCCCGGGCTTTCGCTTCGAGGCGGCGCTGTTCTTTTCGGCTGGCTCCGGAATCCGGGGCTGCGGTCGGCGAAGATTTCCCGGTTGCCTGCCTGCTGGTTGTCGTTGCCTTTAAGGCTTCCAGATCGGCGTGCTTTTTCTCCAGATAGGCACTTACGTTTCCGTAGTAAATCTTGGGATCCTGGTTGGGGATGAACTCAAGCACTTTCGTCACGATTGGGTCGAGAAACGAACGGTTGTGAGAAACGATTGCATAAGCGCCTGTGTAATCGAGGAGCGCTTTCTGGAGAACTTCCTGTGAGTGAAGGTCGAGGTGATTAGTCGGTTCGTCGAGAATCAGGAAGTTGGCCGGCTGCAGGAGCATTCTTGCGAGGGCGAGACGTCCTCGCTCGCCGCCAGAAAGAACGCTGACCCTTTTGAAAACATCGTCGCCCCGAAAGAGAAACGCCCCAAGGAGGGTTCTCAGATTTCCCGCCGCCTGCTTCGTCACGTTACCCTCCATTGTTTCGAGTACGGTCTTGTCAGGATCGAGCTCGTCAGCATGCGTTTGTGAAAAGTAAGCGATGCTTACGTTGTGCCCCTCGGTCCGATCCCCGGATGTTGGATCCTCATTCGCCGCCGCGATGCGGGAAAATGTCGACTTTCCGGCACCGTTGACCCCGACGATGGCAATCTTGTCGCCACGTTCGATCGCAAAATCAAAGCCGTCGATGACCTTGTTTTCGCCATAGTGCTTCTTCAGGTTTTCGAATTTGACGACTGTTTGACCGGAGCGCTCCGGTTGGGGGAATCGAAAATCAACGGTGGCGGCTTCGTCTTCAATCTCGATCCGCTCCATTTTGTCGAGCTGTTTGATTCGGGACTGAACCATTTTCGCCTTCGATGCTTTTGCGCGGAATCGATTGATGAGCTTTTCGGCCTTTTCAATCTCCTTCTGTTGATTTGCGTAGGCACGAAGAGTTTGTTCCTTCCTCGCCTCGCGCTCGCGGATGAAGAATGAGTAGTTCCCTGAATACTGCTCCACGCCGCCATTCTCAAAAGCGAGGGTCCGGTTCGTGAGATTGTCGAGCATGCTTCGATCGTGCGAAATAAGAATCATCGCTCCACCGTACTGTCGCAGCCATTGCTCGAGCCACTGAACCGTTTCGATGTCGAGGTGGTTCGTTGGCTCATCAAGGAGAAGAACCGAGGGTTCCTGAAGCAGCAGTTTCGCCATCGCGATTCGCATTTGCCATCCGCCGCTGAACTCACTTGTCTCGCGCGCAAAATCTGATTCTTTAAAGCCGAGTCCGCTCAGGACTGTCGCGATGCGGGGCTTCATCTTGCTAATGTCGTGATGCTCGAGGCGGAGCTGAAGGTCGCCAAAGACTTCGAGGAGATCACCGTAGGAATCGGTCTCGGGGTCGGCCGTTTCCAGCTGGGATTCGACTTCAGCGAGCTGCGACTGGAGCTGTTTTACATCATCAAAGGCTTTCTCCACTTCGCCGAAAACAGTTGAACCCTTATGCTGAACTCCTTCCTGAGGCAGATAGCCTACGGTCGTCTGTTTGGCTTTAATGATGCGCCCCCGGTCGGCTTGCTCGATGCCGGCGATGATTTTCATCAGGGTCGACTTCCCCGCTCCGTTAGGGCCAGCGAGCGACCAACGCTCTTTTGCCCTCACCGTAAAGGAGAGGTTTTTGAAAAGGGAGCGGGCTCCGTATTCGATCGAGACTTTGTCGACAGCTAACATAGAGGGCCGGAAGGTAGCGCAAATTCACAGGTGTGCCAGCGAGGGGGGGATTGAAGAGCGAGATTTGGTCTCATCATTCACAAGAGAGCGAAGATCAGTTCATTTTCTTGAGACTTCTACTTGCCAGTGTCATCCCGCGCAGCCATTTATCTTTGTATGAAGCTTCTCAAACTGCTCTTCATTGCCTTTGTAATCGCGGGAATAGGTTTTTTGGCATTCGATTTCATCAGGCCAAGTTATCCGGTCACGAAGTCGCTGGAAAATCTCGAGGGAAGATCCACCAATTTTCTGATTCAAGGGAAGGAGAACGGCATCGTCTTTGTTGACCGGGTTCCGGGAGGCGAAAGGTTCGAAATTCCGATAGAGAATTTGTCTCTGAAGGATCGAATTTTCTGCTCATTTTTGCGAGAGTCTCCTGCTCCCAAGATAGTTGCGAACGTGGAAGATACTTACGTTACAACGAGGCGCAAAGCTCTCGTCGAACTTAGAAAGAAAGAAAAGGTGATTCGCGATGAGATCAATTCAAATACCCTGAATGACCTGCTTCATCAAAACCGAATCGAACAACTGAATCGAGTAGGGGAAGAGATTCGGGAGTTAGAGCTGGCGATCAAAACCTACGATTACCGAATGAAGAAGTGACGGTTTGATCTAAGTAAACAGGGTTGACTCAAAGACCTAACCCTGTTCACTTCGAGCATGATCGAATCCCCGCTAGTGGAAACCTTTCCAGCGCTCGAAGCGATCGACGGGCTGGTTCATGGATTTATCGTTCGTCATCCTGACATTGATGTAAAGGCTGACAGAGAGACAGCGCTGCGACGACTTGAAGAGCATCATGTCGATCAGTTGAAAGAACTCGGGATCGACAGGGAGCATCTTGTCACGGGAGAGCAGGTCCATGGGAACAATGTTGTTTCAGTGGATCCAGCGGGATCCGCAGAATCGACGAGGTTTCCTGAGACGGACGGATTAGCGACGGCGACGGCCGGACAATTTCTAGGCATCTTCGTTGCGGATTGTGGCGCGGTATTTCTGGCCGATCCGGCGAAACGGGCCTGTGCGGTGGTCCATTCCGGAAAGAAAGGGACGGAGCAGGGGATTGCTCCTGAGGCGATTCGGGTGATGCAGAACAAATACGGATCAAGAGCTGAAGATCTGGTCGTGCAATTGGCACCGTGCATTCGCCCTCCAGTGTACGAAATCGATTTTGCTGCACAAATCGTTTCCGATTGCATCGCTGCGGGTGTTCCAGAGACTCAAGTTCATGATTGCGGTGTTTGCACGAGTTCGGACCTCGGCCGCTATTACAGTTATCGTGTCGAATTGGGGCAGACGGGAAGACTCTTTGCTGTCGTGGGCTGGGCATAATGAGCAATTTTCCTGACATGAGTGGTGCTTTTGGGATCGATGCGCCGGCCAAGACAAATTTATGGCTTCGCGTCGTCGGAAAGCGTGATGATGGTTTTCACGAAATTGAGACCCGGATGGTCGCCCTTTCACTTTCTGATACTCTCAAATTAAAGTGGCGCGAGGATGATCAAGTCGTCTTGCGATGCTCGGACGACACTTTGCCAACAGGAGAGGAAAATCTTGTCGTAAAGGCGGTCCGGGCGCTGGAGGCGAGAGTCGGCAAAACCCTCGCGGTATCGATCGATCTTGAGAAGCATATTCCTTCCGGTGCGGGACTCGGGGGAGGGAGCAGTGATGCCGCTGCCGTGCTTCGAGCCCTCAATGAAATGGCTGCGCTGCATCTGTCGGAGGAAGCTTTAGCCGAAGTAGGAGCGACAATTGGATCGGATGTGCCGTTCTTTGTCTACAACCGACCCTGCGATTGCAGCGGTCGTGGCGAAATTGTGACGCCGGTGACTGAGATGCTGCCCTCACTCAATTTGTTTCTCCTCAAGCCGGCGTTCGAAATTGCGGCTTCGTGGGCTTATCAGCACTGGGAAAAGTCGGGCGAGTACGAAGGCTTTTCCTACGCTTTGCAAAGACTGGATTGGGGAGAAATGACGAATGATCTGGAGCGTCCTGTCTTTGAAAAATTTCCTGTCCTTGGCGAGATAAAGTCATGGCTTTGTGCTCAGGAGGGAGTAAACGGAGCTCTTCTATCCGGATCCGGCTCAACGATGCTGGCAATTCTTGACGAAGGCACTGATGGCAGGGCGCTGGAGAGTTTGGCGCTCGAACGATATGGCGGGAACTGCTGGACGAACCTTTGCCGAACGGCGTAATTTTATCCCGGTGAAAAGCGAGAATTTACAGGACCAAAGCGTGCGTGTTGACGTTTGGACGTGGGCGACCCGCCTCTTTAAGACAAGAGACCTTTCAGCCGCAGCGTGCAAAAAGGAGCAAATTCTCGTGAATGGTCAGCGCTGCAGGGCGTCGCGACATATTCGTGTCGGGGATCGTCTCGAAGTTCGCCGCGGACTTCTCACGCGAACGCTTGAGGTGAAAGCTCTCCTTTCAAAGCGTGTCGGTGCAGCGGTAGTCGAAGATTACCTGATCGATCATACTCCCCGGGAGGTCTACGAAGCGGCAGAAGAGGCTTTCAAACAGGCACGTGAGGCAACTCCCCGGCGAGCCTCCGGATCAGGGAGGCCGACGAAACGCGAACGTCGCAATCTTGAGGAAATCATGGAAGAAGCGGTCGAGGAAAAAGAGCAGTATGAGTCTTTCGTGAAATCATTTACGCGCAGGAGTTGATCGGGTAGGTTCCGGAAACTGGAATTCATGAGCGAGAAAATGACAAGACCTGCCTGGGCGGAAGAAATTCGCCGGCTTTATCTTTCGAGTGCAGCAAATCAGTTCGTGGTCCACGGCAATGTCAGTGATCGACTTCTCGTTCCGGATAAGTCCGGGGCGTCCGAGTCAGTCGGAAACCTTATCGACTATCTCACGAGTGTTCAGCTTTCAAAATTCGATCTCGTTTTGAGCTATGAGTTGGGAGCCGGACTGCGAATTGAATCCGGCGAAGAGTGGTTCCGAACGCTGCGGTTTGCTGATGAGATGCCGAAAGATCCACCGAATGCGATTGGATACATCGACCAGTTCCTCCGGTTCTGCGTCAACCTTCGAGCGCTCGCCCCGGGTGAGGACAAAGAATCATCACCAGCGGGCAGAAACCACTCTGTCGCTGTCATCATCAAATCTGCGGAGTTGGTTTTTCCGGTTTCAAAGCAGACGCGGGACTATCAATTGAACTCGATGGCTTCGGTGGTCCGCTCGTGGTCGCACGAGACTCACTTCAATGAACAGAATCTGGCGGTTTTTCTGGTCTCTGAGCATTTGAACGATCTTAACCACTTACTTTCGCACAATCAGCGTGCCGCAAGAATTGAGATCCCGATGCCACAGCCTGAGCAACTCACAGGGGTTTTTGCTCATTTTGAATCACGTTACCCTAAAGCCCTGAAAGAGTTTGTCGGTAGTCCTGAAGTGCCCGCATCGAGGCTTGCCGGGGCGACGGTGAGTTCTATCGAATCCTTGCTGAAGCAAAAGGAATACGAGAGCGCAACGCTGGAAGAAGCCGACCTCGCCGACCTCAAGAAATCTCTTGTCGAACGCGATTCGCAGGGGTTGATCGAATTTCTGGAGCCGACTCGCACCTTGGATGACGTCTACGGGAGTGAGGGCGTGAAAACCTGGGTTCGTCAGGATATTGCCCTTTGGCATAAGAACGATCTCCAGGCTATGCCGATGGGCTACCTTCTCTGTGGGCCGGTTGGGACCGGAAAAACTTATATCGTCGAGTGTCTTGCCGGGGAGGCGGGAGTGCCGGTTGTGAAGATGAAAAATTTCCGGGATCGCTGGGTCGGCAGCACCGAGGGAAATCTGGAAAAAATCTTCGCTCTCTTGCATGCCCTTGGTCGTTGCGTTGTTTTCATTGATGAAGCGGATCAGGCTCTTGGAAGTCGTGATGCAGGTTCCGGAGATTCAGGCGTTTCCGGGCGGGTCTATTCGATGATGGCAAAAGAGATGAGTAACACGGCAAATCGTGGGCGCATTCTTTGGATTCTGGCTTCGAGCCGCCCTGATTTAATTGAGGTGGATCTAAAGCGTCCGGGCCGGGTTGATGTGAAGATTCCGCTTTTTCCGGCGCACGAGGCAGAGGAGGCATACATGCTGATCAGGGCCCTCGGGAAAAAACACGACCTGAAGTTGCCGAAGGAGTGTCCGGAAGAAATTCTGCCTCTTGTTCCATCTCTAGTGACCCCCGGCGCAGCTGAGTCGATTGCGATCAAAGTCTATCGACAGGTGAAAACTCAGGACGTTGATGCGGTCGAAGCGCTGCGGGATTGCCTCGACGAATACCAGAATCCAATTCCGCAGGAGATCATGGATTTTCAGATCGGTTTGGCGGTGAAAGAAGCCAGTGATCTCGATTTCGTGCCGGAGGTTTTTCGAAATTACCGGTGAGTGTCGAAACCAATCACAGAGAGTGGAGTTCAATGGATATGATAAAGAGCGTCGGATGGATTGTTTGCGGTATCCTTTTTTTCTCCTACTTAGAGGCAGAGGAAGCAAGGGATAACGGCTTTCTTCCGAGCGGGGTTGAAGAAACTGATTTTCAATCGCTCGCAGGACAGTCTCCGTTTTCGCGTGCCCTGAATCTCAGCGACTCTCTTATTCTGACCGGAATTGCGACGGTCGAAAATGAGCAGGTCGCTACTCTAATCAATAAAGATACAAAAGAGTCCTACGTGGTTTCCAGCAAGCTCAACTCACAGGGCTGGAAGATGGTGGAGCTGCAGTCCGACGAGGATCTCGAAAAAGTCGCGGCAAAAGTTTCCGTAGATGGAGGAGAGGTTGTCACAGTTCGATACGCAGAGTGGCAGCTTAAGCCGGGTGAATCAAAACCCGGCGCGGGGACGGCCGAAAGTGGATCGATGCGAGGAGACGGAAAAGGGAAAGGCAAGGGTGACGGGCGTCGTGGACCTCCTCAGGAGATGCGCGAAAAAATGCAAAAGCTTTCCGAAGAACAGCGCAATCAGCTCTTTACGAAGATGCGGGAGTTCCGTGAGAAAAATCCAGACGTTCCGCGCGAGGAAATGGGCAAAATGATGAGCGGCATGATGGACCGCATGATGCAGCAGAGGTGAGTTCAACCGGACAAGGATAGTGGGATAACGGATTTCGAAACACGAATGCGCTCCGCTTTCACGAATTTAAGAGAATTAACTCTGAAGCTGAGCTTTCGATTTTTTTATGGAAATCTCCCGTTCAAAAAAATAGGCGCACCCGAAAGTGCGCCTATGCGAAGGTTGTTTTGAATGACGCTGAGAGATTTACTTCTTAGCGGTCTTCTTTTTTGCCGCTTTCTTTTTCGCGGCCGCTTTTTTCACCGGTGCCTTTTTCTTCGCCACTTTTTTGGTGGTTGTCTTCTTCCTCGCGACCTTTTTCTTCGTGCCGGCTCGTCCGGGGAAGGTTAGTTCGGCAATCCCGGACTTGTCGAGTTCACCGAGTCCGAGCTCGACCATTTTCTTGTATTGATTGGTCGTCGCGGTATTGAGCGGAAGATTCAGCTTCTTTGATTTGCCGAGTCCACCGGCGATACCGGAATCTTTAGCGGCGTGGGAAGCTGAGAACCAGCACTCGTGATCACGGTCGATCATGTCGTCGGAGTCAGTCTCAAGGACGCGGGAATTCGCGCCAGTCTGGGAGAAGACTTCGCAGATCATTTTCAGGTCGTGTCCAAGTGACTTCGCCAATCCGAGACCTTCGGCAAGACCTGCGGTGTTGATGTTCATGACCATATTGACGAGCGCTTTGACCTCTGCGGCTTTACCAATTTTTCCAATGTGGCGGAGGTTTAGGCTGAGATTTTCGAGAAGCTTTTTGTTCTTTTTGTAGACATCATCATCAGCTCCAATCATGAGATAGAGTTTTCCAGTTCGCGCGTGGCTGATGCTGCTCGCCATGCAGGCCTCGATCGAACTTGCCTTGCGCCGCTTCGCAGCGGCCGCGACTGTCTTCTGAATTTCGGGGCTGAGCGTTGCGCAGTTGATGAACGTTTTCCCTGCGGCATTGGTGAGAAGATTGTCGGTCTTGCCCATGAAAATCTTTTTCATCGCGGCGTCGTTTGTGACGACGGTGAAAATGATGTCCGCATTTGCAGTGACATCGGCGAGCTTCGTGTAGGCGGTAGCACCCAACTCCTCGGCAAGCTCATTTGCGGCAGGACGGTAGACGTCATAGACGGCGGTCACGTTGTAATTGAGATCCTTAAGGTGGCGGGCCATGTTAGCGCCCATCCGACCTACTCCGACGAATCCAATTTTCTTTGGGCTGGGGCGGCGCACCGTTTTCTTTTTTGCAGTTTTTTTGCTCATAAGACTTTCCTGTATTATTCAAGGTTTATTAAAGGTGTAACCAATTCGCGTATTCCGCCAAGCAATTTATGAGTGAGTCATCAGGCCAAACTAATTTCGTAATGTGTTTTGCAGACGCAATTCGTGGAATCCGATCTGTTTTTCGCAGTGAGCGAAATTTTCAGATTCATCTCGGTGCTGCTGTTGTAGCGATTGTGTTAGGGGGTGTCCTTGGG
This sequence comes from Verrucomicrobiales bacterium, assembly GCA_029210205.1. Classification (GTDB taxonomy): domain Bacteria; phylum Verrucomicrobiota; class Verrucomicrobiia; order Verrucomicrobiales; family DEV007; genus Arctic95D-9. The sequence goes on along the minus strand of JARGOD010000046.1, from coordinate 28,633 downwards.
CTATCGAGAGGAGAATGGATCGCTATCATTTTGAGCATGGGCCTTGTCCTCATGGCGGAGGTTTTAAACACGGCAATCGAATACCTCGCTGATGCTGTTCACCCGGAAATGGACCCCGGTATCCGACGGACGAAAGATGCCGCCGCTGGTGGAGTTCTCATTGCTTCGGTTGCAGCAGCTGCGGTCGGCGCTATCGTTTATTTTCCAAAGTTATGGGAGTGGGTATCGAAGATATAAAAGCGGAATGGGTCGAAGGTCTCATCGAGGCAGTTGGTGGAGAGATCGTGGTCACTACTGAATCGGTCAGAGAAGAATTCGGGAAAGATCGCTGGCACGCGGCTTCAGTGCCACAGGCGGTCGTCCATGCTCGACGTCGTGAGGATGTCGTCGCGACCTTGAAGTTCGCGAATGAGCACAAGATCCCCGTGACGACGCGCGGGGCGGGTGTTGGCTACGTCGGTGGCTGTGTTCCGACTCAGGGTGGCATTCTCCTGTCGGTGCGAAAGATGGACAAGGTCCTTGAGATCAATCCGGCGGATGGCGTCGCCGTCGTCGAGCCTGGAGTGATCTTGAATGATCTCCAGGAAGCGGTTCGCGGGAAAGGCTGGTATTACCCGCCTGATCCGGCGAGTCTCAAAGAGTGCTCGATCGGGGGAACGATTGCAACAAATGCAGGTGGGCCTCGCTGCGTAAAGTATGGAGTGACGCGACATTACATTCTTGGACTTGAAGTGGTCCTCCCGAATGGTGAGGTTTTGGAAACGGGTGGTCGTTGTCACAAAAATAAAACAGGTCTGGATCTTATCGGCATGTTCGTTGGATCCGAGGGACTTCTCGGCGTCGTCACGAGAGCGACTTTGCGCCTCATTCCTCATCCAGAAGCCCGCGCCATGCTCACCGCGACTTTCGCGGAATTTGAAGAAGCGGCTGAAGCCGTGCAGACAATTTTAAACTCGGGTTGGCAACCATCCGGGCTCGAGATTACCGATGGATTCACGCTTAAAGCAGCTCGGGATTATCTCGGGCCTGAGACGCTGCCGGATGGTAACGCTCACCTCATCGTGGAACTCGATGGACGAAAGGACACAGTGCTCCGCGATCTTGAGAAACTGCACCAACTCGTGGGCTCGTGCGGGGCGCTTTCGGTCGATGAGGCACGGGACAAGGAGTCATGTGAAGCGATCTGGCAACTGCGCCGCGAGTTTTCCTACTCTCTTCGTGCGACTGGATTGATCAAACTGAACGAAGACATCGTTGTTCCGAGGTCGAAGCTCGTCGAGTTGGTCAAGTTTGCCCGTCAGTTGGAACGCGATACCGGAATTCCTGTTGCCTGCTTCGGTCACGCCGGAGACGGAAATATTCACACCAATCTCATGGTGAAAGACTACGATACTGATGCGGCGGCTCGTGAGAAAGCAGACGCCGCGCTCGATGTCCTCTTCCGCTGGATTATCGCAAACGATGGAAAAATTACCGGAGAACATGGCGTCGGTCTCGCAAAGAAACGCTGGTTCAAAGATGCCGTCACTCCGGTTGCGGCCGATGTTCATCGTCAACTGAAAGCCACCCTGGATCCTAACGGAATTTTAAACCCCGGAAAATTTATCGAGTAGTATCAGTTTTATGTCAGACGAAACCCCCACGGATGAGCTGGTCGAAGAGCCTGCTTCCACATCACAGTTGACCTTTGCCGAGGCGCGCGTTCTTGGCTGTTTGCTTGAAAAGGAAGCGACGACCCCGGACCACTACCCACTGACGCCGAACAGTCTTCACTCGGCCTGCAATCAATCGAGCAATCGCGAACCGGTCACCGATCTTGGCACCGATGAGGTTGAGGAAGCGATGGAAGGGCTGCGTTATAAGAAATTGGCGATTTTGGTGCATCAGTCAGGAGCCCGTGTTCCAAAGTGTCGGCATACTTTGGAAAACAAGCTTCCCTACATCACCGCCGGCCAGCAGGCGCTGCTTTGTGTTCTCCTCCTTCGCGGGCAGCAAACCGCAGGTGAGCTTCGCCAACGCACGGAGCGGATGCACCCTTTTGGCGATGTCGGGAAAGTCGAGTCTGCGCTCGCTCTTATGGAGGAGTATGAGCCGGAACCCCTCGTAACGAAAATTCCCGCCGGTGGCGGGCGTCGCGTTGTCACCTATGTTCATACTTTTTGCGGCGAAGTAGCGGAAATCTCGAGAGACATGAATCCTCAATCTGTTGAGAAGGCAGAAGGTTCGACCTGGCGTGAGGAAATGGAAACGGATATGAATTCACTGAAGAATGAAATGGTTAGCCTGAAAGCGGAATTGGAAGAACTGAAATCAAATCTTGGCGTATGAAACATTTTTGGCGATCGACTATTTTTAAACAGCGGAGCCGCGGAGCTGGAATTTGCAGGCTACCGGCCGTTAGGAGTTGGGTTCTCCCCGTCGCCCTATTCGTTTTCTCCTTTTTAGCTCAGCTCGCCAACGCTCAAGAAAGCACCTTGCTCTGGGGGCAAAATGAAACGCCTTTTTTGAAGGCTCCCGCGGCTGAAGGTGAGATCCCGGCGGTTCCTTCCTTGAAGTTGTATCCTACGCAGGGCAGTGAAAATCATAGCGCGGCCGCGGTCATCATTTGTCCGGGTGGCGGATATGGTGGACTTGCGATTGATCATGAGGGGCACCAGCCCGCGCAGTGGTTCAATGAACAGGGCGTCTCCGCCTTCGTATTGCACTATCGTCTCGGATCCCAGGGATATCATTATCCGACCCAGTTAGCTGATGTGCAGCGCGCGATCCGTTTCGTTCGCGCAAATGCTGAAGAATACGGGCTCGATCCGGATCGCATTGCCGTGATGGGGTTTTCTGCCGGTGGTCACCTTGCGAGCATGGCCGCAACTTTGTACGATCGTGAAGTTTACGAGTCGCAAGATGAGGTCGACGAAGTGAGCGCCCGTCCCAATTTAGCGATTCTTTGTTACCCGGTTATCAGCATGGACAGCGAAGTTACTCACGGCGGTTCCCGGAAAAATTTGTTGGGACCGGAGAAGGTGGACGACGAAGCGCTCGCGGCCTCTGTTTCTTCTGAAAAGAACGTCACCGCCGAAACGCCTCCGACCTTTCTTTTTCAGACCAATGCCGACACCTCCGTCCCTGCCGAGAATGCGGTGCGGTTCTATCTCGCGCTTCGCGAAAACGGGGTCCAGACTGAGCTGCATAGTTATCAGGATGGTCCCCACGGTGTCGGTCTTTATCGCGGAGATCCTGTGTTGGGGACCTGGTCAGGACTGCTCGCTAACTGGTTGCGAGCCAATTCTTTTTTCTCCCCCCCACAGCCGCAGATACCTCTTCAGGGCGTCGTCACGTTGGATGGAGAGCCAGTCAGTTGGGGCGTGCTTACTTTTTATCCGGAAAACAATCGACTCCCGATCACCTCAATCCGTGTGAGGCGGGGCAAGTTCGCAGCTCCGGAAGAAGTTGGTCCGGTCGTTGGTAAAGCGACGCTTACTTTTGAGGGGAGCATCTGGGAGGCAACAGGGAATCTAAAAGATGAGTCAGTCACTCTCGATTCCCTGAGTCCTCAGAATCCAGCTCCATTTAAACTTGAATTGAAGGCCGGGATGGAGCCATTGAAGCTCGATTTTTTGTCAGAGTGAAGCGAGTTTATTCTCCCTCTTCAATCAAAGCATACTCTTCCAGAATGCTTCGCGACACATACTTTAGGGCGGCTTCCGAAGTTGCCTCAAGCACGATGGGGCAAGCGTAGCCGGCGTCGAGGGCCTCTTTCCATCGCCCGGCGCAGACGCACCAGCGATCTCCCGGTTTTAAGCCGGGAAAGCCATAGGCGGGCATAGGAGTCGTGAGGTCGTTGCCCATCGACTTGCTGTAGGCGAGGAATTCTTCAGTGAGTTCGCAGCAAACAGCATGACAGCCGTGATCTTCCGGTCCGACCTGGCACTGGCCATTTCGGTAAAACCCAGTGAGAGGATCCATGCTGCAGGGAATCAATTCCCCGCCGAGAACGTTTTTGTTGTCTTCCGGTGCCATAACTGAGGCCACTGTCAGGCGGTTTGGCAATTTTTCAAAATGAAAGGCTTCAACTTGTATCCACGTCGTAAAGAATGACAGTGGCAGTCCACGAACCCAAACGAGACAAGGCGTGTTGAAAGAGAAGAATGTAGACGGTGAGGCATCGGGAACCGGGGCCGGAGCGTGGCGATGGATCATCTTAGCGGGCATCGTCTTTGCGGGGCTTTGGTTTGGGATTCAGGCTTTGCGAAAAGCGGAACCCGCCGGAGCCGCCGGAGCAGGAGGCGAGCTTCCCCAGGGACCTCCGCCCGCGACAGTTTTCGTCGCGCCGGTGGCCTTACAATCTGTGCAACAGCGCCGCGAAGTGACGGGAAGTCTCATGGCGGTCCAGCGGGCCGAGGTCGCGGCTCAGGAGTCGGGCAAAGTCGAAGAAGTCCTCGTCGATGTCGGTGACCGTGTCAAAGCCGGTGACTCTTTGCTGAAAGTCGATGCCCGTCGCATGACGGCTGAACTGGCGGAGCGTGAAGCGATGGCGACGGCGTCCGCTGCCCGGGTCGAGGAGCGTTCGGCAGAGGCGGAGCGAGCCACCCGTGATCTGAAGATGAAAGAGGATCTCTTTGCTCAGCGGGCCGTTTCCGAGCGTGAGTTTCTCGATGCAAAACGCGAGGCCTCTGTAGCTACGGCACGGGGTAAGGCTGCAAAAGATGAGCAAAAGGCCTCGGAGAGCGCTCTTGAACTGCTCCGCGTCCGCCTTGAAGACCTTTCCGTGAAAGCCCCGTTTGATGGCGTCGTCGTCGAACGTCACGTTGATGCCGGAGAATGGCTCGCCCCCGGCGAAGCGGTTATTACTCTAGTTTCCACCGGAACGGTCGAGGCCTGGATCAGTGTCCCTGAGCGTTTCGCGGGGCGGATCAATGCGGACGACGCGCCTCTCGAAATAGAAGCTGATGGAAGCGGGGTGAAGACGAGAGCTCTTTCGATCCGACAAGTCGCAGATATCGATGCAACGACGCGCCTTTTTTCGGTCGTCGCTCTTGTTGATGACCTCGATGGAAAGCTCATGCCGGGGTTATCTGTGCGTGCCGAAATCCCCGTGGGAGAGCGAGAAGAGCGGCTCGCAGTTCCTGTTGATGCAGTCATCGAAACAATCGCGGGTGCTTCTGTTTTTAAAGCTGCCCCTGGCGAAGGAATGCCGATCGCGGTGAAGGTGCCGGTCGAAGTCTTGTTCCGTGAGGGCACCACGGTCTATGTTTCCTCGGCTCTGCTCAACGCGGCAGACCGGGTCGTCGTTGAGGGCAACGAGCGGCTTTTTCCGGGAACGCCACTCATCGTTGCGGAGCCGGAGAAAGTTGCGGAAGAAATTGAGGAGGCCGTGAGGCCATAGCGGTTAAATCAAATGATTGATAAGGCCATCCAGCAACCGATCACCGTCGCCGTCGCGGTCTTGCTCAGTGTCTTTGCCGGTATTCTCGCGGTGACACGGGTGCCAATCCGGATGACGCCTGAGGTCGATTCGATCGTCATTTCCGTGGCGACAGCCTGGGAGATTGCTTCCGCAGAAGAAATCGAAAGTGACGTTGTCGAAGAGCAGGAGAAAGTCCTCGGTGAAGTGACCGGTCTCAAGTCGATGACTTCCACGAGTGCCGCCGGGCAGGGGACGGTCCGGCTTGAATTTGAAACTGGCGTCGACATCGAGCGGGCCCTTGCGAGGGTCTTACAAAAGCTTGATGAAGTCCCGGGCTATCCGGATGGTGTCCTCGAACCTGTCGTCGAGGCGATTGATCCCGAATCGGTCGACTACATTTCGTGGATCGGTCTCGCTTCGACTGACCCGGCGTACGAGCCGGCGCAGCTCTTTGGGTTCATGGAGCGAAGAATTCGCCCACGGTTTGAGCGGGTTCCGGGAATCTCGCAGGTCGGAATTCGCGGGGCGGTCCGCTCCGAATTACATATTACGGTGGATCCCGTCGCGATGGCTAACCGTCGGATCACTTATTCACAGCTCGCGGCTTCAATTCAGGAAGCAAACGTTGATCTCTCGGCCGGCCGTATCGAGGAAGGAAAGCGCGATATTCGGGTTCGCAGTACGGGGCGTTTCCAATCGCCGGAGGAAGTTGAGCGAATGGTCCTTTCTCACGATGAACGCGGTCCGATTTATCTCGGGGACATCGCGGAAGTGAAGAAGGCCTTCAAAGAGCCGACAAGCTGGGCTCGGGCGCGCGGGCACCAGATGCCCTTCTTCAACTTCCAGCTGGAGCGGGGAGCTAATCTTCTCGAAACGATGGACGAGCTCCTCGCTCAAGTCGCCGACCTCAATGCCCCGGGTGGTTTGTTAGAGCAAAAATCGCGCGAGCTGGCGCTCGACGGAAAGCTTGAGCTGGTCGTGACCTACAACTCGACAACCTACGTTCGCGATGCAGTCGATCTCGTCCGATCAAACCTCCTTCTCGGCGGTGTTCTTGCAACCCTGACCCTGCTCTTTTTTCTTCGCTCTTTCCGTAGCGTCGGAATCATTGCGATCGCGATTCCGGTTTCGGTCATCGCTTCGTTCGTCGTCCTCGTTGCACTGGGGAGGTCGATCAATATTATCTCGCTCGCTGGTCTCGCCTTTGCCGTCGGCATGGTTGTGGACAATGCGATTGTGGTGATTGAAAATATTTACCGTCACCTTGAGATGGGAAAGCGGGCACTGCAGGCGTCGCTCGACGGGGCAAAGGAAGTCGCCGGAGCGGTCGTCGCCTCGACCCTGACAACGATTGCAGTTTTCTTTCCAATTTTGTTGATTCAGGAAACGGCGGGGCAGCTCTTCCGCGACATCGCGCTTGCGATCATGGCCGCGGTTGGCCTTAGTATGCTCGTGTCGATCACGGTGATTCCTGCCGCATCAGCGCGGTTTCTGCATCGCAGCGATGTGGATGATGAAAGAGGAAAAACAGCGCTTGGTCGCTTCTTTTCCAAACTTCTCAGCCCGATCACCTATGTGGTCGATCAGCTTCCGATTTGGGTGTCATCGCTTGTAGCTTCAGGAACGAAGTCGTGGCCGAGGAGAATTTTAATTATCCTTTCTTTCAGTTTGGTAACTTTGATTGGGACTCCGATTTTGAAGCCTGATTACGATTACCTTCCCGTTGGAAATCGAAATGTCGTTTTTGGGCTTCTCTTTCCGCCACCGGGATACAATCTCGACCAGCTTTCCAAGATGGGCGAGCGCATCGAAAAACGGGTTAAGCCAGCCTGGGAAGTGACCGGGAACAAGTTCGGCGTCGAGACGGTGATCGAGGAAGCTCGCGGCGAGTCGACGGAGCCCTACGACGAGCGCGAACCGGTTCCCATTGGCTACGGCGCACCGCCCGGCGCTACCGTTCTTCCTGCACCCCTTGATCACTACTTTCTCGTCAGCTTCGATGGACGACTCTTTCATGTCGCCATTTCGGAAGATAAAAAGCGGGTCGTCGATACTGTCCCACTTTTGAATTCCGCGACCGCTGGGGTCGCCGCGCCGGACACGATTGCATTTGCCTTTCAAATGCCTCTATTCCGAGTTGGAGGAACGACGGGATCGGCCATTAAAATTGACCTCACCGGTAGTGACCTTGATCAGGTCGGCGCAGCAGCGGGCGCTCTCTTCGGGGCGCTCATGGGTGAATTCGGTCCCACCAGTCTTAAGCCGGAGCCGCCAAACTTTTCGCTTCCACTCTCAGAACTTCGCATTGTGCCAAAGGATGAGCGACTCCGCGAACTGGGGATGACTCGCACTGACCTCGGTCTTGCTGTACAGGCGAATGGCGACGGGATTCTTCTATTCCGAGACTACGAGCAGGACGGTGAGTTGAAAGATATCAAAATCCTCAGCCGCTACTCGCGAGGGAGCGACGCGCTTGAGCAACTTCTCGAAGCGCCCGTCGCGACGCCCGGTGGAGCAGTTGTCGATTTTGACAGCATCGCCGAACTGAAACGGGTTCAGGGACCGGAGGAGATCCGCCACGTCGACCGTCTCCGCGCCGTCACGATCGAGTTGACCCCGCCTTCAGTAATCCCGTTGGAACAGGCGATCGCGCAAGTCGACGAAACAGTAGCGGGACTGCGAGCGGCCAAAGTGATTCCTGACACCATTTCGGTGCAGCTGTCAGGGTCAGCTGGTAAGCTTAATGAAATCAGAACGATCCTTCTCGGTGATGGCAGTGTCATGGGGACCATTTCGAGCACACTCTTTCTTGCCTTTCTCGTGATCTACCTGCTTCTCGTGATTCTATTTCAAAGCTGGACCTACCCGCTCGTGATCATGATTAGTGTTCCTCTTGCGACCTTCGGAGGTTTCGTCGGGCTTGCGATCGTTCACTGGTGGAGCGTCGTTGATCGCTACTCGCCAGTGCAGAATCTCGACATGTTGAGTATCCTTGGCTTTGTAATTCTTGCAGGAGTCGTCGTAAACAATGCAATCCTGATTGTGCATCAGACCTTGAACTTCATGCGCGACGATCCGGATCTCGATCCGCACCAGGCAATTCAGGATTCGGTTAGAAGTCGCGTCCGTCCAATTTTGATGAGTACTCTCACCAGCGTCGGTGGAATGCTCCCACTCGTGCTCCTGCCCGGAGCCGGCTCGGAATTGTATCGGGGCCTCGGTGCTGTCGTCGTTGGCGGTCTTGTCGTCTCAACCGTCTTCACCCTTTTCCTTGTCCCGACGGTGCTGAGTGCGATGTTCGCTTTCGGCGTTCGGGAGGTAGAGAAGAAGGCCGGAGAGGAAGACTCAACCGGAAAGATGGTTTCTGCATAGAAAGATGAAGGGCCGACTTTGCTATTTCGTCGCGCTCGCGGCTTTCACGGTGACCGGCTGTGTCGTCGATCCCTCTGAGTTGGGTGATTCGACGATCAACGCCGGATCGGCTTATGAGAACGGAATGGCCTCCGGGACATTGCTTCCGACTGGTCGCTGGTGGGATTGTTTTGACGATCCCGGATTGAATCAACTCATCCAAAAGCTCGACGCTGATAATCCTTCACTCGCTGTCGCGCTCGCGCGCTATGACCGAACTCGGGCTGAACTGGGCCTTGCGAGAGCGGATCAGTATCCGACGATTGTGGGCGACGGTTTCGCGGAAACGAGGCGCGATTCAGCGAGCAGTGTATTTGTTCCTCCCGATCTAACCTACAACGAGTTTCGCAGTGCCCTCAATCTCGACTATGAAATAGATCTTTGGGGGCGTGTCAGGAAGACTGTGGAGGCCGCGCAGGAAGAATCCGAAGCGGTTGCGGCTGATTGGGCGGCGACGAAACTTTCGCTCCGTTCCGAATTGGCCCGAACCTATTTCAACCTGCGATTCATCGATGCTGAAATTGATGTCTTGAAGCGAAATCTCGAGGTGAGGGAGGAAAATCGAAAGCTTGTTGATGCTCGTGTTCGTGGAGGGGAAACAACCGATCTCGATCTCGCTCGCGCTGAGACCGAACTCGAGACGACAAGGGCACAACTCCTGAGTCTTGAGCGAACCCGCGCGACCTATTTCAACGCGCTCGCGTTTCTCACCGGAGAAGTGCCGGGATCATTCGACCTTCCGGCGGGCGGGGTTCGGCGACCTCCGGCGATCCCATCGGGCCTGCCCTCGCAGCTCCTTACGAGACGCCCTGACATTGCGGCAGCGGATTCCCGTATGAGAGCGGCCGCTGCCCGCATCGGAGCAGTCCGGGCCTCGTATCTCCCGAGAGTCAACCTCATCGGAGTGGGCGGCTTAACGAGTCTTGAGCTCGAAGATTTTTTCAATCCGACAAGCTTCTTCGGCGAGATCGGACCTCAGGTCCAGATTCCGATCTACAACGCCGGCCGTTCCGGTCTCGACGAGGACCGCGCCTTCGCCGATTCCGATGAAGCCATTGCCATCTATCGCGAAACTGCGCTTGGTGCCTTCCGCGATGTCGAAGACGCCCTCTCCGGGATCCGTTTTCTGGATCGGGAAATCCGCGCTCACGAGCAGGCTGCTTCATC
>JARGOD010000046.1:0-18551 GCA_029210205.1 Verrucomicrobiales bacterium | reverse complement strand
TTGGCCGAGCTGTGGACACGAAGGGTATCGAGTTCGTGCATGCCTCCGAGATCGATGGTGACATGTTTCGGGAAATTCATGGAGCCATCTGATGCCCAGGCGTATCGATTATCGTCACCTAGATTCCCGTCGGTGAGGCCGTCCCACTTCCCGTTGAGGATTGGTTGATTGCAAACATGGGGTTTGCCGACTCCAATTCCGTCCACGGTTCCAGTGCCCATCCGTTCGAACTTGTCTGTGCGAAAAGGAACCGCCGGAAAGCCTTCCTTATTGTAGAGATTACAGCGGGGGAAATTGGCCCAGGCGTATCGCACTGCGAGAGGAGATTCGACTTCGGGAGCGGAGAGGACGATTTGGTCTTTTCCGACAATCTTCGCTTTTGCCCAGTGGAATTTCTGATCAGATCCGCAAATCGCAAAACCAGCGAGTTCGTCAGCAGGGACAGTGAGGCCATCGGTCTCGACGGTCCGGGTCGTCAAGCCACTGCCGACGTCGTCGAAAATCAGAGTTGCCTCATTTCCCTCGATGGACATTTCTTGAAACACCGGACCTGAGGCGATGATGTCACGGTCGTAGGCGATCTTCAGCGCTTGTGCAGCGAGTCGCTTTCCGACAGTGGGTTTGTCAGGTGGGTGAATGTTAGTCTGATGGCCGGCCTCAATAATCGTCGCCATCCCGGTGTTTGGAACGGAGAGCGTCATCGTCTGCGCCTCCCGAAGTCGGGCCCAGTCGGTATCTTCAGGATTCGAGTTGGGTTCTTTAAAGGCGGCGAGTTGGACAAAAAGAAACGGGAAGTCCCCGATGCCCCACTGATCCCTCCATGAGGTGATCAGGTCAGGAAAGAGCTTTTGGTATTGTTCAGGACGCCCTGCATTACCCTCACCCTGATACCAGATTGCTCCAGCGACTGGAAACTGCTGTAGTGGAGCGATCATGTAATTAAAAAGACCGGACGGCCGTTTCGGATGGTTTGGCCCCATCGGAGCCTGCGGCATGCGAACGCCACGTCGTTCGGCTGCTGGCTTCGATTGCCAGTCTTTGAGGCGTTCCTTGTAGGCTTTCTCATTCTGAGAAAAATTTGCCAGTGCGTTTTCGTAGTCATCGAGAATAATTTTGAACTCCGAACGGCTTTGGAGAATGCCTTTCGACACCCACGACTCCGCCTTTGTTCCGCCGAGTGTCGCATAGATCAAACCGATCGGGACGTCGACTTCGGGCTGGAGTTCGTGACCGAAGAGATAGCCTGTCGCCGAGAAGAGCATCGCGCTTTCTTCATCACAGAGACGCCACGAAGTGCCGAATTCTTCATGGGTAACGACGTCTTGTTGCGGTGCGTCGGCTCCAGACTGCTTTAACTTGAAAAGGCGGATCATCGGGTTTGCTTCCGGAAGTCCCTCGTAGAGGTGCTGGTATTCTTCGTAGCTCGCGCCCATGTAGGCTGCGAGAGTTCCCGCCATGTTGGATTGACCGGTGCAGAGCCAGACATCGCCGAGCATTACGTTTTCGAGTGACTGGGTGTCCTCGCCCGAGATCGTGAGAGTGTGGGGGCCGCCCGCTTTCATCGCAGGAAGGGTGACACTCCACTCGCCGTCGGTGACGGTTGCGGAAGCAGATTGACCGTTCAGCTCTACGGAGACCTTTTCACCGTCACTACCGGTCCCGTAGACTTTAATCGGCTGATCCCGTTGCAGGACCATGTTCTCCGTGAAGAGACCGTGCAAGGTGGCGGCATCGGCGGAAAGAGCCAGAAAGAGGCTAAAGAGCGAGATAAAAAAGCGTGACCGGGTGTTCCGGAAAAGGGCGGGGGAGTTCATGGAGAAGTCTTTCCAGTAAATCAGGCCCTGTCAATGCCGCAGAGGCGGTGCCCCGACGAGGACGTGAAGCGGAATTGCTTCGACAGAAGTTGGTGTCTCACGACTCGTGATCGGTCGTTCTCGCAGCTTTTGGGCGCAATTGATGAAAAACAGAGGCCTTCTATCCGAGCGTCCGATACCATGCCTTAAAGGCACGCTCGATGTTGTCCGGTGCCCAGATCACCCATTCGGCGAATGGATCTGGAAGTGTGTATTGCGCTGCTGCTGCGACGGCCTCTTCGCCGGAGGCGTGTGCTTCTTTCGCGGCGGTTTCCAACTCGGCAAGGAACGCCCGATAGACTTGAATGTCTGACTGATCGGCTACCGATCCGTGGCCGGGAACAACGATGGTGGAGTCATTAAGTTCGTCGAGCGTTTCGCCAAACTGGTTCAGAAGCGGCGGCGTCGAGTCTCCATAGTTGGGGAAGACCCGATTAAAATAGAGATCGCCGGTCCATATCACGTTCGGGTCGGATATCTCAATTGTGACATCGCTGGAAGTGTGGCCTTTTCTCGGCACGAGAGTGACGAGGCGATTTCCGAGATCGACCACGGTTGGCTCAGATTCGCTTAGAGTTTCAACATCGGGAAAATTCGGGATGACCGGATCAGAAGTCGCAAATCGCTCTTCCGCGCCCGCTTTTGTCGCGGCGGTGATCCAGGTCCGAGGATTGGGGTAGCCTGAATGCCCGTTCGTGTGATCCCCGTGAAAATGGCTGATGACGAGATCGGTCGGCGCTTTTCCAGTGAGCTTCTTTGCCTGCTCGCTGAGCCATTGGGCGCCTTTCGTCGACATCGTCCCCTCCAGAACCATGACCCGATCATCTCCCTGGATGATGCCGCTGTTGCAGAGAAGGGTGAAGTCGTTGCTCTCAAAGTGAGTTGAAACGGCGGCCCAGACGCCGGGAGCGATTTCTTCAAGTCGGGCGAACGGAGTCTGCGCTACAACGGGACGTTTTACATCTGCAGCGAGCATTTCACCGAGGCCAAAAGCGGATAGGGTAGAAAGGTAGGCTGAGCAGGAAGTGGTTTGTTGGAGGAAAGAGCGTCGTTGCATGAAGATATTTTGAGGGAGATGGCGGAACTGATAAAGGATTATATCGGGTAGTGGACGTAGCGGAGGGTGAAATCTTTCTGCTCGTCCTCTCAACGGTCGCTCGAGAGTGGAGTTGACGAGTGAAAACATCAGTCTGGACACACGTTCTTGCGTGGATAGGAAAAACCCTCTTTTGTTCGATGTTTCGTCATGGAAGCCAAAGCGTCCTCTGTTTTTCAATCAACGCTCGACCGCCGGATATTTCTGCGTAGCACTGTCGCGACGATTGCTCTTCCTTCGTTGGAAGTCTTCGCCGATGAGTCATCTCACAACGAGACGAAGCGGGCGGGAAATTTCGTCGCGATTGGGGCTTATCTGGGATGGCACCAGAAGGCGTTCTATCCTCAAGGAGTGGGACGCGGCTATGAAATGTCCCGGACGCTGGAGCCGATTTCGGACTACCGTGATCAATTCACGGTGTTCTCTGGTCTCGATCACCGGGCGCCTAATGGGCACAAGGCGTGGATTAATTTTCTGAGTGGAAAAGCACCGGGAACGTATTCGCTCGATCAGCAGATTGCGGATCAGATTGGAGGGAACTCGAGGTTTGGATCTGTCGAGTTGGCGACGGGTGTCGGTGAAGGAGCAAAAACGATGAGCTTCACAAAGCAGGGGGTCGGTCTCCCGACGATCATGAGGCCGAGTGTTTTTTACAAGCAGCTCTTTGTATCAAAAGCGGATCGGGAGCGGGCCGAGTATCTCATCGAGAGTGGAAAGAGCTCGCTCGACAGTGTCCTCGCCGATGCGAAGCGATTTCAGGCATCCCTGCCAAAGCGGGACCGGGAAAAGCTGGACGAGTATTTTGATTCGTTCCGCGCGGTGGAGAAGCGAATGGATCGCCAGCTTGCGACGCTCGATGAACCGGTTCCGGAGACCCGGTATCAGCTGCCGAGTTATGATCCGATCACGCCGAATCTCCAGATGGAGGCGGGGAACATCATGTATGATCTCATGGTGCTCGCGCTGGAGTCGGGTTCGACGCATGTTCTGTCCCTGTTTCTCGATGGACTGGGACAGGTCTTCGCGATTGATGGCGAGATTCTCAAGGCAGGCTATCATGCGCTATCCCACCACGGCAATGATCCTGAAATGATCGAAGATCTCATCGCGATTGAGAGGGCGCACATGCAGTGTTTTTCCAACTTCCTGAAGCAGCTTTCCGAGAAGAAAGACCCGGCGGGGAAGACCCTGCTCGATGACACCGTGATCCTCGTTGGCACCGGGATGGGTGACGCGAGCCGTCACAGCAATGCAAATCTCCCGACGCTCGTGGCGGGCGGAGGATTCAAGCACGGCCAGCACCTCGCGATTGACGGGTCGAAAGCGGACGCTCCTTTGCTGGGGGATTTGTATCTCACGCTGATGGAGCGGCTCGGGATTGAGCAGGAGAATTTTTCGAATGCATCGCGGAACCTGAACCAGTTATTTTCGTGATGTTAGGAGTTTCCTCTCGATGGACGATACTTCAAGGCGTCCTCATTCTGGGCATTTATGTTAGTTCCGAGGCTAAGGATGATCCCGTGCCTGAGCCGGTTCAGGATATTCTCTTTGCGAGCTGCATTGAGTGTCATGATGCCGACTCGGAGAAGGGTGGGATCAATCTCGATCAGGTCGCGATCTCGTGGGATGATCCGAAGTCGGTCGAGCAGTGGTATAAAGTTTTCAAAGTGATCGACTACGGCCACATGCCGCCGCCCGATAAGCCGCAGCCGTCAGCGGAGGAAAAGGAGGCAGTTCTCGCCTTTCTGGACGGTAAGCTTCGTGAGCACACTGCGGTCGGCGGAACCCTGCCTCGCCGCCTCAATCGCCTTGAGTATCGGAACACAATTCGGACGACGTTTCTCATGGATGAGTTTGAGCTGCCTCTCGGCTTCCCGAAGGACAATCGAGAGCACGGCTTTGACACTGTGAGCGAAGCCCTCGTAATGTCGCCGCCGCTGCTGGCGGCTTATCACGAGGTCGCGGGCCAGATCGCGGACGAATTGTTTCCGCCTGAGCGGGTGTTGCCCGAGCCGACGGTCAGGAAGGCGGGGGTCGAGGACCTTGTCCTGAGCTTTTCAGCATCGACGATTCACGGGGACGCCCTTCGTCTCGCGTGCAGTAGCACGGACTCGATCATGCGGAGCAGCACCTGGCCGAGTAAGATTGAAGTGATGACTTCGGGCATGTATCGGGTCACGGTGGATGCTTCTACTTTTCGCCCGCAAAGCGATGAGTCGCTTACGCTTGAAATACGTGCCCGGGACGTCGCGGCGAGCGATCGCTCAGGCACCCGATCGCACCGACTCTTGAAAGAGTTCGAGGTGACTTCAGAATCACCGGAAACGTTTACCTTTGAAGCAGAACTTTATCAGGGTCAGACCCTGCTTTTTCGCTGGGCAGATGCAGAACTGGCTCACGACCCCAAAGTCTTCGCTCCCCTCCTCGAAAAGCGATTTCGTAGCGATAAACGCTTCCTCGCAGCGTGGCAGGAGATGTTGTTTCCGAATCGAAAGCGTCTTGCTTCTGTCGCGAGTCTGCGCGGAAGAAACGGATGGGAGATTTATCAGCGTCACCTCAACAGTCCCGACCTAGACCTATCCGATGCGACAATGGATTCCTCCTACACTCAGCGCATCTTGAAGCTTTCGAGAGAGCCTGGATCGGTGAGGAACCTTGGGGATACTTTGACTTATGAATACCATGAGTTCGGTCCCGCGCTGGAGTTGCACGGAGTCACTATGGAGGGGCCGTTTTCGTTGGTTGATGGCCCAAAGGACAAGCGCAGAACAGAGATTCGTGAATACAGTTTCGGAAAGCGTAATGAAGGGGAGAGCGACGAGGTTTATGCCCGACGGGGAACACGTGGATTCCTGACACGCCTCTTTCGTCGGCCAGTTGATCCGAAAACCAGCGACGTGTTTTTTGAGGTGGCAAAGGCTCACTGGGAGGCTGGTCACAGCTTTGAAGACGGGATGCATTTGCTAGTACGTCAGGCGCTTGTTTCTCCGAGATTTCTTTTTCGAGAATCTTCCCCAGGCCTTCTTGATCAGCACGACCTCGCGAGTCGCATTGCTTTCTTTTTAACCCGCTATCCTCCGACGAGTCAGATTGTTCATCATGCACGGGCCGGGAAACTGAGTGATCCCGCGATTCTGCGCAGCGAAATTGAGCGGCTCATTCCGACCAATCCAACCGCTCCGATGATCAAAGATTTCACGGAGCAATGGCTTCATACGCGGCTCCTACCCGAAATTATGCCGGATCCGTCATTCCGTTTTACGGTCGAGGAAGTTGAGATTGCCAAGATCGAAGCAGAGCGTTTTTTCGCGAAGATGATCGAAGAGAATCGACCCATGACCGATTGGATCGCTCCCGATTTCATACTGACCTCCCGTCGGTTTGCGGAGGAGAATTACGAGTATCCGCCGAGAGAGAAGCCTCTCGCAGAAGCAAGCGTCACCTATCGGCAGGACCACATGAAGATTGAGCGTCTCCGGATTGATCCTCAGGGACGATATGGAGGAGTGTTAGGACAGGCCGCAACGATGATGGCGACTGCTAATGGTGTTGATACGCAGCCGGTGTTGCGGGGTGTCTGGGTGCTGGAGAATATTATCGGAATGCCGCCGCCGCCAGTTCCTAACAATGTTCCCGCTCTCACTCCGGATGTTCAGGGCACGAGCACCCCGCGCGAACTGCTTTCCGCACACACGAAGGCAGCCGATTGTGCCGGCTGCCACCGGCATATTGACCCGATTGGTTTCGCGCTTGAAAATTTTGATCCGGTGGGGCGCTGGCGGGAAGAGTGGCCGGAGATCGATGTGCCGGTTGATCCATCAGGCGTGCTTCCGGATGGGACACAGATCGAGGGTTATCTCGATTTCAAAAAGTGGCTTGTCGCGAATATTGGCCTCGTTTCGGAATGTCTTGCTGAGAAGCTCATGATCTACGCGACAGGGCGGATTCCATCGTATGCGGAGCAGATCGAGATCAAAGAAATTGTAGAGCGAAACGAGGCTGAGAAAGGTGGTTTCCGGGATTTGATCATCGCTCTGATAGAGAGTGAGACCTTTCGGACAAGGTAGCTGGAACTCAGGAGAGATATGGTTCCGAAAACGCTTAATTTCATTTAACGGCATAAGTCCGGAGCATCGCGTCTTCCGATTCCTGCGACGTTCCCGGGAAGATCGACCTCATCCATTCACGTAATCCCGTTGCCTGAGTTTCATGACGTCAGCGCGGAATCGGCTATGTTACGGCAGTGAAAACAGCCTCCATCCTTCTTGTTCCGATACTGCTCTCCAGCGTGGTCAGTTTGCCCCGTAGTCTTGAGGCACAGCCTGATGGAGAGATGAGCGGAACGGAGTTCTTTGAACGCCGCGTTCGTCCCTTGTTGGTAAAGCATTGCTACGAGTGTCATTCCGAAGCGGAGGGGTCGCAGAAAGGTGGGCTCCTCCTTGATCGGGAATCAGGCTGGCTCGATGGCGGCGACACTGGCAAAGCAGTTGTCCCCGGGAACCTAGGTGATTCCCTTCTCATTACCGCGGTTGGTTATGCTGATCCTGATTTTGAGATGCCACCCAAGTATCAGTTGGAAGCACATGAAGTGAAGATCTTCGAAAAATGGGTTCGCGACGGCGCGGCAGGACCGGCTGAGGACATGGGCGAAACCGAGTTCTCCCAGCTCGGCGACCAGGAAGTGATCTTTGGAAAGGCGAAGGATCATTGGTCTTTCCAGCCGATGAAGAAGGTGACTCCGCCGAAAACGGCCGACCCAGCCTGGGACGAGAACCCGATTGATCAGTTTGTTTTCGCGAAGCTGAAAGAAAAAGGAATGACGCCTTCGCCCACTGCTGACCACCGGACACTAATCCGTCGACTCAGTTATAAGCTCAACGGCCTTCCGCCGACGAAGGAAGAAATCGCAACAAAAGACCTGAACGCCTACATCGATACGCTGCTGGAATCCCCCCGCTTCGGCGAGCATGTCGGTCGCTACTGGCTCGATGTCGCGCGTTATGCGGATACGGCGATCACCTATCGGGCCGACACGAAGACGCCGCATTATTACCCGTATGCCTTCACTTACCGGGATTATGTCATCGATGCGTTTAACCATGACAAGCCCTTTGACCTTTTCGTGAAAGAGCAACTCGCGGCTGACCTTCTCGGCAGCAAGGAGGGTGACCCGACGCTCGCGGCGCTGGGCTTTATCGCGGTTTCTCCCTATCGCAACATGTCCCATGATTTCGTGGACGATGTCATCGACGTGACGACTCGCGGAATTCTCGGGATGACCGTTTCTTGCTCTCGTTGTCACGATCACAAGTTCGAGCCGATCCCGACGGCCGACTACTATTCGCTCTACGGTGTCTTCAACTCCGTGAATCGTCCTGAGCCATGGAAGCTCGATGAGTTTCCGATCATCAAAGGCTATGGCCGATCTCCCGAGGAAGTAGCCGACTACCAAAAGCTCAAAACCGAAATTGATCAAAAAATCAAGAAAGCCGGTGATTCGGTAAAGAAAGGAAATAACCGTTCAATTCGGGAAGAGATCGAGCAAACGGATCTCGCCGAATTACTCCTCTTTCACGAGGGTGGTCCGATCCGGGCCATGTCCGTTTCTGAAAAAGCGAAACCGACGGAGCCGGCCATTTTCATCCGTGGAGAAGTCTCCAGCAAAGGAGATCGAGTTCCGCGCCGCTTCCTGAAAATCATTGATCCTGAGCAGAAGCCCTTTAATCCGAAAAACAGCGGTCGCCTCGACCTCGCCGGAAAAATGGTCGATCCGGAGAATCCGCTCACGGCGCGTGTCTACGTGAACAGAATCTGGGCCATGCTCATGGGCGATCCTATTGTCGATACGCCGTCAGATTTCGGATTGCAGGGGGAAGCGCCGAGTCACCCTGAGTTGCTCGATTTTCTTGCCTTGAAGTTTATTGAAGACGGCTGGTCGACCAAGAAACTGGTTCGCTTCATCGTCACTTCAAAGACCTTTCAGCAGGCGGGTCTGAACCGGGAAGAGATGGTGGCAATCGATCCGGAGAACGAATTTCTCTGGAGAGCAAATCGCACTCGACTCCGCATCGAGGAAATTCGTGATTCCTTGCTCGCCGTCGGCGGGCAGCTCGACACGAGGATGCGTGGCCGTCCCGGTCAGATCTGGGGAGAGGAATACACAAAGCGGCGCAGTGTCTACGGCTACGTAAACAGATTCAATATCGACCCGACCCTACGGAATTTTGATTTTCCGTCACCTGTCCAGACGCAGGGATCACGGACGGAAAATATCGTCTCTCCGCAGGCACTGTTTCTTATGAATTCCCCCTTTATGGTTGAGCAGGCGGCATCTCTAATCAGTGCCGTAAGTCTTGGTGAGATTGATGACCGGGGAGAGCGGATCGAAATCATTTTCGCGAGAGCCTTGCAGCGATCTCCAACGCCGGGTGAAATTGAGAAGGTGGAACGCTTCATGGAGATTGAAGAGAGTCGCGATGTCGATCCATGGCCGCTCCTGGCGCAATCACTTCTCATGTCGAATGAGTTTCTTTACGTGGACTGAATCATGAACAATCACTCTCAACTTTCGCGACGAACTGCGCTCCAGCGCCTTGGCTTTGGCATGGGTGCTGTCGCCGCTTCCGATCTTCTCGCGAGTGTACAGGGACGTGATGCGACTGACTCTCCGCTCTCCGTTCGTCAGCCGCATTTCCCCGGGAAAGCGAAGCGCGTCATTCATCTTTTTATGAATGGCGGACCCTCGCAGATCGACACTTTTGACCCAAAGCCGGAGCTCAAAAAACTGGACGGACAAGAGCTGCCGGACTCAGTGAAAGAGACCCTGCAGAGAACGCAGCGGAACCGTGTTGGCGAAATTTGGGCAAGCCCTTTCGAGTTCTCAAAGCACGGGGAGAGTGGGCTCGAAATTTCAGAGCTCTATCCGAACGTCGCGAAGCACGCCGACAAGCTTTGTGTGATTCGTTCGATGCAGAGCGACATCGCGAATCACTCGCCGGGCCTGCTCATGATGAATTGCGGAAATCCGGTTCTGGCACGACCCAGCATCGGATCCTGGGTTCTCTATGGTTTGGGGACCGAGAGTGAAGACTTGCCAGGTTATGTTGTTCTGATGCCCAGCGGCATGCCGACGGCACAGTCACGGAATTGGACGAGTTCTTTTCTCCCGGGTGTTTATCAGGGGACTCACATCGAGACGAATAGTAGAGGTGGGGAAATGATTCCGCACCTGAAGCGCAATGATATTCATACCGGAACACAGCGAAACCTTCTACGCTTGACCGGGGCATTGAATGAACGCCACGCCGCAGCACGTCCCGGCGACGAGCGCTTAGATTCACGTATCCACTCGATGGAGCTCGCCTTTCGGATGCAAAGCGCGGCGACCGACGCTTTCGATATCACAAAAGAGCCGGAGTCAGTGAGAGAGAGCTACGGAGATTCTCCGGTTGGAAAAAATTTACTGATGGCGCGTCGTCTCGCCGAAAGGGGAGTCCGTTACGTGCAGTGTTATCATGGTGCAGGGCAGCCTTGGGACAGCCACAGTGGACTCTTGCCAAATCACCAGCGTCTCGCTCGCGAATCGGATCAGCCAATCGCGGCCTTGTTAGAAGATCTTGAGACACGGGGAATGTTGGAAGACACTCTCGTCATTTGGGGAGGGGAGATGGGTCGAACTTCAACGATTCAAAAAGTAGCAACTAAGGATGTGAACCGCATCGGTCGCGATCATCATGTCGACGGCTTCACTGTCTGGATGGCTGGAGGCGGCGTTAAAGGTGGTATGGCCTATGGTGAGACGGACGACTTTGGCCTCGCTGTCGCTACAAACCCGGTCCACGTCCACGATCTCCATGCAACGATGCTGCACTTGTTAGGGTTTGATCACGAAAAGCTGACCTATCGTTTTTCAGGCCGTGATTTTCGCCTTACTGACGTCCACGGTTCTGTAGTCAAAGATCTCCTCGCGTAAACGGAGTAGCGGCATTTGAGGACTTGGCAATGGGAGTGCTCCCTTTGCAGGGCTGGTTCTCCTTTAGATGCGGACACGCAAGTTTTTGGTCACGTTTTTTTTGGCGCGAACCTAGTCTTGTTGCTTTATCGGCATTCGCTAGACTTTAGCCATGAAGAGATCCCCTATTACTTTTCCTTATATCGCCGCCATTCTACTGGCGTTCTTCTCTCCCGTATCAGCTGAAGAGCATTCTGAACATGACGTTGTCATCTATGGCGGAACCTGCGCCGCGGTCATTGCCGGAGTGCAGGCGAAAAAGATGGGAAAGTCAGTCGTTATTGTAAGTCCTGACACGATCCTCGGCGGCCTTTCAAGTGGAGGGCTCGGCTGGACTGACACGGGAAATAAAGCGGTCATCGGAGGCCTTTCGCGCGATTTCTACCATCGTATCTGGAAAGAATATCAGAAGCCTGAAACGTGGAAGTGGGAGAAGCCGGAAGAATATGGCAACACCGGGCAGGGTACTGAAGCAATGGATGGAAAGAATCGCACGATGTGGGTTTTCGAACCAAGCGTCGCGCAGAAAGTATTTGAGGACTACGTCGCCGAATTCGATCTGACGGTACATCGTGATGAGTGGCTCGACCGCCAAGACGGGGTTGAAGTGAAAGATGGTCGCATCGTTTCAATCACGACCCTGAGTGGGAAGACGTTCTCCGGAAAGATGTTTTTAGACACCACCTACGAGGGTGACCTCATCGCTGCTTCCGGTGTCGATTATCATTTTGGCCGCGAGGCGAATGCTGATTACGATGAAAACTGGAACGGCGTGCAAACGGGTGTCGATCATCACAAGCACCACTTTCAGGTTCTCGACAAGCCGGTCGATCCCTACATCGTTCCCGGTGATCCATCTAGTGGAGTCCTTGAGCGGATCAGCACTGACCCTCCTGGCGAATATGGCGCGGGCGACCACCGCGTGCAGGCATATTGCTTTCGGATGTGCCTGACGAATCACCCTGAGAACCGGATTCCGTTTTCAGAGCCCGATGGTTATGATCCTGAACAGTATGAGCTGCTTATCCGCATCTTTGAGGCTGGGTGGGGAATGGATACCTTCAACAAGTTTGATGTGATCCCGAATCACAAGACCGACACGAACAACCACGGTCCCTTCAGTTTCGATAATATCGGTTACAACTACGAGTATCCCGAAGCCAGCTATGAGAAGCGCCGCGCGATCATCGAGGAGCATGAAACGTATCAAAAAGGTTTGCTCTATTTCATCGCGACTGATCCTCGCGTTCCCAGTGACGTGCAGGAGGAAATGAATAACTGGGGGCTGCCGATGGATGAGTTCGAAGAGAACGGAAACTGGTCGCACCAACTCTACATCCGAGAGGCGCGTCGCATGATCGGAGACTTCGTCATGACGGAAAACGAGCTTCGGAAAATGAAGCCAACTCCGGACTCGGTGGGGATGGGTTCCTATGCGATCGACTCGCACAACACCCAGCGTCACATCGACGAAAACGGCCATGTTCAAAATGAAGGCGACATCGGCGTCAGCACTCGTGGACCCTACGAGATCGCCTATGGCTCGCTTGTTCCCAAGCGTGAGCAGTGCACCAATCTATTTGCGCCGGTTTGTGTTTCGAGCACTCACATTGCCTTCGGCTCAATCCGGATGGAGCCGGTCTTTATGATTCTCGGTCAAAGTGCGGCGACGGCAGCAGTCATGGCGATTGATGGTGGCCTCGACGTTCAGGATGTGCCCTACGAAGAACTCAAGGCCCGCCTCCTCGAAGATGGTCAGGTCCTTCACTTTGATGGTCCGATTGCGGGCGGAAAAGGGAAGCCGGTGAGTGATTTTGAAGGGATCATCGTCGACGATGAAGATGCAAAACTGGAAGGCCCGTGGAAGATCAGTTCAACCAATGGACCATTTGTCGGTTTCGGCTACAACCATGACAACAACATTGCGAAGGGGAAGTCGATCGCCACGTTTGAGGCGATTATTGAGAACGCGGGGACTTACGAAGTGAATTATGCCTACCCAAAAAACGGCAACCGGGCTTCGAATCTCAAGGTCACGGTGTCACACGCCGGAGGTGAAACCGAAGTGGTCGTGAACCAGAAAGAGACTCCCGCCAAAGACCCTTTTCATACCCTCGGATCTTTCGAGTTTCAGGCAGGCGCCGTCGCGACGGTGACGGTGACAAACGCCGGGACTGACGGCTACACTGTGATCGATGCCGTGCAATGGTTACCGGTAGAGTGAGGGTCAACAGGGTTAAGTCGATGGCTTGACCCTGTTAGATTGGTCTCGGCACTCTCAGAGCAGGAAGATCTTTATTTTCGGTGAACTCCAACAACTTGATTAAGCGTAAGCACTCCTCAAGCAACCACTCCGGGTGCATGAAGGGTTCGTGACTGATGTCCTGCCAGCGGACGTCGCCGCTGCCGTCGATGAGAAAAGTGCCATGGAGGGCCATGGTCTCGAAATCATCGTAGGCCCGGTAGGCTTTGAATTGATCAAGTGAAGGATCGGCAAGAAGAGGAAAGGGGAAGGTTCCCGTTTCTGCATCGAAGGTCTCGCGGAGCCCGTCGATGCTGTCAGTGCTAACCGCGAGGAGTCGGATTCCGGCTTCTTCGTACTTCCTGGCGACAGGAGCGAAAGCGTTCAGTTGCTCCATGCAGTGGCTGCATTCTTTACCCAGGTAGAAAATAATGAGGACCGGTTCGCCCGCGAAGTCGCTGAGGGCATGCATCTTTCCGGTGGTGTCGGGCAGCACGAAGCCCGGGGCTGACGGTGGCGCCCAGCGGAAAGGGCCGAGCGAGTCGAGTGGAGGACGTTTGCCAAGATCGGTGGGAGCGGGCGGGGCTATGGTCCAGAGTTCCGGATGGCCAAGTGCTCTCGCGACAGAATCGAGGCGCCGGAGAAGAGGAATGTCAGAATCGGCGGTGTGCGCGAGGGAGCGAAGTTCTTCGAAAGCGGTATTTGCTTCGTCTCTCTTTCCGGCTTTGAAAAGGATTTCGACCTTGGTTGCAAGGGGGAGAACTTCCCCTTCGTCAGATTTTACCGATTCTTTGATTAACGAGATAGCCTTTTCAGAATTACCAGCGCGAAGCCAAAGGCTGGCGTGACGCCATTTCACCACATTCTTCAGCTTGGGAAGCAACTCCCCGGCGCGTTTCGGAAGAGGAGGTTTTGAGCTTAATGCATCGTAAACAGAGAGTTCATTCACGAAGTGGCCCAGAGTCTCGATGTCTTTCTTGAACTCCGTTTCCGCGGACTCCCTTGCCTTGGAAATTTCTTTCTCCGACTTTCCTTTATCCTTTGCCTGCTTCTCCGCTTTTATGACTGCGGCATCCCGGGACTTTGTTTTCTCGTTTAGAACAGAAGTCAGGGCGTCGAGATGCTCTCTGCCACCGGCGTGATCGCCACTCTCAAACTTCGCAATTCCAACGAAGCGATCGTAGTCGCGCTGGAGGATCGATTTTTCATCGACTCCGAGAAGTCCGTTTTCGGAGTGCTCGATAAGTTCTTCCCACTGCTCGAAGCGGACGAGGGTATCACGGAGGCG
Organism: Verrucomicrobiales bacterium; assembly: GCA_029210205.1. Classification (GTDB taxonomy): domain Bacteria; phylum Verrucomicrobiota; class Verrucomicrobiia; order Verrucomicrobiales; family DEV007; genus Arctic95D-9. The sequence continues at coordinate 4,061 of JARGOD010000046.1, read as the reverse complement.
CTGCCTCCCATACTGCCAGCTGCTTCCTTTGGGATCGTAAGTTTCCGGTTTGCCATCTTCTTTGAATTTTGGAAGACGTGGCAGAGAGATCATGTTCATCGCGAGTTCGACGGAACGATCAAGCTGACCCAGGTAGTTGAAGTTCCGGATGAGCCATTCGTTGTTGTGCGCAAAATTCGAAATTTGATCCGGGATCACCTGAAAACGCATCATGTGAGCGTGATCGATGCGGGCCGATGCTTCCTGCTGCCAGGCGGCGTCTTCGTAACGATGTAGCTTTGAGTAGATGTGCCCGGGCATGTGCCACATGTGAGCAATTCCGGGCGCGGCAGGTCCGCAGTTGGCGGCGGCATTCAGGGCCTTTGCCGCGTCTTCTTTGTCCCAGAGGTGGATCTGGTAATGATTTGCGGGGTGATCTGGATCAGCGGAGAGGATTTTCTCCGCGAGGAGGTTGACGGCATAATGACTCGTAATCTCAAGCCCTTTGCCGTGGTTGTAGTAAATCTGCTTGAGAAGGAAGGCCTGCGCTTCGATGTCATCAGGATATTCGACGGATATTTTCTCTAACGATCGTACGAATTCACGGAGCCGTTTTTTGGCATCCAGTTTGGTGTCGCTGAAGTAGCCAGCGAGGCCGTCGATCCATTGTTGCTCGCGAGGTGAGGCATTTGCTTTTCTTTCAGTGGCTTCTTCGATGAACCCTTTTCCGCGGGTGTCATTTTTAAAGTTAGCCATCGCCATGCCCCAGTAGGCCATGGCGCATTCCGGATCGATCGCCGCAACTTGTCGGAAGCTTCGTTCGGCTTCGAAATCCCAGAAGCCATGAAGCTGGCCGAGTCCTTGATTGAAAAATCGCTGCGCTTCGGGCGAACTTTTCGAGAGTTTGAGGTGAACATCGCCGGTGCCGGGGATGACCACGGCGGCCTGACGGGGACCTTCGTTGAAAACCTCTCCGTGATAAGAGTGGCCCTCGGCTGGTTTTTCATCCTTTGTCTCCGCTGTCGCGAAAACGGGTAGAAGGAGGCCTAAGAGAGCGATCAGTCGGCGGTGGATCATTTCAGCTCTCGGATAAAGATGTTTCTGAACTGCATCAGACTGGAAGCAGGTGACAATTTTCCGTCTTTACCAATGCCTCCATGATGCTGCAGTGCAATAGGGCCCTTTTCAGGCACGTCGGGAAGCAGGGCATTTTCGATCACGGTGTGTCCGTTGAGCACGACGGTGAGACGGTCACCTTTTACGGTGATGACAAATTGATTCCACTCGCCAACGGGATGGTCCGCCTTCATTGATGGGGTCACTCCGGCACGGACTTCGGTGGAATGCTTGGCATTGTTGCGGATTCCGTAAACTTCACCTGAGCCAATCGGCCAGCACCACATGTTGACTTGGTAGGTGCCCTTGCCGCGGAGGTAGACTCCGGAATCAGCGTTCGGCGCGAGGTGGGTGATCTTGTTTCCTTCTTCGTCTTTTACATAACTTCCGTCCGGCAGCACGTATGGCATCGCGTAGAAGCCTTTCGTTTCTTTAATCCGCCAGTCGAGACGCAGTTCAAAGTCGCCGTATTCGGATTTTGACCAGAGATTTTTGTCTCCTTCGGCTTCGGAAAGGGCGTCGTAGTCGATCACTCCGTCGATTACTTTCCAATGACCATTGTCGCCCTCAGGAATATTCCACTCGCTGAGGTCCTCACCATTGAAGAGGCTTTCAAAACCCTCAGGCACTGTTTCGGGGCTCGCGTGAGAGTTGACTAAGCAAATCAGGAGAAGTGTCGACGAGAGAAGTTTTATCATGACGACAATATGGTAGTGATGCGTCACGGGCGACGACCCCTTTTTTCACGTAATCTCGCTATCGATGGGAGCTGAAGTTTTACGGACTTCCGACCATGAATTCAGCTTGCGGAGAGACACATTCCGGTAGACGAGGTTTCCATGAGTGAAGCCAAACCGCCGGTCGAAGAAGCGTCCGTGCTGACGGACGTTGAAATTAAAGACGCCCAAGTCATTTTTAACGCCGTGTGGAAGGGGCTTGTCGACGAGCGGAGCATCGAGAATCTCCGTTTTCCGAAGGAGATCATCCTGTTGGGTGGTGCTCCCGGATCCGGCAAAGGCACGAATACCGGTTTTATTATGAAGGCGAGAGGGTTTACCTGCCCGCCGATTGTTGTCAGTTCTTTACTTAACAGCCCGGAAGCCAAAGCGCTTAAAGACAGTGGGCAGCTGGTTGGGGACCGGGAGGTTATGGGGATTCTCTTGAGGAAAATGCTTGAGCCCGAGTTTCGAGACGGCGCAGTACTCGATGGGTTTCCCCGCACCAAGGTGCAGGTGGAGTGCATGAAGCTTCTCGTTAAAATGATCAGCAAGCTGCATCGTGAATACATGGACACTGAGTTGGCAGTCCATTTCAGGCGCCCTACGATTCATGTCATGGTGTTGTTCATCGATGAGAAAACCAGTGTCGATCGTCAGCTTTTTCGTGGCCGTGAAATTGCGAGGCACAATGAAGAAGTTCGAATGACAGGTGTGGGTGAGTTGCAGGAACTTCGCCCAACAGATCTCGATGTTGACGCTGCCAAGCATCGTTACCGGATTTTCAAAGAGAACACCTGGGATGCACTGCAATCACTTCGCGAATTTTTCTTTTATCATCTTATCAATGCTCAGGGCACGGTACTCGAAGTTGAAGAAAATATTTTGCAGGAGCTTCAGTATCAGAGCTCACTTGAGCTGGAGCCCGAAACGTTCTCGATGATTCGAGGAATCCCTCTCGCAAGCGAGCTTGTTCTTCATGCTCGCCAGGAGTTGGTGAAGCGCCTCGATGGATATGCGAGGGAAGATCACGCATTGTTCCAGGAAGTTGTAAATCTCATCAACTCGAAGCTGATTCCAATTATTGAGCGGCATGCAATTTCAGGGCGTGCTGTTATCAATAACGAAGATGAAGTGCTCTCTGATCCGCTCGCGCTGGCAATCCTGATCGATATTTTCTCTGACCGCGGTTATCACGCCGTGGTTGATAAACAGCTCTCGAAAATCCCGGAACGCGTCAACGTAACGACCGGTGAGATCGAATTCCGACCGAACACGACCTATCGAATCCGAGTTTACTTCGAAGGATCAGAGATTCGCCGCGGCGACCGTTGAGTCCCGGGGCGAAGGTTGAGCAACTTACTTAATCTCGATCTCGATTGCTTCTGTCTTCGTGAAGCGCTCGCGAGTGTCGCCAGTACGAACGAGGTAAGCATGGAAGGATTCCCATGGTTCGGTGTCAGCCCGGGGTGCTCCGCCTCGCAGCAGGATTTTGCTGCTGGTGGTGCGAAAGCTCATCGACCTACCTCCCCACGAAGGGCCGTTGACATCCATGTCACGGATGCCGCTGGGATAACCGCGAATAAGCTCATTGAACTTGCGGGTATTGTATCCTGGATCGAAACCAAGTTCCTTCCAGCCGTTGGCGTAACGATCACGTTCCTGGCGGGGAAGATTCATGATGACTTCGTTCGGCTCTACCACGGCACGAACATCATCCAGCTTGACCCCTTCTGCCGGAAAATCGTAGCCGAAATAGCGATCACTTCGTTCAGTTGCCAATGCTGGAACTATAAAGTGGATGCGAGCATTGTCGCGGTTTCTGTTCGCGGGATCACTTGGATACTCTGCTACATAGGTTGCATTCATCCCCTTTCGACCAAGATAGAGGTGGACATCAAATTTTATTTCGTCTTCAAGAATCATTTTCCAAACAATCTCTTTGCCATCGAATGAGGGCTCTTCCTGAAGTCGAAGGAATTTACGTTGGCGCGTGCGAGCGCGGGGGTCAGGCGCTTCCGGAATGTGTTTCCAACTGTGGTAGTGAAAGCGGACTGGGTTTTGGATGAAATTGCCATCGTTGTCTTTCAGGAAAATGTAGGCTCTTGCTTGTGGGCCGTAGAAAACAGCTTCGTACTCAGGCTCGACGATGCGATGAATTTCAGTCCAACCTTTTGACGGTCGAAAACCATAGAACTCCTTGCTCGTGATTTCAGGACGGGGAGTTGCGAATTTGTAGTCGATATCGGT
>JARGOD010000045.1 GCA_029210205.1 Verrucomicrobiales bacterium | reverse complement strand
GTCGTCGCGAAGTCGGTCGTTCTCATCACGAAGGACGAATCCGGTCTCGGCGAGAAGCTTGTCACCGCTCTGGCGACGGATGAGATCGAGCCTCGTCTTGTTTCGGGAACACTTTCTGAAATCGAGTCGGCACTGGATGCTATCGACGAAGAGGAGCTTTCAATGAAGAAGCTTATTGTGACTCTTCCGCTGGATCACCCAAGAGCAGACACGCTCTCTCTTGAGGTCCTCAATACGGCGCAGGACACAGGCGTTCGCTTTGCCCATGAGCTCTTTAAAGTGATCACGAATCGTGAGTGGGCGACAAAACCTGACATCACCTTTTTGACCAGAGGCACGATGCCTGTCGTCCGTGGCGAATCACTTCCCGGTCTTGCCTCGGCACCTCTGACTGGAATGCTGCGTGTCGCAAACAACGAGCAGGCTGAGTATTGTTGGGGACAGATCGATCTCGATCCGGAGGTGAATGAGTTCGAACTCGAAGATCTCACCGCTGAGCTTCTTCATTCGGATCGCGAGCACGAATTGGCTTTCCGCGGCAATGGTCGCTACGCACGCCGTGTTCACCGCATTAAGTCCGAGGAGTTTCCTCCCCGCACTCAGAACGCTGTTAAGGAGGACGGAACGGTTCTTCCTTACCGACTCCAGATCGACAAGCCGGGTATTCTTACCAATCTTTCTCTGAATGAGACGACTCGCCGCGACCCGGAGGGCGAAGAGATCGAGATTCAGATCAAAGCGGGTGGTATCAACTTCCGCGATGTCATGAAGGCACTCGGGATTTATCCCGGCAATCCAGTCGATCTTAAGTGGTTCGGTGATGACTTCTCCGGAACCGTTGTCAAAGTCGGTGCCAATGTGAAGGACCTCAAGGTTGGCGACAATGTTGTCGGCATGGCTCCGTATTGTTTCCGTAGCTACGTAACGGTTCACCGCGACATGGTATTCCGGAAGCCGGACACGATGACTCACGTTGAGGCGGCAACGCTTCCGACTGTTTTCCTCACGACGCATTATGCGATCAATGAGCTGGCCCGCATGGAGAAAGGGGAGAGCATCCTCATTCACGCGGGAACCGGCGGAGTCGGACAAGCGGCAATTCAGATTGCGAAGCACCTCGGCCTCGTCACCTTTTCGACGGCGGGAACGCCCGAGAAACGACAGCTTCTCGTCGACATGGGAGTGGATCATGTCCTTGATTCGCGAACCCTCGAGTTCGCTGATGAGATCATGCGAATCACAGACGGAGAAGGGGTCGATGCGGTCCTGAACTCTCTTGCTGGCGACTTTATCCCGAAGAACTTCAGTGTTCTCAAGACCTTCGGTCGCTACATGGAGATCGGAAAGGTTGACGTCTACGGCAACTCGAAGATTGGTCTCGAGCCGCTTCGCAATAATATCAGCTTCTTCGTGATCGACCTCGCTCAGCACTTGCAGAGCAAGCCCGCTTACGTCGCGAAGATGTTCTCTGATCTGGAAGCGCTTTTCTACGATCAGTCCTACGTGCCGCTTCCGAACGAAGTGTTCCCGGTCACGAAAGTGGTCGATGCCTTCCGCTTCATGGCAGCCGGTAAGCACATCGGTAAAAACGTTCTCGACTTTGATGTTCCGGAGATTGAAATCGGTCAGCCGACTGAAGAAGGTCATCGTTTCCGCGGAGATGGCACCTATCTCATCACGGGTGGTGCTGGTGGCTTTGGCCTCGAGCTCGCTGAGTGGATGATCGAAAACGGCGCCCGCAGTTTTGCGCTCATGAGTCGTTCCGGGCCGAAGGAAGATGCTCAGGAGAAAATCGAAAAGCTTGTCGCTGCCGGAGCAACGATCATGGATGCCCGTGGTGACGTCACAAGCCGTCCTGACATTGATCGAATTGTCGCTGAAATTCAAAAGACGGATGCTCCTCTTATCGGGGTGATTCACGGGGCGATGGTCCTCGATGACGAATTCCTCAACGAACTCGACACCGAGCGTTTTGACCGCGTTCTTCTGCCGAAGATGCTCGGCGCCTGGAACCTTCACGAAGCAACGCTCGACATCCCGCTCGAGCACTTCATTAATTTTTCCTCCTTCTCTGCTGTCATCGGCGCGGTGAAGCAGTCGAACTACAACGCAGGAAACGTTTTCCTCGATCAGCTTTCTCATCATCGTCGTTCTCTTGGTCTGCCTTCGCTGACCTTCAACTGGGGTGCGATCGAAGGAGCCGGCTTTGTTGCTCGAAACGAGAAGACGCAGCAATATCTCGAACTCGTCGGCCTCGGGGCGACAAACATCGACGAGACGCTCTACCTTTTCAGTCTCGGTGTTCCCTCTGATATCTATCAGCTCGGCGCGGCACGATGCGACTGGCAGGCACTGAGTCGATTCAGCCCATCCGTGGGCGGATCGAATATGTTTCTTCCGGTGGTTCCACGCTCGAACTCCGGTGGCGGTGATTCGATGGCCGCAAGGATTCTCGAAGCCTCTCCTGAAAAGCGGATGGGCATGGTCGAAGACCTCATCGCCGCGCAGGTCGGTGCCGTTCTTGGAACCGATGCGGCGCGTCTTGATAAAGATACCCCGCTCACAAATCTCGGTCTCGACTCACTCATGGCGATTGAGTTGGTGAACCGTATTGAGGAAAAGCTGGGCATGACGATGCCGATGGGATCTGTCCTTAACGGGCCGAACATCCGCGATCTTTCTGAGCCGGTGCTTGAGAAGCTTCTTGAATCGGGTGGTGGTGCCGCTGGCGATGCCGCTGGTGTTGATGCCGGAAGCCTCGTTGAGTTTGAAGCAACCGGTGAGATGCCTGACGTCTTCCCGCTTTCGGAAGGTCAGAAAGCGCTCTGGTTCTTGAACCGTCTCGCGCCTGACTCCTCGGCCTACAATTTGAACTTCTCCGGTAAGTTCCGTCCGATGCTCGACATCGAGGCGATGAAGACCGCCTTCTCACTTCTCTTCGAGCGTCATCCACTTATTGATGTGACCTTCGAAACGAAGGATGGCGAGCCGATGCAGGTCGTTCACAAAGGACGGACTGTTGATTTCCGCGAGCACGATTGCACGGATCTCGACGACGAGCAGTTGAAGAAGATGATCAGCGAACACGCGAGTCGTCCCTTCAATCTCGAACGTGGACCTGTCGTTCGTCTCGAGCTTTTCCGCACCGCGGACGAAGCGCACGTCGCTCTTCTCACGATGCACCATATCGTTTCCGACGCCTGGTCGGTTGCCGTGGTGATTCAGGATCTCATTGAATACTACTTCTCCGCTAAGGGCGGTCGCACCCCGCAGGTCGAACCGGTCGAGGCGAGTTACGCTGACTTTGTGAAGTGGGAAACGGCACACCTCGAGAGCGATGCCGGAGAGCAAATGTTTGAGTTCTGGAAAGAGCATCTCGCCGGTGCGCCGAACGTGATCGATCTTCCAACGGACCGACCACGCCCTGCGATTCAGACCTTCAATGGAGGAACCTTAGGTTTCCAGTATGGCGAAGAGCTCACCGAAGCCGTCGATGGACTCGCCAAGGCAAGCAACGTGACTCTTTTCACGACGCTGCTTTCGGCTTACGACATCCTCATGCATCGTTACTGCCAGCAGGACGACATCGTCGTCGGAGTGCCTTTGGCAGGACGGACCCAGCCGGAGCTTCGAAGCACGGTCGGTTACTACATTAATCCCGTTCCGGTGCGAAGCACAGTCGAGGATGATCCTACCGTTTCTGAGTTCCTCACGAGTAACAGCCTCCGGGTTAACGGGGCGCTGGAGAATCAACAGTATCCACTCTCACGCATGGTCGACCGACTCAAGGTCCCCCGTGACCCAGGGCGCTCACCTCTCTTTCAGGTCAGTTTCTCAATGGAGAAAGTGCCCGGAATCGACGAAGCGGGTATCGCTGTTTTCTTGATTGGTCAGGGTGGTCACACCTTCCATGTCGGCGATCTCTCCATGGAGACGATTGACCTGACGACTCGACAGTCACAATTCGAAATCACGCTGGTGCTTGAAGAGGCCGGTGGTCAGCTTTTCGGTTGTTGGCAATACAACAGTGACTTGTTCGACAAGGCGACGATTCAGGAACTGAGCGGCCTCTACGAGCAGGTCTTGAAAGAAATCACGTCGAGTCCGGACTCCAGACTCTCGGAGCTCAATCTTCTTGGGCGCGATGAAGAGAAGACGGTTCTCGTTGATTTCAACGATACCACGAAAGATTACGAGAAGGACGCATTGCTTCATGAGTTGATTGAAGCGGTCGTCGCCGATCGCGATGAAGACACTGCCGTGATCTTTGGCGAGACGCACATGACTTACGGTTCGTTGAATCGCCAGGCAAATGGCGTTGCCCGTGATCTTATCGCCGCCGGCGTAAAGCCCGGTGATAATGTCGGTGTTCTTGCGGATCGTTCTCCGAAAATGATCACCGCTCTTCTTGGTGCTCTCAAGGCCGGGGCGACTTATATCCCGCTCGATCCTGAGTTCCCACAGCAACGTCTCGAAATGATGTTGGAAGATGCGGCGCCGAAAGCGCTGGTCGCTTCCTCACGCCTTGTCTCGACTCTGCCAGCTGGCGATTGGAAGGTGCTTGATCTTGATTCAATCGAAGGAACGTCGAAAGCTCCGCCAGCAACCGGACTCAGCTCTGATTCTCTCGCTTACATCATCTATACTTCAGGTTCCACGGGAACGCCGAAGGGTGTCGAGATCCCTCATCAGGCAGCGATCAACTTCCTCCGCTCAATGGAGAAAGAGCCTGGACTGACAAGTAAAGATCGTCTCCTCGCGGTGACTACCTTGTCCTTTGATATCTCTCTTCTCGAGATGTTCCTTCCGCTACTTGCCGGAGCGACTGTGGTCGTAGCCGGGGCTGATGACGTGAAGGACGGACGACGTCTCGCGAATCTCATCAGCGACGAAGATATCTCTGTGATGCAGGCAACGCCTGCGACCTGGCAGATGCTCCTCGATAGTGGTTGGGAAGGGAACCGTGACCTGCGAATTTTCTGCGGTGGTGAAGCCCTCAACCGGACGCTTGCGAATACGCTCGTCAATTCTGCCGACGAACTTTGGAATCTTTACGGCCCGACTGAGACAACGGTCTGGTCTTCCGTCGAGAAGATCGAAGAAGGTGACGCCGCGATTTCGATCGGAACGCCGATCGCGAACACGCACGTCTACATCCTTGATGCGAATCTTAAACCGGTTCCACAGGGATTCACCGGTGAACTCTGGATCGGTGGGGACGGGCTTGCCCGCGGCTATCGCAATCAGCCGGAGTTAACCGCTGCCGCTTTCAAGGAAGTTACCCTGATTCCTGAATTCGGAAGCCAGCGAATCTATCGTACCGGCGACCTCGCTCGCTGGAACCGTGATGGAAAACTGGAGTGCCTCGGTCGTGTTGACTTCCAGGTCAAAGTTCGCGGCGTCCGGATGGAGCTTGGCGATATCGAGACGCAGATGGAAGCGATCGATGGAATCAAGCAAGCTGTCGTCACGAAGCGCGAAGATCTGCCATCCGGCGAAGGACTTGTCGGATACTTTATCGCGGAAGGACCAGCTCTGGATGCGGCTCAGATCCGGAGCCAGCTCTCGCAGAATCTGCCCGCGAGTTACATTCCTGCCTACTTTGCCGCGTTGCCGGAGTTTCCGCTGACGCCAAACAAGAAAATTGATCGCAAGCAGTTGCCGATGCCTAAGGTTGGCTCCGCGAGTGTTGGTGAGCGGGTTCAGCCGCGTAACCCGGTCGAGCAGCAGATCTGGGACGTCTTCAGTCGTAACTTCGATTCTGAAGATATCGGGGTGACGGACAACTTCTTTGAAATGGGTGGAGATTCGCTCATGGCGCTTCGAATCGTCGTTGATATCTCTGAGTCGTTTAAACGTGAGGTAGCGGTAGATGCTTTCCTCACTAACCCAACGATTGAGCAGCTCGCTCTGTATCTCAGCACTGACAAACCAGCGGCTGAGTCCGATGACACTTCTGCGGACGAATTTGCAGGAATGGGTTTTGAAGATCTTGAGCACATCGATGTCGAGGAAGCTTCCGATGAGCTTCCGAATCTCGATGCCGTTGCTTTGACTTACATTCCAGATGTCCTTGCGGGCATTTCAGGCATGTCTCGCGATGAGATTTCAGAACGTCTCTTCAGTGGTAAGCCGATCCTCAGTAACACCTACACGGTGGACGGTAGTAAGATCGGGGTGATCATGCTTCCTTGTTTCGAGGCCGACTTTTACAAAGACCCCGCCTCGGTAAAGACAGCAACACTCACAGCACTTGAGATGTCAGCAAAAGCGGGAGCAAAGAATGTTTCCCTCACCGGAGTGATCCCGTCAGCGACGGATCACGGACGCGAGATCGAGAAGTGGATGGAGGGTCGATCCGATCTTCCGGCAATCACGACAGGTGATGCAACGCGCTCTGCGACGATCGTGAAGTCGATCGAAGGAATCCTCGCCCAGGCAAAGCGTGAGATCACCGGAGAATCTGTTTCTGTCGTCGGTCTCGGATCGATTGGATTCGGAACCCTCAGACTCATGCTTGATGTCATGGAGCATCCGAAGCACCTCATCCTCTGTGATCCTTACCAGACGGATGATCAGATGAGTCGAATTCGCGATCGCGTTCGTGATGCCGGCTACTTGGGGCAGATTGATATTGTGAAAAATGGCGGAGCGCTTCCTCCTGAGGTCTACGATGCATCTCTCGTTGTCGCTTCGACCAACCTTCCCGGTGTGCTCAACGTTCAGTCGCTGAAACCTGGTGCTCTCGTGGTTGATTACAGCTTCCCTCCGGTTTTTCGGATCGATGAGGCAATCAAGCGTTTCACTGCGGATCGCGACATTCTCTTCACCACCGGTGGTGAGTTGAAGATGCCGAAGGTCGTCGCTGAGACGATCTACCTCCCTGAAGAGGTTGAGGATATGGACGACTCCGTGCAGATGAGCTTCATGAAGTTCCTCGGAAGCCGTGATAAGAATGAGATCACCGGTTGTGTCCTTGTCAGTCTTCTCACGGGTCTCAGCGACGATGTCGCGCCGACACTGGGTGAGCTTGAGAACGAAGATGCGGTGGCACACTATGAGTATCTTGAAGAGCTCGGTGTGACGCCGGCGAAGCTGCAGATGACTGGTTTCTTCCTTCCTGAAGAGGGGATTTCCGCCTTCCGCGAGAAGCAACTTGGTTCTTCTGCCGCCTCCTGATAGTTTTCCATCAGTCAAAGGGTGCTGAATTTCAGCATTCTTTGACTAAGGAAACAGTGGGGGAACTCGTTTATGGTTCCGCAGTTGAATGATATGAGATTTTTTGCGGCACTAATGTCGATTTTCCTTTGGGAAGCGGTAGCTCTGTTGACCCCGGTTCAGGCAGATTATCCGCTTACGCTTGAAGAGCGCGAGCGATTTAAGCGATATTTACCGCGGACTTTTCCGAAGTTAGAGGCTCGTGATCCTGTTCATGTCGTGGCCATTGGAGATAGCGTCATGGGTGGCTTTACGCCGTTACCTTCAGCCTGGGAGGTGAACAATCCGCTTTATTCGTACACCGGAATTTTTTTAGGTCATCTCGCCCGCGAATTCTTTTATCCAGGTGGAGTGAGGCTTCTGAATCCGCCCGCCAACGGGACCTCAAAGATTTCTGAGTATTTAGGAGACGAGATTACTCTTGAGAACCTCACTCGCATTGACGGCACGATTTTGTCGGGACTTCGAAGTTCGGGAACTGATGCCTACCTGCACAACCCTGATCTATTTCTCGTCCAGTTCGGGATCTATGATTCCCTGGGAAGAATCCCAATCGACACCTATAAGCTGGCACTTCAGGAGATCATTGATATTGGGCGGCGTGAGAAAGTCGATATGATTGTGTTCGCTCCGACGCTGGTGAATATCGGAGCAGGCAATGTCGAATGGGGAATAACACGTCCATATGCAATGGCCGCGAAAGAAGTGGCACGTGCCAACGGCAATCTCTTTATTGATGCGGGGCAGCACCTTTCGAAATTTGGAGGTGGGGTAGACCCGAATACAGAACCCGCTGCTGCTGCTGATATCATTCAGGACCGACTCTCGAGAATATTTAATTATGGGCCGGAGTTGGAGGTTCAAGAGAAAGTGCACCCTGCGCTGAGAGTAAACGATTACCTTGGGGCTTCGCTATATGATGAGTTTTTGGAAGGTACTCGTCGTTCTGATTTTACTTATGCCGGAGTAGCCAGGTTCAATGACAATGGAACTGTGACCCTTGCAATGGCTATTCAAAACCAGACCGCAGATGCAAAAGGAGGCACTGTGAGCGCCCTCGCAGCCGGGAGTGGATTAGTCCCTACCGAAGTAGCAAGGCGCTTTTCTGTTCCTGCAAATGCGATTACTCAGGTCGAGTTTACCTATCGCCGACCCATCATCGGGAAAATGCGGGATGGCTCTGACATTCTGTTTCCACTAGAACCTTCAGATGAGTTCGGTCGCTTCAGCTTTCTTCTTGAGGATACTTACAGATCCGAAATCGTAGATTTGCCTGTTAGGATCGGTCCGATTACCGCTGTGTGGAAATCAAGGCAGTTCGTGAATGTCACGGATCGAATGCGGGTCGAGTGGGATCTTGTCAACGGATCGGACAAACCGGTTTCGGGAACCTTTCAGGTGGCAATGGGTGATCGCGTAGGTGAACCCACCAGTTTTTCAGTTTCACCACTCGGAACGAAAACAGTATTCTCTTTGTTTCAGTTTTCATCTGAGAGTTCGCGTGCTTTTCAAGAGAGTGTCTGGATACAGATCGAGGTCGATGGGAAGGTTACCCGCTTTGCGAGAGAGCTCGAGGCCACAAGGGACGCAGTATTAGGAGAGAAAATGGAGTTACGTGGCTGGGAGGACTATGTGAATGCTCCTCCTACGCTTATAGGCGCTTCACGCAACAGTCCCTCCCCCAAGGCGAGTGTGCTCTTTGATGCTGATGATGAGGCACTCTATGTTATTGCTTCAATGGATGGCTTGAACATCCCGGATCTTGGAGATCGCGCGGCCTTAAAAGCACGCCTCTTTCTCGACGCAAGAAGTCTGAATGAGGTGGGAACTTTTGGAGCAATTAAACCAGTCGAGATATTTACTAAAGGGACTGATGGACCAGGATTTGCTCCAACAATCGAGCTAGGTTCATTTGGAAATGGCTACAACATGATTCTTGATCCACGCGGAATTACCTCCGTTCTCGAGACAAGCGATGAGGGAACAAGGCAACTCGAAATTCGCGTCCCCAGATCTTACCTTCATCAACACGATTGGGAGCTGGATTCCCTTGAGTCTATCTTAGGTGTTCGTTTTGAGCTCACGATAGCGGATCAGAGTCCCGGGACTGTAGATCCTTTCCCTGCACTCAATCGTTATGTGACTCACAGTCCAACCTATGCGTTTGAGAATCGAACTATCCACGGATTTCCTGAAGAAGACGCGCGCTCTCTTTCTACCCTCCGACTTTCCCGTCAACCCGTAGCTAGTTGGTCGGTCCGCATTTACTAGGGCTTTAGTCTCGCTGCCGCGAGCTCAATTTCACGATGGTTTAAAATCTGATATTCGCCGGTTGAAAGAGCGGGCAGGGTGAGGTTCCCGATTCGGATGCGTTCGAGGCGTTTTACTTTGTATCCGAGCTTTGAGAACATACGCCGGATCTGTCGATTGTAGCCCTGTGTTAGGACCATTTTAAGTCTGCGTCGTGTCTCAAATCTTACTGATTCAGCTTTCGCAAGGCCCTCAGTCATGTGAATTCCTTCCAGCAGCTTGAATGTTTGTTCAGAGTCGAAAGGGTGCTCCAGAGTTACTTCATACTCTTTCTCTACGTGAAAGCGCGGATGAGTGAGGTGTTCAGTCAGCTCGCCGGAGTTGGTCATGAGAATCAAGCCTGAACTGTTAAAGTCCAGCCTTCCGACATAGGTCAAAAATTCAAACTTGCGCGGGATAAGCTCATAAATTGTCTTTCGCCGTTCAGGATCATCTCTCGTGCAAAGGAATCCGATCGGCTTGTTTAAGACCAGCGTTAGGGGTGACTTCTCTTGTAGAAGCTTGCCGTCACATTTAACGTGATCGTCCGGGCTCACGCGCGAACTGAGATCAAGGATCATTTCACCATTGATCTCAACACGACCCTCCAAAATGAGCTTCTCGACGCCACGTCGCGAACCAATACCGCAAGAGGCGAGAAATTTGTTGAGGCGAATTCCCTTTTCCGGGGCAGAATCCATCCGTGTGGAAGCTGTTTAAAAGGGACTAAGATGTGAAAGCGAGAACGCGCTTAGACATCCGGGGTAGTTTTCGGAAGGCCGATTGGGCTCTTTCCTTCTTCCCACTTCCCACGTTTCTGAAGAATCTTAACGCGCTCGTAACGCTTTAGTACGCTGCGCTTGGCTCCGACACTACTGGATTTTTTGAGGCTGGCGTGCTGTGACATGGCTGAAAGAAGGATCTGATTGAGTGAGTCGGGATATTAGGCTCTAAAAACAAAAATGCAAACGATGAATTTCAGACCTTTTTTTAGGACTGAGGCGACATATGTGACGAGTGTGGTTGTGGCGCTCAGTCGTCTCCCTCAGCGAGCACATCGAGGGTAAATCCTCCAACGTGAGATCCGTTCGACGTCGGAAAGATCCAGTCGTTTAGACGGTTCATCGAAAGCGTCACCCGGGCGCCGCGATGAATGTCGAGCAGTTCGTGCGGATCGTTCATGAGAATGCCTTCGATCTTGTCTTTCCCGATTTCCTCAACCTGCACCCACATGTATTCACAGTTGGTATCTTCCCGGAATTCGGCTTTGACGATGTAGCGGTCGCTCTCATCAAGAGCTCGATTGTTAAAAGCTCTCACAAATTCAGGCCAGCGGCGCTTAGCTTCAGCTACGGCCGAGGCCATTTCGGGGTTGTTGTCTGAAATCTCGATGATCGGTTCGAAGGTCGGTTCGTCGAAAAGGTCGAGAGGGGAATTGCTTGCGAGAGTCTCAATCAGGGTAAGGTCGAACTCATTGCAGCGCTGCAATTCCGGACAGTAGACCGCAAGGCAGTCGGGCCCAGCGAGGTAAGAAAGAACGTTTCCGATAACAGCGTATGCTTCCTCGCGATCTGTTGGGTTCAGGGCCTCATCCATGAGATCGACGGAGAGCCACGCCTGATGGGACTCGACAGCCTGCCTGAGTCGCTTATCTCGAATCGAATGCTTCGCGAAATCTTCCGGTTTGTCGATATAGGGCTTGTCCGAAACGAGGACCGCAAAAAGTCCCTGCGGAATTCTTATCATGAAGTGCAGGATCCTATCGTCTCCGGAATTAGGAGACTCAGGAGGACTGAACTGCATGACGAAATACTCGGAATCTGGATTCGAGGTATCGAAGGCAATATCCAAAGCGCCGGCGACGCATCGTCTTATCGCCGTTTCGTCGGCCTCTCTTGCCTCGGAGAGAAAATAAACCAGGGAAACAAGATCTTCTTCAGGTTCGTCATCTTCGCTCCTCGCTGATTTTGCCTTTTTTCTTCGGACCGGAACTTTCTCAGGGTGTGGCTGAAGCCACTTTACAAATTCGAATCCGGTCCAGACCACCGAAATCACAAGAGCGGTAACACCAACCCATGAAAGCCCGCTCATAAGAAGACGAGCGATCAATGCAATGAGAATTGCAGTGGAAAGAATGGGGAACTGTTTCAGTCTTGGCCGCATAAGAAGGCATATTCGGCGTTTTCGCGCCGGACATAGACTGTAATTCAGGGAGGGGGCACGGCAAGGTGAACCGGTACGGATTTTTCTCCGGTATCAGGATGAGTAACCCGGTGAGTAGAGGAAGGCTCGATATAGCCGTTCCAACTTGAGCCGGTAGCAAATTCGTGAGCGATACACTGGAGAAATAGTGGGCCGCTGCCAATTGGTGTGGTTAAGCGCTTTGGAGGCCCGGGTCTCTTTAAGCCAAGTTTTGAAACGACGGTGGTTGGTTCAAAGTAAACTTTCCTAACGATCGCATAGGCACCGTTCTCACGGACTGAAATGATGTGAGCCTCGACTGGAGTCCATTCGGCTATGACTCTTTTCTGTAATTCCTCATCGGCGGCTTTACGTTCCGCTTCCGCCCGGATCTGTGTTAAAGCCAGAGTCCGCTGCTTTAAAGTCTCCTGTTCTGTCTTTTGATGCTTTCGAAAAGCTTGCATAGCCGCAACCGGATCAAAGTCGAAACGCTCCTGCATTTCGTTGCTCAAGTCGAAAAAGGAGATCCGCGCTATCCCTTCACTGTGTTCAATAATGAGGCCCTCCTCATCGGCGCGCTTGATTCGGCAGTCTGAAAATTCCCGACCATCTTTCGTGATGAGTCGCTCGCAGTAGTCGTTATCGCCAGCCTTCGCTGTTGTTTCAGAAAACTGTAGAGTTACTAATAACGTGAAAAACAGATGAAGTGTAAATCGACCCATCAATAGGATAGGCTGGCAGTTTTGAAGAATGAGTGCAACTTTTCTTGAGATTGACAGTTAAATCCGTTATCCCAATCACTTGATCGCCATGCTCAGGATACTTTTATTGCTGATTTCTCTGTTTCCCGCCACTCCCGCAATTCTAGCGGAAGTTGATGAAGGTCGATCCACGGAGATGAAGGACGATCGCGAGAAGTGGGATTCTCTTTCGGAGGAAGACAGGGAAAAGCTTCGCAAAGCATTGCGAGAGGTTTGGACCGATCCGGCTGTACTCAGTGCCCGCGAGGAAGTAAAATTGGCATCCGAAGGGTATCAGGAGGCAATTCGCGAAGCCGTAGGAAAGTCTGACCCGACTTTGACAGGGCTCCTCAAAAAGATTCAACATCTCAACGAGGGAAGCGGGAATTCGCGGGTGAAAGGGGGCACGCCTGGTCGCTTTGGCCCACCGAAGGGCCTGGAATCACCTGCGGGACCTCCGGCATTTCTTGAGAAACTCACCGATGAAGAACGCGCCAGATTCAAAGCTGCTGAAGAGAAGGTTCAGAATGCTGATTCCGTTCTGGCTGCCCGGAAAGAGATGGAAAAGTTACGGTCTCAAGACGATCAGATGCGCCGCCGCCGCATGGAGGCACATCTCAAAATGCGACGTGCTGTTCTTGAAGCCATGTTTGCGGAGGATCCAGAACTTAAAGATCTTCAATCCCGTCTTGGATTCACACCGGGCGGCAAGAGTAAAGGTCGTCCGGGTGGAAAGAAGCAATTTGAGGGGCGCAGCGATGCGAAAGAGTAGCATCTTTTTGTAAAAGGTGGATAAAGTCAGCCTGACTCCTCTTTGTCTCGGCATTTTCCTCGATTCCAGCCTTTCTTGGCAGGAAGAGAATTCTCAAAAGAGCGGCATATCAAGATAATACGATTTATTTCGGAAATCTTAGAATTTAGGCTTGCCTAAAAATACTTCCGGATAATATAGTAACTTTGTCATACTTTTCTTTTTTATGAAAATTATGAAAAGGCAATTCTGCCGTTACTACTTGAATTTTGACCTCCGATTGAGGTTCTCCAGCTCGACATGATTATCCCGATTAAGCCTTGGCTGGAATTAGCTGAATCTTCCGAAGGATTGAAAGGATCTGCTTTCGAGCGGGGTATGGTTGCGTCAGGGCTTTGTCTTGCTGCTGATGTCGAGAGGGAGGAGTTGATTCGGGACGGTTCGATCTCATGGAACGCTAACACTGGAATGGGAATCACTGATCGCATGGAATTTTATCACGAGCCCATTATGGGGGCTGAGATTCTCAGTTACCTTCAACCCATCGGTGGAAAGCAAATTTTTGACGGGACTCTTGGTGGCGGAGGACACACTGAAATGTTCCTGCGGGAGGGCGCGCATGTTATCGGATGTGATCAAGACGGCGCGGCGATCGATCATGCAACGAGCCGGCTCGCTTCCTACGAAGATCAGTTTCTGTCAGTCCGCGGAAATTTTTCGGAAATGGATTCTCTTCTTAAAGGTATAGGGGTTGATGCCGTTGACGGGATTCTTCTTGATTTAGGCGTTTCCTCGCGACAGTTGGATGACATCTCCCGCGGCTTCTCATTTCGTGGTGAAGCTGAGTTGGATATGCGAATGGATGATCGTGCCACTCTGACTGCGAGAGAGTTGGTCAATGAATGGTCCGAAGAGGAATTGGTTCGCATTTTTCGTGACTACGGTGAGGAGCGTCGCGCGGTGCGGGCGGCTAAGGCGATAGTTTCAGCTCGCAAAGAAAAGCCGATTGAGACAACTGCGGATCTTGTTGAAGTGGTTGGCCGCGCAATTCCAAAGACCGGGCCGAAAAATCCTGCGACGAGAGTTTTTCAGGCGATCCGCATTGCTGTGAATCGCGAGTTGGAAGTGCTTGAGGCGGCTCTTGAGGAGTCGCTCAAAGTCCTTGCGCCAGGTGGTGTGCTTGCTGTGATTACTTTTCACTCGCTGGAGGACAGGATGGTGAAGCAGTTCATGCATCGCCGAAGCAATCCGTTCATTGATCGTCCCGAGTGGCCCGAGCCGCGCGAAAACCCTGAATATTCGTTCACTCAGCCGTCACGTCGCGCCATTTTCCCGTCAGAAGAAGAGGTGGCTCAAAATCCAAGGGCAAGAAGCGCTAAGCTGCGGGTCGCTATCAGGGTTTAACTGGTTCATGGAAAAGAAGAATCGATATCGTAATCGCATCGGGGGGCTGACTCTCTGCCGCTTTTTCCTTGGCGGTGTTCTTCTCCTTGCCACGGGGGTTGGGTTTGTCATGGTTCGAAACGAGCATGTCATTCGCGGGCATGAAATTCGGAATCTTGAAGACAGTATTGTTGAACTGAGCCAGGAAATTGAAATGTGGGAGCTTCGAATTGCCGGAGTTCGTGACCGGCAAGAGCTTTCAAGGCGTTTGCGGTGGGTTCAGAGCGATTTGGCGGCGATTGACGGTTCAAAAGTGATTGAAGTGGTTCCTGAAACAATAGACGGCCTCGATTAATGTTAGTGTTAAATTCCAGACTGAAGACTCGATTGGTAGTGGGGTGTGGTATCCTCGTTCTCACTCTTTCTCTCCTCAGTGGTCGTCTTTTCTATATTGAACTTCTTCAGGGCGAAAAGCTTTCAGCTAAAGCTCGTGCCCACTATGAATACAGGGAGGAGCTTCCTTCTGATCGTGGTCGTATTTTCGATCGGTCCGGTGAATTGCTTGCGCGAAACCAGACCGTGTTTTCGCTCGTCGTCGATAGTCAACATTTGCGCGACCAGGGGCTTGCTTCGATCGGGCTCTCTCGTTCCGAAGGTATAAGTTCGTATGAGATTCGGAAAAAGTATCTGCCTCAGGAAATTCAAAGTCGCTATCGCGAGTACGTTGCAGAGTGTTTGTCTGTCGTTCTGCGTGAACCGAAGCAAGAGTTGGCTCGAAAACTCCGCGAAAAGAAAGTTGGGCCACTTGTGCTTGCTAAGGGGATCGAGGATGATTTTGCCGGACAATTAGAGGAATTGATCGATGAGAGGGCGCTTGCCGGTATTTACCTTCAGCGTGGACAGCGACGCTACTATCCGAGTCCGTTGTCTCTTACGCAGGTGATTGGTTTTGTTGGTGCGGACGGAATTGGTGCTTCCGGAGTTGAGAAGACTTTTGACTCTGAGATGACAGGGAAGCCGGGATACCGCTACTGTGAGCGGGACAGCCGCCGCCGCGAAATTCATGCCTACCGCGGACTTCAAGTTGATCCTCAGGCAGGCAGGGATGTTTATCTGACGATTGATATGGCTCTCCAGTCAGTGCTCGAGCGCGAACTTGATGCCGTGATCGATGAGTATCGCCCCGAGAAGGTGACTGCAATTTGGATGGATCCCCGAAGTGGCGAAGTTCTTGCAATGGCAAGTCGTCCCCACTTTGATCTCGCAACCCGCGAAGGAATTCGCGGAATGGATCCCATTCGTCGGAACATCGCGATCACTGACCTCTACCAGCCCGGATCAACTTTCAAGATCGTTGGCTACGGAGGCGCATTTGATCGCAAGCTTGCAACTCCGTCGATGGAGGTCGATTGCCATATGGGGAACTACGATCGTGAAGGCTTTGTTCTGAAAGATCACCATGACTACGGGCGACTGACTGCTGAGATGGCATTCGCGAAATCGTCAAACATCGGAGCCTATCTCGTTGCGCGTCCGCTCAATAAAAATGTTTTTCATCACTACATGCACGAATTTGGATTCGGGAAAAAGACCGGCATCGAGTTGAACGCGGAAAGTGATGGAAGAATCTTTCCGGTATCGAAATGGACCGCGACATCTTTTTCAAGCCAGGTCATGGGCTACGAGGTCGCAGTGACTCCGCTTCAGATGGCAACTGCTTGCAGTGTGATCGCGAATGGAGGAATTCTAAAGCCTCCTACGATTCTGAAAGGGCTTAAGAGTAATCATCGCAACGCTGAAATGGTTGGGGGCCTTGGTGCTCCCGCACGTCGAATTATCAGTCAGCGAGCGGCTGAGCAAGTACGCAGGTGCATGGTCAGTGCAATTGGGGAAGGTGGAACGGGCACCAATGCCGCCATCGCGGGTTACTCCGTCGCCGGAAAAACAGGGACAGCAAGAAAGCATGTTGAAAATGTAGGCTATGTGTCCGGGCGTTATATTGCGTCGTTCATGGGGTTTCTGCCGTCTGAAAACCCCGAGTTGGTCGGCTTAATCGTTATTGATGATCCCCGCCTCGAAGGGCGAGAGGTTTACGGCGGATCCGTTGCTGCCCCGTTTTTTAAAAGGGTTGCTGAAGATGCTGTCAAAATTTTGGGAATCGCACCTGATCGTCCTGAGGAGTTGGTCCCGGCGATCGAAGAAGGTCTAGCAGTAGTTGAACATTCGGAAGGTGAAGAGTAAGGCAGGCGAATGAAGCTGGAAGATATTATTGATGGGATACACGTGAAGTCCGTTTCAGGGTCCACCGCGGTGGAGGTGAGTGGTGTCTTTTACGACTCGCGCAAAGTTGTTGCGGGCGGCGTCTTCTTTGCTCTTGAAGGGCTGGGCGCTGACGGTCATGACTATCTTGGGCAGGCGATCGAGAACGGTGCTGTGGCAATCGTTTCCGAGCGTCCCAATCCGGCTGAGTTTCCGGCGACCTGGTTGCAGGTGGGAAACGCGCGGGATGCGATGGGATTTGCTGCGGCACATTTCGAGGGAGATCCGAGTCTACGGTTTCCTGTTGTAGGGGTCACCGGAACAAACGGTAAAACGACGACTACATTTCTCATTCATCACCTCTTCGAAGTGATCTTGCGGCGTGCCGGACTGATTGGTACGATCCACTATTCAACTGGCGGAGCGCTTGCGGCGTCACCTCACACCACGCCCGAGTCACCTGATTTGCAGCGTCTCCTTGGGGAGATGGTCGAGAATGACTGTCGAGGTGTTGCGATGGAGGTTTCCTCGCATGGCTTGTCGCAGGGACGAGCTAAGGGGGTCGAGTTTGATGTCGCTGTGTTCACAAATTTGACTCAGGACCATCTCGATTTTCACGGCACGATGGACAACTATTATGCTGCTAAGCGGCGCCTCTTCGAGCAGATGGATGCTCAGTCTGCGAAGAAGGGAGTTGCGCTGATTAACACTGATGATCCCTACGGAGAGCGACTCATCAAAGAGCCTCTCGAGAGGATTAAAAAGTTTAGCTTTGGACGTGGAGCCGGTGCGGACTTTCAAGCGTCGGATCTTCGTTCGGACTTCGACGGCACTCAATTTAAGTTGTCCTTCAGAGAGCGAAGCTTTCTCGTTCGGATTCCACTGATCGGATCGTTTAATGTCTACAACGCGCTGGCTGCGATTGCATCCGGTTATGCGATTGGACTGAATCTCAGAGAAATCGTTGCATCGATGGCGAATGCTCCGCAGGTGCCGGGTCGGCTTGAGGCAGTTGGTAATCGTCAGATTAACTATCGTGTCTTTGTTGATTACGCGCATACTCCTGATGCACTGGTAAGTGTTCTCGACACCCTTCAGGGCTTACAGCCTAACAGAATCATCACTGTTTTTGGATGTGGCGGGGACCGGGATGTGCTCAAGCGCCCTCTCATGGCTCAGGCCGCCGAACAAGGTGGAGACTATTGTATCCTGACTTCCGATAATCCACGAACCGAAGATCCTGAGCTCATTGTCGAGGATGCTAGAAAAGGTTTTCGTGAGCAGAATCACGAGGTGGTTCTCGACCGGGCGCAGGCAATCACCCGGGCGATCGACATGGCGGGGGAGCGTGACATCGTTTTGATAGCCGGGAAGGGCCATGAAACTTACCAGGAAATCAATGGGGTGCGCTATGACTTTGATGACCGCAGCGTTGCGGCAAGCCGAATAAACCGGAAAGCAGAAAGGGGAGGGCAATGAATGCAATCTCCTTGAAACAAATAGCGGACTGGTCGGGTGGCGCCCTGATACAGGGAGTTCCGAATGCGGTGGTTTCTTCAGTCTCCACTGACAGCAGATCAGTTGACGGAAAGGGAGTTTTTGTGGCTCTCAAAGGAGAACGTTTCGATGCGCATGACTTTATCCCACAGGTGAATGACCGGGGCGCTGCAGGAATTTTTGTTAGTTCATTGACGGAAGCGAGCGAGTCGTTCTCGGGTGCGATCATTCACGTCAAAGACACCCTTGCAGGATTGCAGAATCTGGCGAGAGGATATCGAAATTCGCTCTCCGGAATACGTGTCGTTGGTCTCACCGGGAGCAATGGAAAGACTTCAACAAAAGACTTTCTAGACGGTGTTCTCTCCTCCGCCTTTTCGGTCAACAAGACGAAAGGTAATCTCAATAATCACATTGGGGTTCCTCTTACGATACTTTCCAGCGACAGCTCCCATCGATATGGTGTTTGGGAGATGGGGATGAATCACCCCGGAGAAATCGAGGTGCTGACGGAGATGGCGCGCCCGGATGTAGCGGTAGTCACGAATATTGGCACGGCCCATATCGAGAATATGGGAACAAGGGCGGCAATCGCAGAGGAAAAGTCTCAGTTGCCTCTCTCGGTTGGTCCTGACGGCTACTGCGTGATGCCTTGCGAGGATGACTTTTTTGGATTCGTGTCAGAGCGTGTTCGCGGTGAAATGATCTCGGTCGGATTTGAGCGTGGAGACGTTCGGGCGAGCTCACTAGGTGTTGATGATTTTGGGAAAGTTCATTTCGATCTTGTTTCTGAATTTGCAGAGACAACACCGATCACTCTTCCAGTGAGAGGGCGGCACATGGTTTCGAATGCGCTTCTCGCGGCTGCGGTCGGATTGAAGGAGGGCCTTACTCCTGCTCAAATCGCCGAAGGGCTATCCGCTGTGAGACTAACCGGCGGACGGCTCGAAGAGAAGAGGGTCGGAGACTATTCGATTCTCGACGATTCCTACAACGCCAATCCGGACTCAATGAAAGCTGCGCTTCTCACGCTGCAGGAAGCATCGGTTAAGGGGCGTCGGGTCGCTGTCTTAGGATACATGGGGGAGCTCGGCTCCATCGAGAAAGAAGCTCATCTCGAGCTCGGTAAAAGAGCTGCTGATCTCGGGGTCGATGTTCTTATCACCGTTGGTGAGAAGGCCTCCCGAATAAATACACGCGCTGAAGAGGTTCCCGTGAATTTGAATTTCCCGTCACATGAAGAGGCTGCTGAGTATTTGCTAGGCGAGCTAAGCTCAGAAGACCTCGTTCTCGTAAAGGGGAGCCGAGGCGCGACCATGGAAAAAGTGATTGAGGGGCTGCAGTAAAGATTTTTTGTCATGTTATACTTTTTACATCAACTAAAGGACTCGGCGGATGCACTGGAGATTCTGAACGTGTTTCAGTATCAGACTTTTCGCGCTGCGGGTGCCTGCCTAACGGCTTTCCTTCTCTGCGTGCTTCTCGGGAACAAGGTGATTCTCAAACTCATTTCCTTGAAGTTAGGGCAGCCAATTCGGACCAAAGAAGAAGTGCATCAACTGGCCGAACTTCACGGTGGGAAATCAGGCACTCCCACGATGGGTGGTATCCTCATCGTAGGGACAGTTCTTATCGCCACGCTACTCTGGGCCCGGATTTCTAATCCCTTCATTCAGACGCTTGTCTTTGTCACTCTCACGACCGGCGCCTTGGGTTTTGTTGATGACTACCTCAAGGTGGCAAAGAAGAATTCTGTTGGTGTCAGGGGTAAGGTAAAGCTGCTCGTGCAGTTTGTTGTTTCATTCGTCGCCGTGGGCTACCTCTACCAACACCCTGAGACCGGAGACTACATCCGGCAGCTTTACCTTCCTTCGCTGAAATATCCTATCATCGAAGACATGGGGATCCTGACATTCCTCCTTTTACCGTTGGTTATTGTCGGTTGTTCCAATGCAGTCAACCTCACTGATGGTCTCGACGGACTCGCGACGGGTTGCACGATTACAACGGCCCTTGCGTATGCAATCTTTACCTACGTTGCCGGTCATCAGATTGTTGCGGAGGAGTATCTCTTCGTTCCTTACAATAAGTATGCCGGCGAAGTGGCAATATTTTGTGCTGCCCTTGTTGGCGCGGGGCTTGGTTTCCTCTGGTTTAACTGCTACCCGGCAAAAGTGTTTATGGGTGATACCGGTTCACTCGCGATCGGTGGCATGCTTGGCATGGTCGCAATTTGCTGCAAGCAGGAACTGCTTCTGATCATTGTGGGCTTTGTTTTCGTGATGGAGGCAGTGTCCGTGATTCTACAAGTTGCCAGCTTCAAGCTGACCGGAAAGCGGATTTTCAAGATGTCCCCGATTCACCATCATTTCGAATTGATGGGGTGGGAGGAAAGTAAGGTGATTAACCGTTTTTGGATAATCTCGATCATCGCCGCGATGATCGGATTGATGACACTTAAACTTCGATAGAGATGAGGTTAGCAGGAAAAAGTATTGCCGTGTTAGGTGCGGGAGGTAGTGGTCTTGCCGCTGCTTCGCTGGCGTTGCACTGTGGTGCTTCGGTCGCTGCCTTTGACAGTGGTGATCCTAAGAAACTTCTTCCTGCGGTCGAGAAGTTTGCCGCGAAGGGTGTCACTCTTACCTGCGGTGAAGCGGCATTGTCACCTGCGGAGAAGTTCGATGTTGCCGTCATCAGTCCAGGGATCGATGCGGGGACGCCAATCGGGAAGGCTTTTGAACTCGCTGCAGGAGAGTTGATCGGTGAGATCGAATTCGCAAATCGTCTCAGCGATGTTCCGGTCATCGCGATCACCGGGACCAATGGGAAAACGACGACAACGTCGCTCATCGATTCCATGCTTCGCGGTGTCGGTCTGAAGAGCGTTGCCGCAGGGAACATTGGAAAGGCTTACAGCGAGGTGGTGGTCGAAGGCGAGTCGCTCGATTGGGTTGTTCTTGAGGTCAGCTCCTTCCAATTGGAGACGGTTGTGGACTTTGCTCCCTGCATTTCCGTTTGGATGAATTTTGCGCCGGACCACATGGACCGCTACCAGACATTGCAAGACTATCGGGCTGCAAAACTTCGGCTCTTCGAGCGAGTGAATTACCAAACCCTTGTCGTCTCAAAATTTGAAGAGGGATTCGACTTTCCCCTGCAATCGACATTCAGTGCTTTCACGACTGAGGCTGAGTTAGGTTTTGAGTCCGGTAAGATCGTTGATCGCGCTTCAGGCCGGACCTTTGATTTTCATTCAGGTAATCTTCACGGGAAGCACAATGCGGAGAATGTCATGGTGGCGCTCGCTGTTGCCGACCAGCTTGGACTTTCGTGGGAGTTGGTTCGCGAGAGCATTCACGAGTTCGAGGCCCCTGCACATCGTTGTGAGAAGATCACCACGATTGGCGGAGTCACATTTATTAATGACTCAAAATCGACGAATCTGCACTCTTTGGAGAGTGCCCTCGCCGGAGAAGAGAAGCCGGTTGTTCTTATCGTCGGTGGCAAAGAGAAGGGGCTCGACTTTTTATCTTTAAATGAACTGGTCTCGGTTCGTGTCAGGGAGGCGATTTGCATTGGAGAAGTTGCTGAAAAAATTTCGAGGGATTGGTCTGCTGTCACCAACTGCACCACCGCTGTCAGCGTCGAAGAAGCGGTGGCCAAATCCATCGATCTCGCCGAGGCAGGCGAAGTCGTTCTCTTTTCACCCGGCACTTCAAGCTTCGACATGTTTCGAGGCTACGAGGAGCGGGGCGAGGCCTTTCGCAAAGCCGTCACCGACCGGATGATAGCCTAACGGATCAACAACAACCAACAACAAGGATGAGCAATCAAAGAAGAAATCGTAGAACGACCAAAGGGCCCCGCTACACCGCGATGGGCAAAGCCAAGGCGCGCACCCGCCTGGCCGCGAACGTCACTGAGGAACACGAGTGGTATCTCGATACCCCTGACATTCGATTGACACGCATTTTCACGATCGTGCTTCTTCTTCATGCCGTGGCGTTCGGTGGAATTCTCGCCTTTAAGATGGTCGACAAGGCATCCGCGAACACAGCGATCACAATTTCATCAGCTCGTCCAAGCTATGAGTCAGCGGTCCAGGACAAGAAAGAGCTTGCTGCTGCCGCTCCCGCAAACGCTGCTCCCGCGGAAGACAAAGCCCGGGTCCGTCCGCCAGCTCCGCTTCGTCGTGATCAGGCCAACGAGAATCAGTATAAGGTGCAAGCAGGAGACACCCTTCCCGAAATTGCTTCGTCGTTGAAAGTTGATACAGCCGCGCTTCGGAATGCAAACTCTATCATTTCAGATAACGAGCTTTACCCCGGGCGCTGGTTGAAAATCCCGACTGCTGCGGAAATTGCAGCTCAGGCAGCGACGGCTTCCCCGGAGATGACGGCTCGGCCAAAGCCCGCTGCCAACACTCAAGACACGAGCGAAGCATCCGGGCAGTCCTCCGTTTACGAGGTTCGTTCCGGCGATACAGCCTGGGCGATTGCCCAGAAGCTCGGGGTGTCTTATCACGATCTTATGAAGGTGAATGGCGTCGATAAACCGGAAACTCTTCAGATCGGTCAGAAGCTTCGAGTCCCATAGGCGTCAGCGCTCCTTTCGCCTTCTATTTCAACTTCTTTGTTTCCTTTCATGCATCGCAAGAGTCTGCCCCTTCTTCTCGGATCTGTAACTTTCCTCATCATCATAGGATTTGTGATGCTGTTCAGCACATGCCTGTTCAGTGCGCATGCTGATGCGGCGGATGGATACAAAGAAGCGAAAAGGCAGGCAGTTTGGCTGCTCGTTGGACTTGGCGTTTGTTGGTGGGCGGCGACGACTGATTACCGATTCTGGAAGCGAAATCACTGGCTCATTTTCGGGGGCGTGTGTTTTCTTCTCGCTCTTTGCTTTGTTCCCTATATAGGAATGGAGATCAATGGTGAGCGCCGCTGGATTGGGATTCGTCCATTCCAGATCCAACCTTCAGAGCTTGGGAAAATTGCGGTCGTTATCAGTCTTGCCTATTGGTTCTCGCGTCACCCCGACGGGGGGAATCACTTTCTCCGCGGTTTCATTTATCCACTCGCGATCGTCGGTCTACCTCTTTTGCTTATCCTCTTTGAGGTCGACATCGGCACGACCGTAGTACTTTCAGGAACCACTTTCCTCGTCCTGTTTATTGCGGGGACTCATTGGAAGTACCTGACCGGCCTTGCCGTTACCGGTGTCGTCGGATTTATCGGCATGATGAGCTACGCTCCTGACCGGATGCAGCGAATCATGGCTTTCCTTGACCTTGAGGCGCACCGTCACGGAGCCGGTTTTCAGCAGTGGATTTCCCTGATGGCACTTGGTTCCGGAGGGGTCACAGGTCGCGGCGTTGGCGAGGGTAGGCTCAAAATGCTCTACATGCCTTTTGCGCATACCGATTTCATTTTCCCGATGATCGGTGAGGAAATGGGCCTCATCGTCACGCTTCTTGTTGTGCTCGCCTTTATCACGCTCGTCGTGGCGGGATTCGTGATTGCTTTTCACGCGCCTGACCGTTTCGGATCTCTTGTAGCCGTTGGGCTGGTGAGTTTTATCGGCGTCCAGGCATTCCTGAATATAGGGGTGGCGACGTCAATTCTTCCAAACACCGGATTGACCCTTCCGTTCGTCAGTTACGGTGGTTCTTCTCTCGTTATTGGTCTGCTTGCCGTCGGGATACTCATTAACATTTACCGCCAGGGAAATGAAGGTGAGGCAGGAAATGGTGCTCTCGTGCGCAGACAGCGAATCACCCCAAGGGTTTAATGGTGTGGAGTCGAGGGAAGCGCGCTTTCCCGACTTCGAAAACGTGGAGCATAGCGGATTTGAACCGCTGACCCCCTGCATGCCATGCAGGTGCTCTACCAACTGAGCTAATGCCCCGTTTTCGATTGCCGCAGCGACTCGTTCGTTGCTGCCGGGCGGGATGGTAATTTCGGATTGCACGTGGGGCAACCTGAAATTCCTCAGGATTTCAAACTCCAGGTCATCTCGATCCCGATTCCGGAGGGCAGGGGAGTGACGGGTCCTTCTGCGGTCTCGCGGACTGTCGTCGTCGAGGGCTCATTCACCATCGTGAAGGTCTCTTTGGAGCCTTCGAATCCGTAAAATGCGGGTCCGTTTGTGCTCAGAAAGCGCGTGAAGGCGGCGACTCCGCCATCGGAACTGAGATCTGCTCCTGCTTCTTCAAAGGCCATCGCGTAGAGCTGCGGGGCGCAGCCGCCCGTGTAACATCCTGCCGCGCAGCCGCATTCGGTGGCTTTGGTCGTGTGTGGGGCGCTGTCGGTGCCGGCAAAAAATTTGTCCTGTCCCGGCTCGGTGACGGCGGCGCGCAGGGCTGCACGGTCGCGCTGAAATTTCACCAAAGGAAGGCAGTAGAGATGGTATTTCAATCCCTGAACGAGATGACCGACCGTGTAGAGGAGGTGCTGAGGCGTGATCGTCGCGCCGATGTGGAGAGGAGACTCAGAAACAAATCGGGACGCGGCTTCCGTAGTGATGTGTTCGCAGACGATGCGCAGCTTCGGGTGCGCCGCGACAAGTTTTGGCATCTTGTTAAAGTAAAAGTAAGACTCCGCGGTTTGAGCGAGGTCGAAGTAATCGGGACCTTCGAGGGCGTGCTGCTCTCCGTGAATGCAGAGGGTCACGCCATGATCTTCCATCGCGCGAAGGACATCGCTGCCGATCCATTCATCGATCGGAACTCCATGTTCTGAGTTCGTCGTGCCATGGGGCGGGTAGTACTTCGCCGCCTGTAACAGGCCCGAGGTGGCTCCTTCGACAATCATGGTCGGAGTCGTTTCGCGGGTGAGATAAAGTGGCGTGATCAACCGGTCGAAGGCATCGGCCCCGGCCGAGAGGAGATCATCGCGGTAGGATTCGATAGACCACGCGGTTTCAGTTTTTGGACCCTTGATCGCTGAAACGGGCGGTTTCGTGTTCGGCATCGCGAGCGCTCCAGCGCATCCCATCTCGAGATGATCTGCGATATAGTGCTTCACGTTGTCTCCCTGTCGGAAGTGCGTGTGAAGGTCATACCATCTAGGAAGCGTCAGGGTCGTCGGCATGGAGACACGATTGACCGAAAGGGCTGGGGATCAAGTGCGGAGTATTTGATCGCCCGAAGCAGCGCGATCTCCTAGGATGCGAGGATGGCCCGTTACCTGACACTGATTCTCTGTTGCTTGCTCACCAGCGTTCTCTGTGACGATGCTCCGACCGAGGATGAACTGCTTGAGGCTCTTGGGAAGAATCCTGCAGATCCCTGGGCATTATTTAATCTCGGGCTTCAGCGGTATCTGGAGGGAGAGTATTTTGAGTCGATTGAATTGCTTGGTGAGCTCGTTGAGCAAGATCCGGAGGATTGGCAGGCCCGCGAAAAGTTAATTCAAGCTCTGTCCGGTGCAGATCAGGATGTCAGGGTTGAGGAAGAAATTGCCGTGTTGCGACAGAATTGGATGTCAGGGGATTACAAATTGCTGGTGGATAGAGGATTTTTTATCCGGGAGCAGTTTGAGGTGGGACCGCACCGGGTCTTCGTATTTCAATATTTTTCAATGGAGGGCGAGCGCCCGCTTCATTGGAAATTTGTGTGGGAGACAAAGGGGGAAAAGGCTGACCATTGGATCTCTCTCGGTTCCTATCCATCAACGACTGAGATCATGAGAAATAATGGAGATATCGGTCCGGACGACATCGCATTTCACCTCGATGGCTATTGGGAAAACGGAAGTCATGCGACCTACTCGCTTTTCGGTGGAAAACCGGAATACAACCATATTCGGGAGATGGTCAGGAAGATCTTGAATGATGAGCAAAAACCGCTCTCAAGCACGGTCCCAATCGGCGCTGATCCAATTGAGTGAAAGCTGCTTAGCGCGACATGACTCCACATGGGCATGAGGAAAAACCCCTTATTTTCTACCGGGTAGCGTCACCGACCTAACCCTGTTTAGCTGCTCTCGCTTTGGCCCTTGCTTCTGCCTCTTTTCGCTTCTCCAGCCAGGATCGAATCTCCGGCTGGTTATTTAGCGCTTCCATGTGCTCTTTGTATGCAGGATCGTCCTGCCAGAATCGACGTTCGGGTTGCCCCGGCGAAACTTCTCCTTCGGGATAGTCGGCACCCTTATCGGAGGCCTCAACGGAAGTATTCCAGTCCTTCCACTGTGCTTTCATTTCCGCGGCGATCTTCTTGCGGGTCGCAATGAGGTTAGTGGTCTCGCCGGGATCGTCAATGAGGTCGTAAAGCTCAAATGCACCATTCTGTGAGAGGAGCTTATACCGTTTTCTCACGAGTACTCCTCGACCGTCATGTCGGAAGGGGAGAGCCCGGGAGCGATTCATTTTCTCCCCGTCGATGAGAGGGACGAGGCTGAGTCCATCCTGTGGTTGGACTCTGGAATCTTCGGGGAGTCCGACAATTTCGGCGAGGGTAGGAAAAATGTCGACGGTCCCGGCCGGAGTTTCTGTGACGAGGCCATTTGGAATTCGAGCGGGCCATTCGATGATTCCGGGAACGCGGAGACCGCCTTCATACATTGTGTTCTTGGAACCCCGCAGCCCTCCCATGGTGCCTTCGCCGATGCCGGTGAGCCCTCCGTTATCGCTACAATACCAGATAAGGGTGTTATCGGCGAGACCAAGCTCCCTGAGGCTCGAGCGTAGATTCCCGATACTGCGGTCCATCGCGACGATCTCGCCGTACTGGTGCTGGGTTTTCTCCGGAAGATGAGCAAATGGAGCGCGATCTTTTTCTGTCGCGATCATAGGATCATGGGGCGTCCCATACCAGATTACCGTGAAGGTCGGCCGGGACTCTGCATGCTCTCCGATGAATTTCAGCGCCTCAGCGACGGCGACTTCAGAGGAATCACCCTCGAAGGATTCAAATTTGCCCATGCGTCCGAGGAGGGGATTCATGTCGAAATAGTTCGTCGCGGTAAGCCAGTGATCGAAGCCAAAGGCGCCCGGTGAGTGGGTATCAGTGGCTAGCACCGGAATACCGGGACCGCGCAGCCCATTAAGGTGCCACTTGCCGAAGTGACCTGTTGCGTAGCCGGCGTTCCGCAGCGCCTGCGCGATAGTTTTCTCCTGAAGTCGAAGTGGATAGCCGTGATTGTAGACTCCGGTGCGATCATTTGACCTCCCCGTGAGAACGGTGGCACGGCTCGGGGAGCAGTTCGAGGCCCCCGCGTAGAAGCGGTCAAAGCGCAGCCCATTGGCGGCCATCTCATCGAAGTTGGGAGTCTTGAGATCGGGATGACCTTGATACCCCATCTGTCCCCATCCTTGATCGTCTGCCATGACGAGAACGATATGAGGGTTTTCAGCGGAATAGCTTAGCGAAGCAGCGAAGGCAAGTAAGAGGGGAAGAAAAAGCGCTTTCATGGGTCTTGTCATCTGATGTGGGAAGTGATACATCGCGGGAATGAAACGAACGATTCTTTTTTCCAGCGCAATAGTGGCTCTTTTTTCCCTGACATCCTGCGAGAAGCCGGATGCACCGGGAGAGAGTGAGGCCGATGCCCCTGAAAGCACAGAAGCTCCTGCCGCGGAGGCAGGTTGGACCGAACTCAATCTCGCTGATTTCCGCAATTACAAAGCAGAGGGAGTGAATGAAAAGTGGGTCGAAAAGGATGGGGTCATCACTCTGACTGAAAAGGGCGGCGGCGACATCATCACTAAGGAGCAATACGGTGCGTTCGAATTTTCTTTTGACTTCAACATCTCAGAAGGCGGTAACAGTGGACTCATGTATCACGTTCTCGAAACCGAGGATAAGCCCTGGCAGACGGGGCCTGAAATGCAGATCCAGGACAATGCAGCCGGTAAAGATCCGCAGAAAGCGGGGTGGCTTTACCAGCTTTACGAAGCAGAGGTTGATACGACGAACCCTCCCGGTGAATGGAACACGGTTCGTGTCGTGATCACTCCTGAAAAGTGCGAGCACTACATGAATGGCACAAAGTATGTTGAGTATGTCAAAGGCTCCGCGGAGTGGGATGCGAAGGTGGCCGCCAGCAAGTTTTCGAAGTTTCCCAATTTCGGCAAGCCGACAAAGGGACACATCAACCTTCAGGATCACGGGAACGTGGTTTCCTTTCGCAACATCAAGATCAAGTCACTCGACTGATTCTCATTGTTCAAAGAAGCTCTCGAATAAGTCGTCCCTCGCTTAGCGGCAAGGGGCGTCCAATCGGGGTCACCAACTCGGATTCATAGTCGATTCCAAGTGAGCTTAAAATGGTGGCATGAATATCATCCACTCTGATTTTCCGGGTGGGATCTGTTTTTTCACCCGAGGGGTCGGTCTCACCGATCGCAAGGCCACCTCTTAGTCCACCGCCACCGAGGATAATACTGAATCCGTGCGGCCAGTGATCGCGCCCTTCAGTGACATTTAATTTTGGAGTCCGCCCGAATTCAGTGCCGACGAGGATAATGGTGTCGTCGTAGAGATCGCGGTCTTTGAGCCCGCGGACTAGTGAGGCAAGCGCCGGGTCAAGAATGCCGTTCTGCTTCAGATGCGCTTCGTGATTGTTGATGTGGGTGTCCCAGCCATTGAGAGTGACCTCGACGCACCGAACTCCGGCTTGAACCAGATCGAGCGCGGCAAGGCACCCGCGGCCGAACGGGGTGTCTCCATAAGCGTTGCGCTCTGCAGCAGGTCGTTCCCCGACGTTGAAGGCGGCAAGTTGTTCTGAACTCATCATCGACCTTGCGTTGTTCATTGCGGTCTGGTGCAGAGTTCGCTTTCCTTCAAGGTCAGCGATCCGTCCAGCGGCAAAGGATTGCTCAAGCACGCTCAGTGACTCAAATCGTTGTTCATCGCGTTTTTCGTCGACCCGTGAACTCAGGTCCGCGACCGCGCGTATCGGGTCGCCAACCTGGAACGAATCAAAACGTGCGCCAAGATAGCCTCCGCGAGCGGGTAATGCAGAGGGTAGAATGGAAATGTGAGTTGGAATATCGAGCGGCTTTCCGCCCGTCACAGGAACGGGAAGCTCGTGAGACATGATGGCCCCGGTCGAAGGATGAACCACCCCGGGAAAAGGGCGAAAGCCTGTTTTGGTATGGTAGATGGCGCGGGCGTGATCGCCCTCGTCTCCAGTGACAGATCGCAACACTGAAAATTCATTGGCGATCTCGGCGGTTTGGTCGAGTCCGGCGCCGAATTCGATCCCTTTCACCGCTGTCTTTATCGAGGTGCTTCCGAAAGAAATCTTACTGTTAGGGTGAGGGTCAAACGTTTCGAGCTGACTCGCTCCCCCCTGCATCCAAAGGACGATAACGGATTTTGGCCGGCTCGGCGACTTCTCCGCTCCGATCGCCAACAATTGAGAAAGAGGTGTCAGCCAACTCAAACCTGCAAAACCTGCGCTACGAAGCAGGGTTCGACGCGAAAGATGCTCAGGCTTTCCGCAGGTGTCAGTGAATAGAGATGAAAAGGTCATCGATTCCATGAGAATTCAGTCGTGTTGATTAGCGCCCAGAAAACATCGGCCATGGCACGTTCTCTTCCCTTCTTCCGGAATGTTGAGAGCTGAGACAAAAAGTGCTCACGTTCGCGCTCGTTCGGGAGTCGCGTCAGCGTCGCAAGGAAGGCAGCATTCAGGGCTTCTTCGTTGGAAGGGGAGTAGTTTGCGAGTCGAGTCGCACTGTTTGTGATCGGATTGGGTTCGGTTCGTTCCGCGACTAGCTTTCCGTTCATGAGGAGGAGGCGTTGAGGAATTGTTCCGGCTTCTTCGGCAAACTCGTTTTCTCCCTGATCGCCATATCGCTTCACGAATTCCCGTGTTTCCCCATAGCGACGAAGTCTGGTGAAAAAGTGGGATTCCTGATCAAGAGCCTGAAGCGAAGCGGCCTGTATGACACTCCCGGCGACCTGTTCGGATCTCAGCGGAGTGATCGGAAAAGCGGCCCAGGCTTCCTCCTGTGCCTGAGTGACCGGGTTGTCCGGATCAACGGAACGACTGTCGCGGTGGAAAGGCTCAGAGGCGGCGATCATCCGGATCAATGCCTGAAAATTGTGATTCTCTGCGATGAAAAAATCAGTGAGTTCTTCCATCCCGGCAGGGAAGGGGCCATCGAGCGGGATATCATCAACAGGACTGTGCAGTGGGCGACCGGCGAGCAATGCCCAGGTGCGGTTCACAACGGCTCTAGCGAAGCTGCGATTTTCTTCATGCGTGATCCACTGCGCGAGGCGCAACCGACGGTTGCCGGTATCCGGTAAAAGCTCTTTCTGAAAGGGTACTGATGGTTCCACCACTTCCGGATCGACTTGCCCGAGGTAAGCGGTTTTGTAGTCTTTATTTCGAGATTCGCGAACGCCGGTCAAAGTCATTTCAGCCTGTGCGTAGAAGGCAGCGAGCTCGTGAAAATGGCTCTGCTTCCAATGGTCGCCAAATTTGTCATCATGGCATTGCATGCAATCCAGACTGATCCCGAGAAAGGCGCGGGCGGTTCTTGCGGCGAGCTTCACCTCGTCCGGCCCTTTATTGTCTCCATTCTGGATGACCGTCGCGGTGATGAAGTTTGCCTCAGGGTTTGTTGTCCAGACTCCTTCCGAGGCTATGAGGTCGCGAACCATGGCGTCGTAGGGACGATTCGCCGCGAGTTCTTCTGCGAGCCAGTTTGCGAGGCGTCGCCGACGGTAAACAAGAAACGGGCCTGGCTCGACTCCAACAAAGGCACGGTTGAGTCGCTCCGCAAAGTAGTGATGATATCGTGGGTCGGCGAAAAGATGATCAAGCCACGATTGAAGAGGGTCTGCATCTTCCTCGAGAGTATCAAGACGGCGGAGCTCCTCAAGCGAAGGAGGCGCACCTGTCAGGGCAAGTGAAAGGCGACGAATGATTGTGAAAAGATCAACCTCGGGGGTGGGGATAACTTGTTTACCTTTCCAGCCTTCGAGAAACGCTGCGTTTACGATTTCGATCTTGTCTTCTCCTTCCCTCGGAATCACTCGTCCTTCCAATGGCTCAACCGGATTTTGTCTGAGGAGGTGTGCCACTCCAGTGGTGAGGAGAATCACCAGCGTGAGGAAGAGGAGAATGGCACCAAACAGCCTGAATCGCGCGAACTTCATTGTTGCTACTCGCATGAGACGGGAAGCTTCGCCTTTAGGTTACAAAATTCGCGCGCCAGCGCGAGGCTCTTCTGGCCGTGGCATGAAGCTGGCGGTGTTTTGTGAACCTTCCGTCCAAATCCACGCAGGGAGTGACTTGAGCTCACGGGGGATTCTCTTGATTCCGAATCAATTCATCACGAATCGATATCAGCGTGTCAGGAAGATTATCGGAGAGAGACTTTCGAATGAGAAAAGGAGGAATGGGAAAATCAGGCTGAAGACTTAGACGGTAAATTAGAAGGGTTTGCATAGAGCCCTCTTTTCCCACCTCGATAAAACGCCAGAAACCATTCATCGACTTCAAATCGCCACTTTGCCGTTCGAATTCAATCACTGAGGTAGGAGTAGGCATGTGTCTAACCACGTATTCAACCTGGTGAAAACCTACCTTAACCTGCTGTTGAATCAGTGAATACCCTTCGTGCTCTTCCAGCAATTCTGAGCTCAAGAGTGTTTTCATGTAGTCCGGAGCTTTGTCCTGGTCGTTCACGATGTCCCACACCTGAGCCACTGGTGAATCAATCAGAATGGCGGCTATCGCAGCATGGTCCGTTTTTACCGGTTTAGACTCATCGGGTGATTCAAGAAGGACAACTTCACCCTCTTCGAGCGATGTCCAGTGAGCATGGGTCTTTATCCAGTATTCAGGGCTCGAGATATCGTTCGGAAAGGCGGACGAAAGAAAGAGCAGGAGGACTAGTGTAGCGGGGAGGACGGGGTTAGGCATCTCTGGGGGATATTACCGACTCCGAAGGTTCTGTCTATGTGAACTAGCTGACGATTCCGATGATATTGTCTCCTTGCGGATCCGAATCCTCACGCTTGAAATACATGGAAGATGGAGCTTTCTTCTGATTCAGCTTCGCCAATTCTGCGGCCTGACTGAGTGGATTCGCATGGGAAAAGAAAGATTGGATTTGGTGCTGCATCGTCGAGGTCTTTGCGATTCCCGCGAAATGGCGAAACGACTCATTCTTGCTGGCGAGGTGAGAGTCGAAGGTGTCGAGGGTAATTTAAAACCCGGTCTGAAAATTGACGGCGAGGCCGAAATTTTTATAAAGAGCAAACCGAAGTATGTCAGTCGAGGAGGGCTCAAGCTTGAGAAGGCTCTCGACGAGTTTTCGATTGATGTGAATGGGCTTGTCATGCTTGATGCCGGGGCTTCAACCGGCGGTTTCACGGATTGTGCGCTCCAGCGGGGAGCCGCCCGTGTCTACGCATACGATGTTGGTAAAAATCAGCTGGCCTGGAAAATAAGAAGTGATGAGAGAGTCATTTCGCGAGAAGGCATCAATATCAGGCACATGACCAGTGACGATCTCCCCGAGATGGTTGATCTGGTTGTGATTGATGTCTCTTTCATCTCGCTGAGATTAATCCTCGGGCCTGTCTTTTCGGTTTTGAAACCGGGCGGTTCAATCGTTTGCCTGATTAAACCTCAGTTCGAATTGAGAAGGGAGCAGATTGGAAAAGGCGGGATTGTTCGTGAATCCGGGCTACACGAAGAAGCTGTAGAGAAGATCCGTAGTTTCGTGCTCAGCGACTTGGGAAAAAGCTGGCATGGCCTGACACAGTCGCCTATCAGTGGAACCGACGGTAATATTGAATTTCTGGCATGGCTGAAGCACCCCGAGTAGGAATCATCGCCAATCCCTCGAAAGAGGGGGCAAAGGATTTGCTGATTGATCTCGTTGCGCGATTTGGCGAGCGTGAAGTCCCCGTGTTTTTTGAAGAAGCAACGGCCGGGCTCATCGGAACGGTAGCCGGGATGTCTTTCGAAGAATTGAGCGATCGGGTCGATCTGCTCGTCGTGCTAGGCGGAGACGGAACGATTCTCTGGGTCCTTCGGCAACTGCAGGAAAAGGTGAAACCGATCGCGGCGATCAATACAGGGACTTTGGGTTTTATGACCTGCGCAACGACGCAGGAGAGTGACGAGTTGGTTGAAGCCATTTCAACAGGAGCCTACGAGTCGAGCCATCGCGTTCTTATTCAGGGAGAATTCGAAGTGGACGGGGAAGTGCAGGAGACTTTCTTTGCTCTCAATGAGATTCTTCTCTGTCGTGGTGTCGATGCTCGCGGTATTCATGTTGAGGCCCATATCAACGGGAAATTCGCCAATCGCTATTCCGGTGACGGACTGATTCTTTCGACGCCGACCGGGTCGACCGCCTACTCACTCTCTGCGGGGGGGCCACTTGTAGATCCGGATGCCGATGTGTTTATCATCACTCCGATTTGCCCCCACGCTCTCGCCAATCGTCCCCTTGTTGTCGATGGACAAAGTCAGCTGGTCTTTATCGCTCCCGAGCAAAGAGATGATCTTGCCCTGATGGTCGATGGAAAACTCGTCGCTTCGATTTCGAAACCCGCGGAGGTGCGCATGCGAAGTGCCTCCTTCGAGCTTCCTCTTATTTCATTCCCTGGACAGGACTTCTATCGCATCCTGAACCAAAAACTTGGCTGGACCGGGACCTCAATTTGAGGAGTCTTTTCCCGGTGCCAGGGACTCATCAGGAATGAGAATCGGAAATCCATCCCGGACTGGATAGACGCGGGAACTGTCTTCTGTGATCCAGGCCCCTTCGGCAAGGGCTGCGTTGAAGGGAATCAGGTCGTCGGCTTCTGCCAATCGCAGCTTTTGTCCGGTCACAGGACAGCGGAGTAGTGCCTCGACTTCAGGTGAAAGAGAGTTGCTCATTAGTAGAGCGGAACTGTTTCATCAATCTCAGTGGACCAAGC
This sequence comes from Verrucomicrobiales bacterium, assembly GCA_029210205.1. Lineage (GTDB taxonomy): Bacteria > Verrucomicrobiota > Verrucomicrobiia > Verrucomicrobiales > DEV007 > Arctic95D-9. The sequence continues at coordinate 6,359 of JARGOD010000045.1, read as the reverse complement.
ATTGATTCCTCCTTGAACATGACAAGCGTCTGCAAAGCCCGCTTCGGTTAAGATGGCGAGAGCTTTTGCACTCCGACCACCCGCTTTGCAATGAATGATTGTCTCGGCCGCGGGGTCCAACTCACCAATGCGCTCAGCCAGCTCGCCCAGAGGGATAAAGACAGCTCCGGGAAGTTTTGCGACTTCAATTTCAGCGGGCTCGCGTACATCGAGGAGAACAAAGGACGTTGGGTTTTCCATACGCTCCTTCAACACATGGACGTTGATTTCATTCAGGGCAGGTTGCTCGCTCATGTCACAGGCAAATTCGATGTTTTTGAGTTCGGTGAGGGTGGGGGAGTCCCCACAGATGACACACTCGGGGTCTCTTCTCAATTTGATTTCCCGAAAGCGAAAAGCAAGGGCGTCAAAGTGGACCAGCCTCCCAACGAGTGGATCTCCAATGCCAAGTAGTAGCTTGATAGCTTCATTGGCCTGTAGACATCCCACAATGCCCGGAAGCACTCCGAGGACGCCGCCTTCCGCGCAGCTGGGGACCTGTCCGGGTTCAGGCGGAGACGGGAAGAGGCAACGATAGCAGGGTCCGCCGCGGGTGGGGTCAAAAACGGAAACCTGACCTTCGAAACGAAAGATTGACCCGTAGACATTGGGTTTCCCCGTGAGAACGGCGAGGTCGTTGCTTAAATAGCGAGTTTCAAAATTGTCGGTGCCATCGATGATTAAATCGTAGGGCCCCGCAATCTCTTTTGCGTTGGCGGCGTCGAGTCTGGTGTCGTGAGTTTTCACGATCACTTCTGGATTGATCTCAGAAAGTCTTTCTGTCGCCGAGACAATCTTCTTCTTCCCGACATCTCCGGTTCCATGCAGAAGTTGGCGCTGCAGGTTAGAAAAGTCGACCAGATCGAAATCGACAATCCCAATCTCTCCGATTCCGGCCGCGGCGAGATACATAGTGACGGGAGAGCCCAGCCCGCCTGCACCAATGCAGAGGACTTTGGATGCCTTGAGTCGTTTCTGACCTTCGACGCCGACATCGGGAATGGTTAGGTGACGCGCATAACGCTGCTTTTCCGCTGTGGAAAGCACGATATCATCGAGGCGCTTCTGGCTGATAACTGATTCCATGGGGCTGGTGGCAAAAGAAAAAATAGACGGAAAGTGAACAGGAGTTCGCTCTACAAGGCAAATGAGACTTTGGTGTGGAGCAGCCTCTGCCAGTCCAGATTGACCTTCACCCTCCTCATCTTCTCAACCAAACGAAATTCTTTATGAAACAAAAATTCCTCCTCCAGGCTCTTGTTGCTTTCGTCGGGGCAGCCATGCTCGGGATTACTCCCGCAGCGCAAGCTGACTCTAAGAAGTATCAAGACCTACAGAAAAAGCTCCTTATCGATACGGGTGAAACTGATGCTCCCGGAATGGGAAGCTACGCCCCGGCTCTTGAAAAAGTCATGCCGGCAGTGGTCACGATTTTCGCATCGAAGTCGGTGAAAGTGCAGCGCACCACTAATTCGCAGCAGGAAGAGATGCTGAAGCGCTTCTTCGATATTCCTGACGAGCTCCTTGAGCAATATAAGAATGAAGCTCCCGAGCGGCAGCAGCAGGGACTAGGTTCCGGTGTCGTCATTTCGCCCGACGGCTACATTCTGACTAATAACCATGTCGTTTCTGATGCGGATGAAATCAAAGTCACCCTGCCGGAAAATCAGAAGGAATATGCTGCCGAACTGATCGGTGGTGACCCCCGCACGGACGTAGCTCTTTTGAAGATTGATGCGAAGGGACTAAAGCAAATCACGATTGGAGACAGCTCTAAACTCCGGATCGGAGATGTTGTCCTTGCGGTCGGAAATCCGCTCACCCTCGAGCAGAGCGCTTCGATGGGTATCGTGAGCGCTCTCGGCAGGAATGAACTGAACATCACCAACGGCGGATACGAGAACTTCATCCAAACCGATGCGGCGATCAACCGGGGTAACTCAGGCGGGGCACTGGTTGATGCAAGTGGTCGTCTCATTGGAATAAACACGGCGATCCAGTCTAACTTCTCCGGCGGCAACATCGGGATAGGCTTCGCGATTCCTGCGAACATGGCTCTCAATATCGTTGAGCGATTGATTGAGGGCGACGGAGTGGTGAAGCGTGGTTTCCTCGGTGTCTACCTCCGCGAGCTCGATGAAAACTTTGCAAAAGCACTGGGCCGTGATGAGCAGAATGGTGTTCTTGTCACTGAAGTGGGAAGAGCGACGCCGGCTGCTGAAGCGGGAATGAAACCCGGCGATCTTATTGTCGCCTACAACGGTTCGGAGGTGAGTAACATGCAGCGCCTCCGTCTCGACATCAGCAACACGGCTCCAGGAGCCGCCGTGAAGTTCGACGTTATTCGAAACGGTAAAGACAAGAGTATCGAAGTTGTCCTTGGCGATCTTGAAGACGGAACGAAGAGCCTCGCTGGAGCTCCCGGCCCTAACCGGACCGCCAAGCCACAGGAGTTTGTTGAAGGAGTTCGCATCAAGGACCTCGATGAGGAGACTCGAAGTGCCCTGCAGCTTGATGAAGACATCATGGGTGTTGTGGTCGAGAGCGTTCAAGACAATGCGCCAGCGGCCAAGGCAGGACTTCGTCCCGGAACGGTGATCACACAGATCGATCAGAAAGATATCGAAAGCGTTACGGAAGCTTTCGATCTTGTAGAGAGTTTCGAATCCGACGTTCTCCTCCTCCAGGTTTATGTTGCTGGTCGCCGTGATATTCTTGCGGTGCCACTGGCAGAATAAAAGCATCGAGCAAACTGCAATTCCGTGAGTGATTCTGATCCCAATTTCGGAATCAGCCGACTTGACCAGAAGTCAGTTGGCACTCACGGCTGGCAAGTTAGGTTTCAGCGAAAAGGCGTCCGCTACGGACGCTTTTTTTCTGATTCGGCATGGGGAGGTGAATCGAATGCTCTGGCGAAGGCGCAGCAGTTTCGAGATCGTCTTCTCGCGAAGGCAGAGCGGGGAGCAGTTGAGGCTTCAGCCTCTTCACGGTCTCACACTGGACCGGCCGCCCGGAACCGCTCCGGTGTCGTCGGCGTTACTCGCATCTTGCAGCGAAGTGCCGATGGAACCGAATACTTCTTCTGGCAAGCGAGCTGGACGACAGGGGAAGGAGAGAGACGAACGATCCGTTACTCGGTTCTCAAGCACGGAGATGAGGAAGCCTTCGAGATGGCCTGTATGGCGAGACGCGAAGCACTGGGATGATGCGTGCTTCGCGAGAGAAGTCTATCTCTCGGCGGCGCTAGACAATCGCGTTCCCCACTCGGGAGCTCAGCCATCTTCCTTCGGAATTTCGGCGAGGACAGAACTCAAATAGGGGAACAATTGTTTCTTCCTGCTCACGACGTTTTTGAGAACGAAAAGATGCGTGTCTTTCTTCGGATAGGAAATTCTCTGGCGAATCTCGGGCGCTGCTTCGACGAGGAGTAAGCTATCGTTCAGCGTGATGTCTGTGATCATGAGACAAGCGAAGTCGAGCTGGTTGTCTGTGATCGTTTTCCGAAGTGTTTCCTGCAGCTCCTCACGCGCCGGCCAGAAGTAATCGAATCCGATTTCTTCGACCTGAGAAATACTCAGACGATATCCGCTTTCTTCGAACTCCTTCCGGTCTGAATTCACGGCCTCCGTAAAATTAGAACTCCGGAGCACAGAACCGGCGGAAAAGAAGAATTCCTTAAACTGATCGACATCGATGTTTGCGATTTTGCTGGCCCATTCGAGGATCTTTCGATCCTCGTCTGTCGTCGTGGGGGAAGTCAGATTCAGGGTGTCAGAGATGATTCCTGCGCAAATGCAAAGCGCGATCCCTTTCTCAGGTGTGATCTGATGCGTTTGAAAAGAGTTCCCGACGATGGTGCAGGTCGAGCCAACTGTTTTATTGATAAACTGGATTGGTTCCTTTGTGACAAGGTTTCCGCTGAGACGGTGGTGATCCATCACTTCGATGATATGAGCTTCGTCGGCACCACTCACGGCTTGAGAGAACTCGTTATGATCGACGAGAACCAGTTTCGGCTTCTCGGGGTTCACCAAATCAGTGCGGGAAAAAACACCGATAAGATCTTTGGTCTCGGGTTCACAGACAGGGAAAAGTGCCTGACGCCGACTGCCCTTAATCTTGTCTTTGAGAACCTGAAGTTTGGCTTCCGGAGAAAATGAGACAAAGTCCTTGGAAATCGCGTTTTGAATCGAGCGGGCTCCTCTAATGAGCTGTGTGGTGGAAGCCGTGTCGCGCTTCGTAACGAGAATCGCAGTTTTCGATTCTTTCGCGGCCGCGACAATTGCGCTGGAAGGGGTGAATCCGCTCGTGATGACGAGACATCGCACTCCGGCTTCTACGGCCTGCAACTGAACCCCGATGCGGTCTCCTGTGATAATCAAAAGCTCGTCCTTCGGCAGCTTCGCGATCCTGTCCTGCATGACCGGCTCGGAAGATCCGGCCACCATCATGAGAAAGTCTTGCTCATCCTGGCAATGCTCGGTGAGGTGAACAATTTCCGCGTCGAGGATACGGGCGATGTTCTGAGTCGAGGTGGTGACCTGGCGGGCGTCTTCGCCCTTCGCAGTGGAGGGGATTAGAAGTTCGAGTAAATCCTGGAGTGCGAGCATCCCGATTAGTTTTCCAGCCTCGTCGGCCACGGGCAGGCTTCGATAGCCGTGCGTCGTCATCTGGCGGTATGCTTCGATGACAGTGTCCGTGGCTTTTGCCATCGTGACATTGGAGTGGCAAATGTCATCGGCGCGAAGGTAGACGTCGCTCATCAATTGTGGGCGAGGTAGGCCGGCTTGTGCGAGAACCCATTCGGTCCGACTGTTCGGCGGACCGCAGCAGGCAGCTTGAGCTGAAGGGATCCGGGTTTGCTTCAGAAGGTCAGCGTATGCAATCGCTGAGCAAATTGCATCCGTATCAGGATTCTTGTGACCCATGACCCAGGTAGGTCGTTCCGTCACGGTGCCGTTCTCAGTTTTCTCACTCACCCGCCTATTTTCGATCAGATTATGTGACTTTCGAATGAAATCTTCCTGTATAGCGATGACTGATACAAGCCTCGCCGGTTTAGACTCAACAGGGTTAGGTCATTGACCTGACAGGGTCGGGTCTTTAAATCAGCGCTTGTGAGTGACTTTCTTCTCCCAGGCAGAGAGCTTGGCCTTTATATTGCCGAGAGTTTTTGCGTGCTTGTCCTCAGCAAAAACACTCTTTGTTTCGTGGGGATCTGACTTCAGGTGAAAGAGCCATTCCTCCACTTTGCCACCTTCGATTTTGAAGACGTACTTCCAATCCCCATGTCGAACTGCTTTCCAGGTCCGATCACCGCGTCGTGCTCTCCAGAATAGAGTTCGGGGGTAGTCTTTGCCGCCGGTTCTGGCGTGTTCGATAAGATCATCTCCGTCCAGGGCAAGGCCCTGCGGGAGTTTTGCTCCAGCTGCGTTGAGAAAGCTTCCGGTCAGATCCATGAGGCTGCCAACTTGCTCACTCACGGTTCCCGATTTGAGGACCCCGGGCCATTTGGCAATTAAAGGAACGCGAATCCCTCCTTCGAAAACGGTTCCTTTGTAGTCTCTCCAAGGAGAATTCAGTCCCGGTTTCATTGCCCCGTGATCGCTTGTAAAGACGACGAGGGTGTTATCGGTCATCCCGTGCTTTTCAAGAGAATCAACGACGGCTCCAACCGAGGCATCAAGATTCTCCATCATTTCGATGTAGGTTTCACGACTCCCCAGAGTCCATTCTTCTTCTGAAGGAAGGCCTCCATCGTCATCGCCGGGCCCTTGAAAAGGAAAGTGCGGAGCGGCGTGGGGAAGGTAGAGGAAGAATGGTTTATCCGGCGTTTCAGCCTGCTTTTTGATGAAGGCAAGGGCGTCGTCTCTAATCAAGTCGGTGGTGTAGCCCTCCCGGGTGATTGGCTCAGTCCCGGAAAGGTAGACTTCGATATCGGAAAGCTCCTGATGACGAAAGTAGTCAACATTGCCCCCGAGAAAGCCTACGAACTCATCAAAGCCCTGCTCGAGAGGCGAAAACTTTGGCTCGTAGCCGAGGTGCCACTTTCCAAAAATCGCGTTGGTGTAACCCGCTTTCTTCAAGGCGGGTGCCAAAACAGCATAGTCAGAAGGAAGTCCGAGATCGCTTTCCTCGGCGAGACGAATTGCGTCATCGTATCGACCAACGTTACCGGTTCCGATGGCACACTCGAGACCGCCAACTCGCTGTGGATAACGGCCCGTCAGGTAGGATACGCGCGAGGGCGTGCATTCCGGCCCCATCGCATAGGCATTGGTGAACTTCACGCCATCCTTTGCCAGTTGGTCGATTCGCGG
>JARGOD010000044.1 GCA_029210205.1 Verrucomicrobiales bacterium | reverse complement strand
GGTGCGACCGGACTTGCGGTTGAAAATACGGGACATGCGGTTCTTGATGCCCCAATCCGTGCTGTTGAGTCCCTTGAGATAGAAGGAACTGGTGTCTGCGGGGGTGTTGAGACCAAAATTGTCTCCGTCTCTGATGTCGTCTAGATCTGCCATAGTTAATCCGGGTTTTTTAGGATGCCCAGACTTTGCTGGTGAAGGCCTGAAGGGTCAATATCGAATTGAGCAGCCTTTGAGTCGGTTTCGTGGGAAACCAATGAGAAATCAAAGCAGGGTCTCGACGAAAGTGTTGGGATCAAATTGCTCCAAATCACTTTCTTTTTCCCCTGTCCCGATGAAACGGGTCGGAACTCCGAGCTCGTGTTGGATCGCGACAACGCTGCCGCCCTTGCCCGATCCGTCCAGCTTTGTGACTATGACGCCATTTAAATCGAGGGCAGATTGAAACTCCCGAGCCTGATTGAGGGCGTTTGATCCTGTCGTCGCATCGACAACAATCCATCGCTGGTGTGGTGCTGACTCATCCTGCTTCGCGATCGTACGACGAATCTTTTTCAGTTCTTCCATCAGGTTATGACGGGTGTGAAGCCGGCCCGCCGTGTCACAAATGAGGTAGTCAGCTCCCATCGCGATCGCTTTGGAATGGGCATCGTAACAGACGGAGGAAGGGTCACCCTGATATTGGGTCGTCACGATAGGAACATCGATGCGGTCGGCCCAGATTTTCAGCTGCTCGATAGCAGCGGCTCTGAAAGTATCGGCCGCAGCAAGAACGACTGATTTTCCCTGCGATTTAAGATAAGCCGCCAGTTTGGCAACTGAGGTGGTTTTCCCGACGCCATTTACCCCTGCGACAAGAATGACCGCCGGCATCCCATCCTCCGGCTCCGGAAGTGCCTCCGGTTCCGAGCCAAGAATAGCGATGATTTCTTCGCGACAGGACTCAACAATTGTCTCGGCATCGAGTTTCCCTTTTCTGTCCCGAAGCCTGTCGACAATCTCAGTAGTGAGATGTATTCCGAGATCACCGCCAATGAGCGTTTCCTCGAGGTCATCCCAGTCGACATCCGTTCCTCTAAAACGGTCGACGATAGATTGGAATAGTGCCATGGACTAGCTTGCCTCCCGGGCTTTTCGAAGGTTATCGAGGATGCCGTTGATGAAACCGGGTGACTCCTCGCTGCCGAATCGTTTCGCAATTTCGACTGATTCGTTGATAGCTACCTGCCACGGTATGTCGGTCGCAAAGATCACTTCATACGCGCCGACGCGAAGAATGTTGCGGTCAACCGGGGTGAGGCGCTGAAAGGCGAAGTTTTCCAGTTTCACCCTAATCGCATCATCAATTTCGCTGAGATGATCGCGGACACCGCCGATGATGAGAGTTGCAAAATCCTGGGCCGTTGGTTTCGCGAGGCGCAGCTCCCAGAAGGCTTCGAGTGTTTCATCTGAAAAATCGATCTCACCTTGAATGTCGTTCCCGTAAAGATACTGTACCGCTGCCTCCCGCCCATCACGGCGTGGGGACGGGGCTTTCTTCTTGAGCTTTTTTTTCTTCGAATCGGGAGAATCCATCGGTTCGGATCGCCACCTCCCGACCATTCCGGAGGGCAACGATTTGGCACTCGATTTCTCGCTTATTCCTGATGAATTGCAAGCCATCCTTTTCGCCAAGGAGAGTGACGGCGGTGGCAAAACTGTCAGAGGTCGTGGCATTCGGGGCAATAACGCTGGCGCCAATTCTTTCGGTGAGGCCGAGCCCCGTGCGCGTTGAAACGATGTGTGAGTAGCGCACGTCATCGAGTTCGTAGAAACGTCTAGTATCGCCCGAAGTTGAGATTGCCATGTTCGAGAGCAACACGGTTTGGAGGTCCTTGAGATCGTCGCCAAGATGCAGCGTCTCTATCCCAACACGCCAGCCTTGCCTATTCGGCGGGGGATCTCCGACAACAATATCGCCGCTCGCGGCAACGAGCACCCGTGGAAAGCCACCTTCCTTGAAGGTCGTGAGAGCAGCGTCAGCAGCATATCCTTTGGCAATTCCACCAAGGTCGAAAAGCATCCCATCGATCAGTTTTGTAATGGTTCGAGAGAGCGGATCGAAACGAAGAAAATCCGCACCGGTGCGGGCGCGAGCACGGGCGAGTTGCTCAGAGGTCGGAAGGCGCCGGTTTTTCTTTGTCATCCTCCAAAGCCGAATCAGTGGTCCGGCGGTTGCATCGAATGCACCATCAGTTTGCTCGGTGAGCCGGGATGAGAGATCGAGAAGTTGGTAGAGATCTTTACTGACAGAAATGGGTTTGCCGGAGGGTTGCTTCGCAAAATTGTTAATCTCGGACTCGGGGAGATAGTCTGAGGCGATTTGATTTAGCTCAGCGACCCGGGCAAAGGCCTTCTCACTCAACAGGGTTAGTTCACTGAGTTGACCCTGTTCAGCCCAGATTCGGAAGGTAAACTCCGACCCCATATGCGGCTGCTTGTAGGTATAAAGTTTGAGATCATCCCCATGGGCCGGAATCAAAAAAGCAAACGGTAGAGAAAGGGTTAAAAGGCGAGAAATCATGAGGTGGCGAAACGAAAAAGGCGAACCCGCAGGCCCGCCTTCAGCAGTTCTCATCGAACAGAACCTTGATCCATAATCAGTCTGCTCCGTTGCGACCGGAATTCCACATTATATCCATGGCCTCGGGCTCAGGGACATTAAGAGGGCGAATGAGGCGGAAGCCAAGCCAATGCGCGTCGGTATGATACCAAATTGACTTGGGAAGCTGTGGATCCTGAACTTTCCAATTCTCGTCCGAGAAAATTCGGCGAGCCGATCGGAGCTCTTCAGGGGGATCATACCATGAACCCCCACGGGCAATCCTCGGGTAAAGTGTCGTTGGGATTTCGAGCGGATTCTCAGTGACTCCGGTCCGTTTGCTGTAGGCGTCTTCGATGTACTGGTCGAGAACCCACTCCATAACGTTTCCGTGCATGTCGTAGAGGCCGAATGGATTTGGCTTTTTGGTTCCAACTTTCTCGTAACCAACTCGAATCTGCTCGGGATCGAGGACGGCGTAGTCTGAAAGCTCTTCTTCAGGCACAGAAAACGGCCCGGTTGTGCCGGCACGGCAGGCGAACTCCCACTCGGCTTCGGTAGGAAGCCGGTAGTAATGTCCAGTTTGAGCGCTGAGCCACTGGCAGAATTTGTTAGCAGCGTGTTGCGTCATGCAAATCGCCGGGTAGCCGTCCGTTCCCATGCCGAAACTCATTTCAGTGTAGGGGGTCGTCGGGCTCGAAACAACGTCGAGTGGCTCCGCATCGGCAGGAATGTTCTCAGGCGATCCGTCTTTATTGCGGGCCACACCAGTGATCATGAATGGCTCATACATGTTCCAGGTCACTTCAAATTTACCCATCCAGAAAGGCTCGACTTTGACCTGGTGCTGAGGACCCTCATCATCAAAGCGGCCAGCTTCGTCCTCCGGACTTCCCATCGTGAATTCACCACCGGGAATCGGAATCATATCGTATTTCACGCCTGTCTTTGGAATCGAGCCGGTGTATTCCTTCATCTCTTCGAACGACTTTTCTTTCGAGGTTTCAAGAATCTTTTCACGGATCGTCTTCACGAGGCTGAGATTGTCGCCCAGCGCATCTTCGGCAGCAGTCGCACCTCCGAGAGTAACGCCTTCCGGCCAGTCGGCGCCCTGTTCTGCCCAGAGATTGAGCATTTCGATTTGCTTGGCACTGAAAGGCCCCCCTTTCATCAGAAGCTGGCGGACATTTTGGAAGGTGACGCGAGGCTTCTCGTCGAGGACAACGCCTTCCGGCCAATCTGCGCCCTGATCGATCCAATCCTTGATGATCTGCTGCTGATATTCGTTCAACGGCTTTTTCGGAGGCATTGCCTCAGAATCGTCTGGATCGTCAAGGTGGATAGTCGTCATCCAGTAGACCGGACTGTCATTGCCATCGCCGGATCTGATGACGTCTTCGCCATAGCTTTCGCCGCCGATAAAGGTGGCCTCTTTAGTGGTCATGTCATACTCCGCTCCTTCAGATTTGGCATCTTCCGGATTGTGACATTGGACACAGGCCCCTTCGAAAAGTGGCTTGATCTGTGTCATGAAATCGACATCAGCTGCCGTCGCGGGTAGAGCGCTGAGTGCAGCGAGGGTATAGAGGGAAAGTATTTTTCTTCGCATGGTCCTTATCGGCTAAGCAGTCAGCAAAGCAGAGATAATGCGACGAATCAAGCGCCGCATTCAGGCCCGGATTCCATGATCGAGAGCGGGAAAGTTCGACAAGAATTTGGCGAGCTCACTTTGATTCGGTTGACGATGGTGCCTCTTCTGCGTTTGTTCCGCTGTGTATCAACGAGTCGCCACTGTTTTTCTCATATTTTTCCCCTACATCGCCGGGGGGGCAGAGCCAATTCGTGGTTTTGTCAGTGTCGAGCCTTTTGAGCTTCGTCTCGAGGCGATTGTTGAAGTCGCTTCGTTCAGAGACAAGTGGCGACTTAATGAGGATGGTATTGACTTTTCTGAGCGACAGGCGGTGCTCGACAATATTGCGACACTTTTCGAATCAGGTGTGAATCTCAATTCCCCCGGAAAAGAAATCAATTACACGGAGCGATCCGTCCGTTTTATTGTTCCTGATCCCGAAACCGGTTACTCAAATGATGAGCGCTCGAAAATTCCTCTGAATGAAGCTCTGGTCGGTATCACTTTGTCGGCGGATGTTCGCGCCATTCGCGAACTCCGGGGCGAATGGCTCTGGTTTGCACCGGGGCAGGAGACATTAGTTCTTGAGATCGCGAGTCGGGGTAGACCTTCAGCGCGACTTCTTCGCTCAGGAGAAGGGGAGTTTTCCTGGGAGTTAGAGGAAGAAATCGACATTCCGGAGTTGCTCGCAATTCCCCCAGTCGAGCGTTTCCAGAGCAGGCCTGCCCGCCATCTTATCTTTCTCGGTCTTCTCATGCTCGTTGGTGCCGCAGTCGTTGTGATCCGCCTGAAGCAAAAATCTCCCGCTTGGGTCGGATGGCTGACGGTTGGAGGAATCGCGTGTGGCGTGGCAGCATTTCAGATTCGGGTTGATCGAGTTGAAATGCCGGAGCACTCCGAGATTGAGGAGCTGGTTTACGCTTCGTTGAGAAATATCTATCACGCTTTCGATTTCAGGGATGAGTCGTCAATTTATGATACTCTCGCAGAGTCTGTGAGAGGTCCCTTGTTGGAGGAAGTCTACTTAGAGATCAGGGGGTCTCTCGAACTCGAAAGTCTCGGGGGGCCGAGGGTAAGGGTTTACGAGATTGCTTTGCGCGACTGGGAAATTCTGGAATCTTCACCGGACAATGCTGGAGGTGAAACTATGGGTGTCCTCGCGAACTGGGCGACGATTGGGGAAGTGACGCACTGGGGGCACACCCACGAGCGAACCAATCGGTATGAAGCGCACATTATATTTTCGGCTGCAAATGAACGATGGAAAGTTTCCACTCTGAACCTTTTAAACGAAGAACGGGTTCAGAAAGTGTCACGTCGCAAAGCTGTTACGATTGAAGAATCCGTGGAAGGGAATGCACCATGATTTTGTGTCAGGATGTGAAATTCAGCTACCCCGGGGAATCGTTCGATCTCTTTGTGAATTCTCTCTCTGTAGACAAGGGGGAATCGATCGCCTTGGTCGGGCCGAGCGGATGTGGGAAAACAACTCTTATCAATCTGATTGCCGGAATTCTTGTTCCGATGAGCGGCTCGATTCTGATAAACGGTGTTTCAGTCACGGGGAGGAGCTTCGCGCGGCGCCAGGCCTTTCGGCTCGAAAAGATAGGATTGGTTCCACAGAATTTTGAGCTGCTCGATTACCTGACTGTTTCAGATAATATTCTCACACCAATTCGTCTCTCCGGAAACGGGAAGCCCGAAAGTGAACACTTCGAGCGGGTTGCTGAGCTGGCCGGGAGGACAGGGATGAATGACTTGCTGGGAAAACTTCCAACAGAGTTATCTCAGGGTGAGCGACAGCGAACTGCTTTATGTCGCGGGCTAATCGGAAAACCAGCCTTGATTCTCGCTGATGAGCCGACTGGAAACCTTGATCCTGAGAATCAGGAACGCATCGTCAGCCTCTTGCTGGAAGAAGCGCGGATGTTAGAGGCATCCGTTATCATGATCACGCACGAACCCGGTTTGCTCGGGCGCTTTGATCGGATCGTCGATTTGATGGACTTGAGGAAAGGAACAGACTCATGAACAGGGCGGGTCTTTTTCATCTTGGGCTCAAATACCTCGCGGGTAACCGCGGCAAGACCCTGCTTCTTGTTTTTGCCTTCACATTGGTCTGGCTCCTGCCTTCGGCTATCGCAATGTTGGTTGGCAAAGTTGAAACTCACCTCCGGTCGCGGGCTATGGTGACGCCTTTGGTGCTGGGTAGTGCCGGTAGTGATCTTGAGTTGACCTTTAATGCCCTTCATTTCACAAAACCGAATATTGCGACGCTTACCTACCGCGATGCACTCGATGTTTCGGCGTCTGGTCTTGGAGACTCTATTCCGCTCTATGCCCGATTTACTGCCAGTGACCACCGCATCGTCGGGACGACGATTGATTATCTTCGCTTTCGCAAATTCAATTACGAACAAGGCCGAGCATTTCTTCGCATGGGGGAATGTGTCGTCGGTTCTGCGGTCGCCACAGAGAATGGAATAAGTGTAGGTGATGCCATTGTATCTTCACCCGAGACACTGTTTGATCTAGCTGGAGTCTATCCCTTGCGAATGACGGTAGCCGGGATCCTGCAGCCAACCGGATCTCCTGATGATGATGCCATCTTTGTTGATCTCAAAACGACCTGGATTATTGAGGGGCTCGGGCACGGTCACCGGAACGCTGAGGATACACCGGAAACGGAACGGCTCTCTACCGGCAGCGATGGAGTTGTCAGGCTGAACGCTTCGGTCCTGGAGTATAACGAGGTCACGCCTGAAACGATCGACAGCTTTCATTTCCATGGCGAACAGGAAGACAACCCGATCACTGCGGCGATTGTTATTCCGAACGGAACAAAAGAACAAGCTCTCTTAAAGGGCAGGTATGCTTCGTCGAAAACGCTTGAACTGGTGACCCCTGCAGAGGAGATAAACGAACTATTCGCCACGGTCTTTAGCATTCAGAAGGTCGTGATTTGGATGCTTGTCCTTGTCGGGATCGCAACATTAGCCCTGGGAGCACTGACCTTTATCCTATCCTATCGGCTCAGAGATCGTGAGTTTGTTTCCCTGCGACACATTGGGGCATCCCCGGGGATGTTGCGCGGGCTGATCGCATTCGAAGGAGCTTTTGTTCTCGTTTCGAGTCTCGCCTTAAGTGGCGCAATGCTCATCGTGGTCGACTGGATTGCTCCGATTTTGATTCAACGTTTTTGGTGATTCCCTTTCCGAAGAGACTAGCGCGAACGGAGCGCTTTCGGCTTGTCGAGAACTTCTTTGAGCACCAAAGCTGTTTTCAAGTTTCCGCCCGTACGAAGGGTGTTGAGAAGATTACCACTCGTATTTCGTCGATTGCGCGCCTTTCTCGTGGACGGAAGTGGGGGAGCTACCTTTACTGGTCCGTGCGCTACTACTGGTATATCGAACGCTGGTTCCGTCTCTGGTAGAGGAGGTGGCGTCGGAGTGCGGTCAGGAGCTGGCTCAGGCTCGGTGAACTGTCGCTCAAGATCCTCGAAAACCTCACGAAATGATTTCTGAGGTTCGACCTCCTCGACGCGGTCGGGGACACTGTCCGTACGATAGGGCGACTCGAACTCGGCAGGCTGAGTTGTGCGGCGAGCTCTCGCCGCTTTCTCTTTTTCAACCTTCCTTGCCCGTCGGTATTCTTTCGCCTCCTGGATTCGATTGTGCACCCAGCTGATGAAAGCGATGAAGATCATCGCCACATAGAGCCAGGGAATATCGTCCATATCAGGGAGAGTTAAGGAAAAGAAACGGTGAATTAATGATTGTGATGTGGATCCTCATTATCGTCCTCTTCACTCACTTCATCAGCAATGCTCTGTCGCATGTCAGTGTCTGCGACGATGTTCTTATAGTTGGTGTAATCCATCACACCAAGATTCCCACTTCGGAAAGCATCAGCGATCGCCATTGGGATTTGTGACTCGGCCTCAACGAGTTTCGCGCGCATTTCCTGGGTTCGAGCCAACATTTCCTGTTCAGTCGCGACCGCAGCGGCGCGGCGAACTTCCGCTTTTGCCTGAGCGACCTGTTTGTCGGCCTCCGCCTGACTTGCCTGCAAAGTCGCGCCAATATTCTGGCCCACGTCAACGTCGGCAATATCAATCGAGAGGATTTCGAACTGAGTGTTGGCATCGAGCCCACGCTCGAGGACCCGGTGCGAGATATGGTCGGGATTCTCAAGGACGTCTTTGTGTGACTGAGCAGAACCGATCGAAGTGACGATGCCTTCGTTGACACGGGCAACGATAGTCTCCTCAGTAGCACCACCAACAAACCGATCCAAATTCGTCCGTACGGTGACTCGCGCACGAGCCTGGAGCTGGATTCCGTCCCGGGCAACGGCGTCGATCTTCTTTCCACCGCCGGGGCAGTCAATCACAGCCGGATTGATAGATGTTCTCACTGCCTCAAGCACCGTCTTGGTCGTTCCCTTGACGGCGAGGTCGATCGCACAAGCCCTGTCGAAGGCGAGAGGGATCGCCGCCTTGTCCGCTGCGATCATAGAGAGGACCACGTCTGAAACATGACCGCCCGCGAGGTAGTGTGCCTCGAGTTGGTCTGTTGAGAAGTCGAGTCCCGCTTTCGCTGCAGTGATTCGGCTGTCTACGATCAATGAAGGGGGAACTTTCCGAATCCACATTGCGACGAGGTTAAAAAGGCCGACCGGCGCATTGGAAACACGGGCACGAATCCACAGCCCGATGAATTTGGCGAGGACCAGAAAAATAATGATCGCAATGAGAACTGCGATACCGATGAAGACGAATTCCATGATTGGGGTTGGTATGTGTAAGTGTGAGACTAATTTAGCTTGAGGGCTTTTTTCAGGACAGGTTCGAAGGCATCGGCTTGTCGCATAAAACCCAGATCGCTGGGATGCGATCCATCAGTCGCGCCTTCATTATCATCACCAAGGAGATGGTCACCTTCCAGATAAAAAAGTGATTTTACACCAGAGGATACGAGACTGTCGAATGCACGGATCAATGCGGCACGATTTCCTTCGTGACGATCTCTTCTTGATTTGAAAATCCATGCATTGGTGAAAGTTCTGTCTTCGACGAGAAGGATGGGAGTGTCAGGCCTGATTTTCCGTATCTGGCGAACGAGCGGTCCTGCCCGTTCCTCAACGGAGGCCCCATCCATGTTCGGGAGACAATCAATGACGTAGACCGCGGCATCGACCTCGGCGACAAGAGACCCGACTTCAGGTTCCATCCTGCCGTTTCCGGAAAAACCGAGGTTCACGATCGGAGTATCGAGACGGCGCCCGAGAATGGCTGGATGCGTCATCCCCGGTCGTGAAGCCGATGCTCCATGCGTGATCGATGTTCCATAGAAAACGATTGGCTTCTCCTCGCGAGGAGCGACAGGTTCAAACGTTGCCTCCGGAGAGACACCTACTTTTACAAACTTGGTTGTATTATAGAGTGGGAGATAGGCCATGTAGGTCCGCATGCCGGGATCAAGGCCTTTTATCGTGTGCTTCGTCTTCGCCTCAGTGGGCCGTGTCACATCGACCCATTTCCACTTCCCTTCATCAAAAGCGTAGAGGTCAATCCCGCTCTTTCCGGTCGGTGGCATATTGGTCATCCCGAGGCTTGGGCTTCCAACTTCGTAGCTGAGCGTGATTTCAGTAGCGTCGGTATTGAACCGAAAGGAAATCCCTGAGCTGTGTCGGGCGAGATTCCAAACGGCATCCCGAACGACTCCTTCGGCCTTTGACGGTAGTCTGTCATACCGGGCCTTGAGATCGATTGGATCCCAGCCTTGTCCTTCTACTCCCCACGAATCGACATCGTGCCACGTGATCGTTTTTTCTTTAACCTCTTCAGCGATAACCGGGAGACAGACCGGAATCGAAAGAAGTAGCGCATGTAATGAAATTCGAAAGCTTCGCATGAGAGCCGATCACTGGGGAAATGGAATAGACAGGAGTCTCATCGTCAACCATCAATGATGACATCAACGTGTGATTCTGGCGTCGAGCCAATCGAGTGAGTCTTCACGGGTTTGCAAATTGCCTTCGAGTTGAAGATCCTGCGCTTCTGAGAGCAAGGTCTTAAATTCGGGGCCCGGATTCAATCCTCGTGCGATGAGATCCTTGCCTGAGAGGAAAGGGGGCGGCATAAGTGGTTCGGAGGAAAATTCTACCGCCTTATCGATCAAAAACTGGTAATTCTCCAGATTCCCGTTGCTGCCGAGGCAATCGACACGGTGGAGTTCGAGCTCGTCATTGAAATTTTCGCGAGCCATGAAGCGTTTCAGTTTCGCTTTTCTCATCTTAGTCACATCTTTAAATTTCATGTGAACTAAGACCGCTTCGACGACTGCATCGATAACGTGGTTTGAATACTTCAGACGCTTTAGAATTTGAGATGTCTTTTCAGCCCCAAGTTTGTCATGCCCGTTGAATCGAATTCGACCAGCCTCTTCATCAAAAAAGAAAGTATCCGGTTTCGCGATATCATGGAAGAGCGTTGAGAGAACGAGAGGGAGGCTGGCATCCGGAGGGAGGAGACTCAGCATCAGCCTCGTGTGAACGTAAACGTCGCCTTCGGGATGCCACTGCGCGGGTTGTTCGCAGCCCCGAAGTTCCAAAACCTCGGGAAGCAAAACTTCCATCAGTCCGGACCCGGCAAGCAGGTCAAAGCCTTTTAAGCGGTTCGGGTGCTTCCAGATTTTGTCGAGTTCCTCGCGGACTCTTTCGGACGGCAAGGTGGCAACGGTAGCGGCCAGACTCTTGATTGCTCTCCAGGTCGCCTCCTCGATTTCAAAATCCAAAACGGTGGCAAAGCGGATAGCCCTTAGCAAGCGAAGGTGATCTTCGCTAAATCTATCAAAGGGATCTCCGATCGCACGGATGAGCTTTGAGCGAAGATCTGACTGACCCGACACAAAGTCGATCAGTGTTTCACCCACGGGATCATAGAACATGCCGTTCACAGTAAAGTCGCGTCGAAGCGCGTCCCGTTCCGCAGTCGTGAAAAGAACCGAGTTCGGGCGTCTCCCATCACTGTAATCGCCATCTTCGCGGAAGGTCGCGATCTCGAAATGATGTCCTTTCTCGCGGACAAGAATCACCCCAAAGTGAGCACCGATTTGCTCACCTTTTCCGAAGATAGTCAGGATTTGATCGGGCGTTGCCGAAGTGGCAATGTCGTAATCTTGAGGAGATTGTCCGTTAAGTTGATCGCGGACGCAGCCTCCTGCGAAGAGTGCTTCGAATCCTGCCTCCTGAAGTCGGCGGACGATCTGGATAGCGCTTTGCTCCATCTTGCTCAGGGCATGGGAATTCCAAGATCTGCAGCGGTCGCGTGGCGGATTCCACCACGTGCTTTCATGTCATCGAAATGCCACCACTCGGACTTAATAGTGCGGAAACCGGCGTTCTTCATTGCCTCCTGAAGAAGTTTAACACGTTTTGCGATGGCTGGGTTCCCGCCTTGATAGTTCGAGGCAGCGCTTGGCGAGAACTCATCGAACGCAGACGGCATTTCGACCGCTGTCCCGTCTGGCTTCACAAGCGTCAGGTCGATTGATATGCCATAACAGTGCCAGGAGAGCTCACGGCTCGGGGGAACCACGAAGTTAGGATCCTGCACGGCATCCCAGAGGGCCTGCTGTGCTTCAGAAGGTCTCCACGCATCCCAAACTTTGAGCGAATAGCCATGTGCATTCATCGTGCGATTCACCTGCGCCAGTTTCTCTGCGGTGGAGCGATGAGCGAGGCAGGGCATTTCCTCGCGATAGAGTGGCTTCCCTGAAGCTGAGTTTACTTTGTAGAGCATGTCGATGAATATGCCCGGCGCTGCCTCTTTTATGGAAACGAGGTTGTATCGTTTGGCTTTTCGCAAAATTGCTGCCTCGGTATTCTTTTTGAAAAAGTTGAATCCGCCGCCCTGTGCTCCGGTCATTAGAGGGGCGCTGAGCACGGCAGCAAAGACTACAGCGATAACGAGAGGTGGGAGCTTCATGGCTGGCTAAAGCTTACTCCTTTCGCCGCCGCACGCAACGTAGCGAAGTAGAAACCAATGGTGGAAAAAAGGATTTAGGCGTTTTTGCAACTTGCCTATCAATTCTACTTCGCTAGCCTGAAGCCTATGAGTTTATTCTCCAGACTAAAAGACAAGATCTTCGGAACTAAAGAGGAAGAAGCACCGACACCAGCGCCTGAGCCGGGTTCAGAAAGCGCCGCTCCAATCGACCCAGTTGATGTGGAAGCCCAGCTCGTTGAAATGGAAGCTGCTCACCCTGAGGACCTCGATTGGAGACGTTCCATCGTTGATCTCATGAAGCTCGTCGATATGGACAGCAGCTACGGATCTCGCAAGGAGCTGGCTCTTGAGCTTGGATACAGTCAGGCAGACATTGACAGCAAGGGCAGCGCTGAGATGAACATGTGGCTTCACAAGCGCGTCATGCAAGCTCTTGCCGAAAACGGCGGCAAGGTTCCGGCTGAATACCTCGATTAGTCTTCTCTTGGCGGCAAAACTGCCGCTTTTGATTCGATTTCATTTAAGCCGACTCTCCTAGCGGGGGTCGGCTTTTTATTTTTCCGCTTCGAACTTTGGCTTTCGATGGATTGTGTAGAAAACCGCGTTACTCAGAAGGGGTTCACCCGATGCGGACGGAAGTCGGTGGCAGATGATGCGGATGACAGTTTCATCAGGGAGCGTTCCTGTTTTCAATATGACAGTGCGCCCGTCGGAAACAACTGTGGGAACGACGCTGAGATCGCGCTCTCCTCCTTTGAGTGAAACTGCCTGCACCAGGTAGTTTTCCGGCTTCACTGCTTGAAAGCGATCAACCTCATCATTCAGGTTGAGTTCAATTCCTCCCGGAATAATCTCAATCCCCGTGATTCGAAATTTTTCGTTTACTCCGTTGAGAGGGACAAAACCCTCGGCGCCTCCAGCCAGTAACTCCCCGGCTTTCATTTCAACCAAAGTTTCGATGGGAGCCTCAACGACTTGTCGAAGCAGGATCGAACCTCCCCAGACGCCGTCCACTTCAGTCGGAACGATTTCTACAACCTGTTTCGAAGCAGGGCAAACAACCGCAAGCTTTTCCTCACCGGACTCATTGAAAAACGCAAGTCCAGTCGGGCTTTGATTTTTCGTTAATTCAGCCGGGATGACCAGCGAAGGAAGAGTGAAAGGCATCGGCTCAGGTATCGTCGCCGGTGCCTCAGGATTCAGCGATGGCAGCTGCGTGAGGGAAACGAAAAATCCGCCTTTGTATTCGGGCATTACCAGCCGCGCGGCGAGGAGCCCTCGACGATCAACGGCGAAGGCTGCAATAGGCAGGCTGCTCTCTGTAATTGTGACAAGTTCTTCTGCTTCCGGATGCCAGGCAACAATGCGTGACTTCTCGACGACCTGCTCCTCTCCCTCGGCGCCGCCAACAGGGGAGGGAGGCGATGTTGCGAACAGCAGTCTGCCATGGGGGCCGGCGACAGGGCCGGCGGTTATTTGCGAACCTGTCTCCCTGCCTTGCCAATCGGCGATCAGTGACTGGAAAAAATCAAGCTCCACATCCTTGTCCGTATCGAATGCCTGAGTGACTTCGTCTGGAGAGGAAAGAATGATCGAATAGTTTGGCCCCTGCGCCAGCGACGGGAGGGCGTTCCATTTGATCTCAGAGTAATATTCCCAGCCGATCAGGCTTAGCCCGGGAGAGAATTTTGCAACTCCCACCTGTCCGCGTTTGTTCAGAAAGAAGGCATTTGCTTCGTCAATCGGAAAAATAGAAGCGACCGAAGGCTTTGCCGTTTGAGGCGTGATTTCGATGACTGAGCGGGTTTCCTTGCCAGTCTCCTGCGCAGCGAGACTGGCAAGGAAGAGAAACGGGCCGAAGACGAAAGTGAGTTGAAGGCGACGCATTACGGTTCCTTTCTGTCTGTTAATGGAGCACCGTCAGCCGTGAGACGATACAGCAGTGTTACTTCGGCGGCAGATTCCACAGGGACCGTGAGAACGTTGTCTGTGAACGTTCCAACGCTTGGGGTGATACGGTTTGTCCAAGCGGCGGGAAAAATGAGGCGGATGTCTCCTTTCGGTTTCCGAAAAGAGAAACGCTGTTTCATTATTTCACCGTCATCCTCCAGCCAGATCATTTCCGCAACAGTGATGCCTCCATGCGTGAACAGAAACTCAGGGCGACCGCCATCAAGTCGCATCCCGAAATAGTCAGGTTCACCGCTCGCGCCGCTGGCTTTTGATGTTGGAATCGGTCCCTCCGCGAGAAGCAGATAGGGTGAGTCCGGCGCCTTGATGTCGAGGACGCCAACGAGACGGCACGAGACAGGATCCCAGATCGGAACAAATCTCGCTTTTGGTGATCCGAGCGAGAAAGCTCCAACAAAGTCATCCGGTGCTTCCGTCCCATTTGCATAGGGACTCAAAGCAGTCTCGTCGCTAAGGAAGTTTTTGAGGAGCCTCCTTGAGATATCCAGTTTCACGGGAAGGCCTACGGGGAGGGCGTTTGTTGGGCTTTCCAATGTTGCGGAGTCAGCGGATTCACTTTCCTGGGCAAGAAGTGGTGACAAAGCCGGTAGTGCCGCAGCTATCAATGGAACTAGGAAACGCATAGAAGAAACAGGCCAGAGACTACGCCTTTGCGGGAACTTCGTCACGGGTGAAAACCCAGTTGTTTCCCTCGCTCAGCGACTGATTGAAGGAATAACCCTCACGAGAGAAGTCTTTAAGGCCCTCAGGTGTATCAATACGCTCCCGGATCATGAAGTCGGACATCATTCCCCGGGCCTTTTTCCCGTAGAAGCTGAGAAATTTGTAGGAGCCGTTTTTCAGCTGTTTAAATTGCGGGGTGATGATTTCAGTATCAAGTCGGTCGGGAGAAATCGCAGAGAAGTATTCGTTCGAGGCAAGATTGACGAGGAAATTTGTGTCGCTTTTCTTGATTGATCTCCTGAGACCGTCGGTCAATTGCTCTCCCCAATATTCGTAAAGGTTCTTCCCCTTGGCAGTCTTTAGCGCTGTTCCCATTTCGAGTCGGTAAGGTTGGATGCGATCGAGGGGTCTGAGGATGCCGTAGAGACCTGAGAGGATACGCAGGTGGCTCTGGGCATACTTGAGGTCGTCGGTTCCGTAGGTATCTAACTCGAAGCCCGTGTAGACATCGCCGCGAAAGGCGAAGAGCGCTGCCCGTGAGGTATCCTCAGAAGGGTCCGGATTCCACTCTTTGTAACGGACGAAATTGAGCTCTGCGAGATTCTCGCTGAGTTTCATTAATTCCTGCAACTGTGGTCGACTCTTTTTACGCAGGACTCCAATAATCTCGTCTGCTTCATCAAGATACTGAGGCTTGGTGGGACGATGAGCAGGGAGTTGGCACTCGAAATCAAGGGTCTTTGCAGGTGAGATGACGGCAAGCATAGCAGGAGGATGGACTGAAGTATGAAGTCGAATAGAGGAGCACTCAAGTAGGCAAAAACAAAAGCAAAATCAGGGCATAAATAAATTTTAAATCATTTAAAATAATTAGTTTAAAATTACTTAAAATTTGTTAACATTATAGACTGGTTATGGATTTTATCGGAACTCAAGATTTTTCAGTGGCAAGGCTCTATCTCGGATTCTTTGTGGCTTCATTCGTCATCCTCCTCGCAATTCTCCTCGCGGCATTGCCTTCCTTTTGTCGCGCCGTCGTAAAAAGCCTTCAGCTTTTTCGTGCTCGCCGTGAAAGGAGTTTCCGAATGGTGACTGACTTATCGGCGTTTGATTCTGCAGGCAGGTGCCTTGAGGGCGTGACTCTTTTTATCGAAGAGGGAGCGGAAGCCGATCTGACTCATGAAGATGACGCTGCAGTGACCAGTCGCATCTCCGACGCCGCTTGAGAGTGACTCAGATATTCGGCAGCGAGATCTTCCAGTTCGCCAATCGAGTTGAGAGTAGCGAATCTGGAGCGGAGGAGCTTCCCTCCGGGGAGGCCCTTCGAATAGGCCATCAGTCTTGAGCGAAGCGACTGCATCGCAAATTTCTCGTGGGAGAATTTCCCCCACTCAATGAGGAGTCGGGCGTGGCGCAGGATGAAACTCCATCGCTCTTCCAGTGAGAGCGGGGCTGGATGTTCACCTGTCTCCAGGTAGTATTTTGCGTCCCGGAAAACCCATGGATATTGCATGGCAGCACGGCCGATCATGACCCCGCTGACCGCGGTCGTCTTCCTGCGTTTTTCTACGTCTTCGCCGCAAGTGATGTCTCCATTGCCAATCACAGGGATTGAGACTTCGCGGCTGCAGCGATCAATGATATCCCAATCTGCTTCGCCGGTGTATCCCTGAGCGCGCGTTCGACCGTGGATCGCGATGGCCTGAATGCCAACGTCTTCAAGGATGTGACAGACTTCGGGAGCATTGATGAGGTCTTCGTCCCATCCGATGCGAATTTTTGCGGTAACGGGAACTTGCTCGCCCACTCCTTTGGCAATCGATTCCGCGACTTGAGCGAGGATGGGGCAATCGCGTAAAAGGGAAGAGCCGCCGTTTTTGGAGACCACTTTTTTGACAGGACAGCCGAAATTGATATCGATGAAGTCGGGACGCTTCCAGTCGATGATTTTATTGGCTGCTTCGGCCATGCGCGGGCCGTCGGCACCGAAGAGCTGAACCCCGACAGGGCGTTGTTCATCATCGAATTCCGTGTAAACACGCGTCCTTTCATCTGCCTGCATGATACCCTCCGCGGAAACGAACTCGGTTACCATGACGTCGGCCCCCAGTTCTTTGCAGAGTCGACGAAACACCAAGTCCGTGACCCCGGCCATTGGCGCGAGGTAGAGCGGAAATTGTTCGTTTTGGAACCACGGGAGCATGCGAGGGAAGAGTAGTCTCAGACTGCATCTGAGGCAAATAGGACTGACCGCATTTGCCGGCAGGGGTAAATGCGGGAAACGGAGGGTCGAGTCTGCTTGATCACTCGTCGGTAGAGTTCAGCAGTGCCTGCATCTTTGATGGGGAACTTGTGTGGAAAATCCGGACACCGGCTCCGATGAGCGTTCTCCAATCTGCAGCGTCTCCCTCGGCATGGGTCTCGACAATGAATCCTTTCGCGCGAGCATAAGTAATCAGATCGAGGCTCGCTTGCTTAACGGGATCTGCCTTGCTTAGTTTGATCTCGATCGTTGTGGAATCAAAGCTTTCCTTGATATGGTCGATCTGATTCTTCGTGTTCACCTTGAACATGAGGGTGTGCTTTTCGAGGCTGCCTCCTTCCTCGAGAAAGGTCTCATAGCGTTTAGCCTCATAATAGGGGACGCGAAAAATGATCCCGTCGCGCGCCCTGTGCTTCGTCACTAGATCCATAATTTCACCGAAATAGTCGCTGACTCCCGGTTTCAAATCTGCCTTGAACACGGTTAGATCTTTGCCGGCAATGAGAAATTCTTCCAAGGTAGCAATGGAATCCTCTGAGATTGCTCCCTTTCGATAACGTTTTCTAAGCTCCTTGACCTGATTCAAAGTCATTTCGCTGATCTTTCCGGACCTGTTAGTCTCTCGTTCGATCGTTGGGTCGTGAACGATCACAAAGTGGCCATCCTGCGTTTTCTGGATGTCGGTCTCGTAGATTTGAAAGCCTTTCCGATGGCTCACTTCTATATTTGCGACTGAGTTCTCTGTCGCTTGATCCTCCAGGTCGCTTTCGTAGCCACCGCGATGAGCCGCGATGAGGACTTTGGGAGGGATGGATTCATTTAAGCCCTTCAAGAGAAGGGGAGCCTGACCTTGTTGGTCCGCGCCGGATTCTGCTGCAAGGAGAGCGCTTCCGAGCGCAGAGGCTAAAATGAGACGGGATCGGAAGCTCATTCGGGTCTTGTTCACGCATCCAGCTGATGCCGGATGCTATCGCTTTTCTTCCATGGCGTCGTAGACCCCAAAGTCATTGAACCAAACGCGTTTTGCCCAGCGATAGACAGGATGCTTTTCCGGTATTTCGTCGCCGGTAGGGAGCCATTGACTGTTTCGAGGAGTCATTGCTTCCAATTCAGCGATCGCTGTTTTCCGGATCGTGGTATCGGTCGCGCTATGTTTCTCAACGAGTGCTTTAACGACATCGGGGCGCTCGAGGACGACGCAGCCACGGGTGTGCCGGGCAGACGTTTCACGGAAATCTTTTAAGAACTCAGATTTCGTCAATGAATCATAAACTGATCCGTCACGAACATTCTCGGTCGCAAACTGAATAATCGGGCAGGGTTCAATGCCACCGGAAGGCCCGATGTGGTGAGAGATGCCGTTAGACATCGGGCAAAGGGCCTTGCCTTCGCCATCGTAATAAGCGTCGATGATTCCGAGGGGGAGTTTCATCCTCATGTTCACGACAAACTCACGAACGCGTCGCGCTTGCTCGGGAGTGAGGGCGAGATCTTCGTTAGGTTGGGGTCCAACGGGGCGGTAAGTATGATACCAGGCATAGTGAACGCCTCGTTTAATTAAGGTTCGTAACCATTTCTCGGTCAACAGGTCATCAATATTCGTCTGGCAGAGGCTTGTCGCCACTCCGGTGAGTAACTTATTGTCGAGGCAATTATCGAGTCCTCTCAGAGTCCGGTTTAGAACGTCCTTACCACCGCGGCGCTCGTTCGCGACAATTTCGGTGCCTTCGATCGAGATGAGAGGAGTGGCGTTGCCGAGCTGGCGGAGCTGCTTTGCTTTCTTCTCCGTAATCATCTGACCGTTGGTGAAGACCTGGAAAAAGCAGTCCTGATGTTCCGCCAGGAAGTCGAGTAGCTCAGGGTGCATGAAGGGCTCTCCTCCAAGAATTCCGAAGAAGGAATTTCCGTGAGCTTTGGCATCATTCACGATTTTGTTTAGATCTTCGAGGTCAAGTTTGACTTGTGGCTTGTCGACATCGACCCAGCAACCCTGGCAGCGGAGGTTGCAGCTGTTGAGAATGGAGATGTAGAGAAAGGGAGGAAAGTAGGTGCCCTCCTTCATTCTCTTTTTGAAAAGGTTGACGGAGCGAATCCCTTTCACGCCGAAGTTCCACATGAACTTACCAAGATGCCGCTTGTCAGCAGTCTTGAGGATGCGGCCGGCGTATTGGAGGGAGGGGACGATCATGAGGAATTTGGAAAGGGCGGATGAAGAACGCTGACGTCAGTTAACTAAACGAGCTTCAGCGCGGAATCGACACTCGCGTCATCGTGGACAATAGCGTTGAGCGCGGCGGCGATCCCGGCGGGCTTAGAATGCTCGAAAACGTTCCGGCCAATCGCGATGCCCGCAGCGCCTGCAGTCATCGCATTTTTCACCATCGTGAGGAGAGCGTTGTCATCTCCCATCGCGGAGCCGCCGAGAACGATCACGGGGACGAAGCAGGAATCAACAATCTCGCGAAAGTCTTCCATCTTCCCGTCCGTCGGGTAAGCGGTTTTCACGATGTCAGCTCCAAGCTCCGCTGCAGCTCGAACCGTGAAGCCAATATTCTCGACGGTGTAGTCATCGGGGCGTCCGATCGAAAAGGGGAGTGCTTCCAGAATGACAGGGACATCGGTTTCATGGCTTTCGGTGATAAGTTCGGCCACCTCGCGGGTGATGCTCGCCTCGTTTCCGTGATGTGTGTAGAGCATGTTCATCATCGCATGAGCGCCCACGGTGAGAGCGTCATCTGCTCCGTAGAGGCGGTAACTCCCTTCATCGAGATTGTCTCCGTAGGAGGGCTTATAGCAGTCGGTCCGCAGACAAACCCCTTTTCCTTCGAGAGCGTCAGCGGCGGCGAGCGCGACCCCGAGGTTCACGACGTATCCATCGACGACGGGATTTAATTCTTCGATCAGCTCAACCGGTTTCAGCGTCGCAACAGGGATGATGGTGCCATGGTCAATCGGAAGGATGACAGTTCGGCCGTCAGATTGGAGAAAGCGGGAGAGGTTTTGTTCACGATCCATAGGCTGGGAATGGACAACGGATTGTGTGGGGAATCAAGGGGCAGGAGACGATCAATTGTGTTCCGTTTCGATTCGCAGGAAGGGTTTCACTTTTTCCAGAGTAACAGGTCCGATGCCATTGATGTTGATCAGTTGATCAATGTTCTCGAAGGGACGATTTTGGATGACTGCGTCAGCCAGAGACTCTCTTAGTCCGGTTCGCATCAGGTCTTCAAGGGAGGCTGTGTTGACATCAACAGGAGATTCAGGAGGTCGGATCACGAGGGCATCATCAATCGATTCCAGTCCGCGCATATCTTCGCGCTCCGTGGCTCTCATTTCGATAATTGCGTCCGGGTCGCTGTGTTTCCAGATGCCTTTACGCTTTATCGCGGAAGAGAGTTCGAGGTCGGCAAGAAAGGCGTCGTACTCGTCCCGAGAGGTGCCTGACGGAGTCTGGCGACCCAGTCCGAAGGCGCGCGCAAGACCATTCTCTACGAGGACCCGGGAAAGGTCTTTGCCCTCAGCCGTCGTGAGGAATGCGTAGTATCGTGGCTTTCCACTCCGCCCTCTCGCATCAGCGAAAGAGGTGTGGACGGTGAATGATTTTGAGAGGGTTTCAGCAGTAAATGTGGCTGCTATTTTACCGTATTCGACAGCGGTTCGGTAATCTTTGACGCCGAAATAGCGAGATTGCTCGCGCAATCTGCGCTTGTCTGAATCGGTTGAGACGCTCTGTTCGACACAGTCCACATAGTATAAGCGAAGGACGCGGTTTTGCCCATCAGGGAACTTCACCATGAATGAATCGCCGTCTGCCCATTCCTGCGGGACGAAGGTACACCCTTCAAAGGTTTCCAGAGGCTTTTGGGCCTTGAGGCAGGGCGAGCCGAGAAGAAACAGAAAGAGTAGGCAAAGGTGATTTCTAAATGCCGGATAAGCTTTCCACATCTCTTATTGTAAAATTAAGAAGGCTCTCCACAATCGGAATTTTTCCGATCGGGAAACCTAATCATGGTGCTGGCTCGAATGATCTGTTGATTCCCTGCCTTGCGGCTTCAAGAGTGAGGGATGCCCCCTGAAGAAGAAGTCCTGACAAATGACGAATCTGAGCGCCCCTGGGTTTCGCTCGGTGAAGCGTTTCGAGAAGGGGATGAGGCGGCCCTCATCGATGGGCTGAATAATCTCACACATGAGGAGCAGCGGCATGCCATGGCTCACCTTACCGGCGTTGAGCAGGCGGGAATAGTAGAGCTCATCAATGCGAGCGAGGCAGCAGATCTGCTGGAGCATTTGCCTGAAGCTCAGGCTGCAGACATCCTCGAGGAGATTTCACCGGAGAGCGCAGCCGATATCATCGAAGAGATGCCCGAAGAGGTCAGTGCCGACCTGTTGCGTGAAATGCATGAGCCGGAGTCTGAAGCGTTGCTTGCCGAACTCGATGATGCAGACGAGGCAGATCACCTCAGAGAGTTGACGTCTTACGACTGGGATACTGCTGGTGGATTGATGACCCAGTCCTACGCTGCTTTCCCGGATGATGCGAAAGTGGGTGATGTCCTTTCCGAGCTGAGTGGCGAAGCTGAACGCTACGGGGACATGGATGTGCAGTATGTCTATGTGATGAATGCGAGCGGTCAACTCCGCGGCGTGTTGCGCCTGCGAGACCTGGTGCTAACTCCGAGAAGTCGTCCGGTGCAGGATATCATGTTGGAAAAGCCGGTTTCAGTCGGGGTGAACGATGATTTTGAAACACTCCTGCAGGTGTTTGATGATCGAAGCTACATTGGGCTACCGGTCGTTGATGAGCAGGGGATTATAGTCGGAGTTGTGACGAGGCAGGCGGTCCGAGAGGCAACAGCAGAACACCAGACCGAGGATTATCTGCACTCCGCCGGCATTCTCGGCGGCGAGGAATTGCGGAGTATGCCGATGCTTGCTCGATGCGGGCGTCGTCTCGCATGGCTGGGGCCGAATATCGTCTTAAACCTCATCGCTGCCAGCGTCATTGCCATGTATGAGGATACCCTGCAGGCGGTGATCGCGCTTGCCGTCTTTCTGCCCATTGTTTCGGACATGAGCGGCTGCTCTGGAAATCAAGCGGTTGCGGTGAGTATTCGCGAGCTGACTCTCGGTCTGATCCGTCCGACAGAATTCATGCGCATCGTCTGGAAGGAAGGGATCCTGGGAATGTTCAACGGATTCGTCCTTGGCTGTCTGCTTGGAACGATCGCAGCGATCTGGCAGGACAATGTTTACCTTGGCCTTGTCGTCGGAGGGGCGCTTTTTCTTAACACGATGCTCTCCGTTCTCCTTGGTGGATGTGTCCCGCTTTTTCTCAAACGGTTGAAGGTGGATCCAGCCCTGGCCTCCGGTCCGATTCTGACGACATGCACCGATATGTGCGGATTCTTCCTTGTCCTGAATCTTGCATCAGTAATGCTGGACAAGCTTGTGTGAGGAGTCCCCGTGCGGGGAAAAGAGTGGAAAGACTGGGATTCGAACCCAGGACCAATTGGTTAAAAGCCAACTGCTCTACCAACTGAGCTACCTTTCCGTTGAGAGCATCCGAAGGCGGATTCGCCGACGGGCGCGCAATCTATTCACCGAGTCGGGTCACGCAAGTGAAAGTTGCCTTAATAATTCATTCAGTGTCGATTGACCCTTTCCAACACGGAAGCTGGCGAAGCCGGCATTCGCGGCCCCCTCCCAATCGCAGACGGGATCATCACCGACATGGAGGATTTCACTGGCCGGTAGATTGAGCGCCTTCTGAGCGGCGGCAAAAACCGACGGATCAGGCTTCGAGGCACCCAGTTCGCAGGAAAGCAGAATCGCGTCGAAGGGCGCGATGAGATCGAGGTCAGCGAGAATTCGGCGAAGTCTGCCATCGAAATTGGAAAGCACGATGCAGGGGTAATCAGCAGCGATCCGTTCCAGGGCCGCGTGCGCACCGTCCACTGCCCGCCAGGTGCCGGGCTCCTCAAAATGCCCGTACAGGGCTTCGAAAAAAACGTCGAACGTGGAATCGGTAGGAAGGGTTGCCCCGGATTCCGCGAAAACCTCTTTAACCAGGCGATGCCACCAGGACTTCTCATCGGGGTCGTTCACGGGAGACTCTGCTGAGAAAGCGGACGGCGTTCTCCGCCATACTGACTTGAAGGCTTCCGCGAGGGCTTCGGGGCATGCCTCGATTCCATGATTTTGCGCAACGCGGTGATACGACACTCCAACCGGTTCAGAGAGCTCAATCAGAGTGCCGGCAGCATCGAAGCTGAGGGCTTTAACCAAAGGGACGGACATCGTTTGAATTGGCTTGATTTCGGCCTTGCCTAACCAAGGACGCCGCGATATGTTCGCGATCCTGCAATCTTGAGATGCCGGGTTCTTGAAATCCCGGTCGATTGAAGTGGGCATGTCCCACTTTTTTTTGTCTCAACATAAGAGGGTTAGCTGGAGAATATGACAAACGAACTGTTAGCACTTTTCGAATATTACGAGAAGGAAAAGGGAATCAATCGCGAGACAATGGTCGAAGCGCTTGAGACTGCCTTACTTTCTGCATCACGAAGAAGTATCGGTCCTGCAAGGGAGATGCGTATTCACATCGATCCCGATAAGGGTGACATCAAAGCGTTCGCTACATTGGTCGTCGTAGACCGTGTCGAGAACCCTTACGATGAGATCGATATTTTTACGGCACGCCGAATGAATACGGAGGCTTCGGTCGATGACGAGGTTGAAGTCGACATTACCCCTGCAAACTTCGGTCGCATCGCTGCGCAAACAGCGAAGCAGACTATGATGCAGAGGCTTCGTCAGGCGGAGAAGGAATTGATCTATGAAGAGTTCAAGGACCGCGCCGGGGATATCGTAAGCGGCACAGTGAGGCGATTCGAGCGAGGAGACGTGTTCGTCGACCTTGGCAAATTCGAGGGTGTCATGAATCAGCGAGAGCGGGTTTCTACAGAAGAGTACAACGTTGGTGACCGCATACGTGCTTATGTTGTCGCTGTAGAAAACGGCTCCCGGGGCCCTGAGATTATTCTTTCCCGCAGTCACCCTAATTTCGTTCGACGTCTTTTTGAATCAGAAGTCAGCGAAATTGCTGATCGAACTGTCGAAATTCGCTCATTGGCTCGTGAGGCAGGGTATCGGACCAAGGTTGCAGTCTTCAGTGCTGACGAAAAAGTGGATCCGGTAGGTGCGTGCGTCGGGCTCCGTGGTGCCCGCGTTAAAAACATCGTCCGTGAGTTGAACAACGAGAAAGTCGATATCATTCGCTGGAGTGATGACATCAAAACGTTTGTCGCGGAAGCGCTCAAGCCGGCGGAGATCAAGTCGATCATTCTTGATGAGGAAGCTCAGTCTGTTCAGGTCAAAGTCGACGAAGAGGAGCTTTCGAAAGCAATTGGTCGCCGCGGGCAAAATGCCCGGCTCACAGCGCGGCTTGTTGGTTGGGACGTGCAGGTTCAAAAGGATGAATCGGCACACGAAGCATTTGAGGCGCAGGTTACAAATGCAGCATCCGCAATTTCCGACGCCGCGGGCATTGAACTGGAGACTGCAGAAGGCCTTGTTCGAGGCGGTTTGAACAGTCTTGAGATGATCGCGCAGGGCGTGGACGAGGTCGATATCGCCGACGTTCTTGAAATCAGTGTCGAAGAAGGTGCTGAGATTCTAGGAAAGGTGAAGGCAGCGGTCGGTGGTGATGAAGCTTCCCCCGAAGCGAAAGAGGAGACTGCCGCTGAGGTAGAGGAAGAAGTAGCCCCGGCAGATTCCGGAGATGAGACTCGTGAAGGGGTCGAAGAGGCTTCCCTTGAGTCATAATTCATTCAGGCACTGCTGCCGTCCGTGAGTCCCTTTCATCCGTTGACAAGACTTTATACAATCCCAGAATAAAACACACAATCTGACAACTGGAGTCTCTCTCCAGTCACCGAATCGCTCATTCTTTTCCTATGCCTAAAACTACAACTGCCCCCGACGAAGACGACGAGGCCAAATCTTTGGACGAAAAGAAGGCGGAAGCTTTGAATATCTTTGAAAAAGAAGAGAAAAAAAGCACTCGCAAGCCAAAGACTTCGGCCAGCGAATCGGAGCAGGGGTCTGTTTTTGGACACCTGGGTAAGGATGATCCTGAGCCAAAGAAAAAAGAGGCGAAAAAGAAGCCGCCGGAGGAACCTGTCGAGGAGGCACCTGAGGAAGCCCCCGCTGTTCTTCCTTCTGCTGGTGAAGAAGCGGATTCGGATGAGGCGTCAGTCGAAGAGATTGACGGAAAGAAGATTATTCACATTAAGCCACCCATCATCGTCAAGGAATTGGCGAAGATGATGGAGTTGAAGCCATTCCGGCTCATCCAGGATCTGATGGACATGGATGTCTTTGCGAATTTGACTCAATCTATCGAGCCGGAAGTGGCTTCAAGGATTTGCGAAAAGCACGGGTTCATCTTTGAAAAAGAACGTCGTGAAAAAGGCGGTGGGGTTCATAAGGTCGAAGAAGTTATTGAAGCCCCTGAGGTTCAGGATATCGAAGAGGTTGAGGACGATCAGCTTTCGATTCGCCCACCTGTCGTGACCTTTATGGGGCATGTTGATCATGGTAAGACTTCATTGCTCGATGCCTATCGGGGATCGCGAGTGGTCAAGGGCGAGGCCGGCGGTATCACACAGCATGTCGGGGCTTATCAGGTGACTCGCAATGACCAGACGGTGACTTTCATCGATACACCTGGGCATGCTGCATTCTCTGAAATGCGTGCCCGTGGTGCGGATATTACCGATATTGTGGTTCTCGTCGTCGCTGCCGATGACGGCCTCATGCCGACAACATTCGAGGCGATTGATCACTGCAAGGCAGCCGGGGTTACGATTATCATTGCGATCAACAAGGTTGATCTTGATCGCGCTGACGTGAACAAGGTCAAAGGGCAGCTTCAGGAGAATGGTCTTGCACCGGAAGACTGGGGTGGTGAAACCATCTGTGTCGAAGTTTCTGCCAAAGAGGGCACTGGTCTTGATGACTTGTTCGAAATGATTCACCTCCAGTCAGAGGTTCTCGAATTGAAAGCGAATGACGATGGTGCTGCCCGAGGGACAGTGATTGAAGCTCGTACCGAGGCTGGTAAGGGCCCAACTGCGACGGTGATTATCCAGAGCGGAACTCTCGCTACCGGCGAAGCGTTTATTTGTGGTAGCCAGTTTGGCAAGGTCAAGGCTTTGATCAACGATCTGGGAGAGCGAATTAAATCAGCGGGTCCATCGGTACCTGTCGAGGTGGTTGGCTATTCTGGAGTTCCGAATGTCGGTGACGAACTCATCGAAATGGAGTCGGAGCGGAAAGCTAAGAAGTTGAGCGAAGAGCGTCATGATCAGAAGCGTCAGGATAAGCTTCAGCCTCAGCAAAAATCTGCTCTTGAGACCCTTTTTGCGAACATAGAGCAAGGTAAGAAAAATACTCTTAAAGTGATCATCAAGGCTGATGTCCAGGGATCACTCCAGGCTATTGAGAAGTCTCTGATGGAGATCGAATCGGATAAGATCGCGCTTGAGATCCTTCGTCAGAATGCCGGTCCGATAACCGAGGCTGACGTTCTTTTGGCCAGTGCTTCTGATGCAATCTTAATCGGATTTAACACCAAGGTTGAGGCTAAGGCACAGCCACTTGTGAAGCGCGAGGGCGTTCAGGTGAAGCTGTTTTCAATCATTTACGAGCTCATTGATCAGGTCAAGGAGGCCATGCTCGGAATGCTTGAACCTGAGACTCGTGAAAAGATTATCGGTCATGCGAAAGTCCTTGAAGTATTCAAGCTTTCATCCGGAAAGGTCGCCGGTTGTGTGGTATCAGACGGTGTCGTTCGCCGGACTGCCCGAGCCCGTGTTCTTCGAGACAAAGTGCCGATTTATGACGGTGGCTTTTCTACACTTCGTCGCTTCAAAGATGATGTCAAAGAAGTAAAGAATGGAGTCGAATGTGGTATCAAGCTCGGCAAGTTCAACGACTACCAGAAAGAGGATGTTATTGAGTGCTACGAACTCGAGAAGCTTGCCGTCGAGTTGTAGTCAATCCCCAAAATTCGGCCCAATGAGTGTCGATCACCCCTTTGCCTGTTATGAGTCAGCGGATTTCAAGAGTCAACGAGCTGCTCAAACGCGAGATAAGTTCGTGTCTCGAGAAGAATTTCGAGTTTCCGAATATCCTCGTCACGGTTCATGACGTCAAAGTGGCTCAGGATCTTCGGGCTGCTCAGATCTTCATTGGAGTGATTGGATCTGGCGAAGACAAAGCAAAAGTGCTCCAAAAACTCAACGCAAAGCATGGATTTATCCAGAACTCGGTGATGAAGCGGGTCGTTCTCAGGAACACGCCTCACTTTTCCTTTGAGTCAGACGATTCGGTGGAACGCGGGGTCCGTGTTTTGAACATCCTCGAAGAAATCGGAGAGATTGAACTTCCTGAAAAGCCTGAAGAGGATGATCGCAAGCGGAGTCTCTGACACTTTACAGGGTAGAGTTTCTGCCTAAACCCTCTTCGTTGTGGATCTTTCGTTTCAGCCTGTCATTTCCAGAATTGCAAAAGCCGAACGGGTTTTGATTCTATGTCATGACCGTCCTGATGGAGATGCGATTGGTTCCGCGGTTGGTCTTGCTTTGATTCTTGAGGGTGAAGGCAAAGAGACGCAGGTGGTGAATCATGATCCGGTTCCAGAGGCCCTCCAATTTCTTCCTGAGGTATCAAGAGTAGATAGCCAAGTTGATTTAGTTCAGTCTGATCTAATTATTGCTCTGGATTCTGCTGGTCGTGATCGAATTAGTTCTTCTGTATGGGATCGAATTTCGAATGATCCTGATGTTATCAATATTGATCATCACGTTAGCAATCCCGGGTACGGTGACATTAACTATGTCGATGTTAGTTCACCGGCGACGGGGCAGATTGTGTTTCAGCTTGCGAAAGAGGCTGGGTGGAAGATTAACGGAGATGCTGCGAGTCATTTATATGCAGCTATCTCGACGGACACCGGGAGTTTCCGTTATCCTTCGACTTCTTCTGAGACAATGCGTGTTGTCGCTGACTTGATTGACAAGGGATTGGATGTTGGCCGACTCAATCAACAGCTTTACGAAAGTTATCCGATGCGAAGGGTTGAGGCCCTCGCATTTCTCCTCAGGGATCTCCGTATGGATTGCGATAACCGATGCGTCAGTGTCCTTCTTCCATTTGTCGTGACTGAAAGGCTCGGACTCAGAACTGGTGATACAGAGGGAGTGATCGACGTGATCAGGGCGATCGATTCTGTCATCGTGGCCGTCTTCTTTGAGGAGTTCGAAGATGGTCGCATTCGTGTCAGTTCTCGTTCAAAATCTGATCAGGTGAGTGTGGGGGAGGTCTGTAAGGAGTTCGGGGGCGGGGGACATACCCTCGCTGCCGGCGCTCGACTGTCAGGGCCATTAAACGACGCCGCTGATCGCTTCATTAGTCGAGTCTGTCACGCAATTCATGCGATTGATGATTGCCAATCGGTATCATTTTGAATTACAATTCGGTAATGTGGAGATTAACCCTAGCTATTGCAGTTCTAATCTCTTTGTATACTGTTCAGGCTGAAGAAGGCCTGACTGCTGAGGTTTTCTTCAAGTCAATTGCGGGTCATTGGATCGGTTCCGGTCAATTAGTCAATGCCGACGGAGAAGTTACCGATATTCAGGAGGACTGGACTGGAGCTTTTTCCGACGACGGTTCCTTTGAGATGAAGGGCACCCGAATTTGGGGTGAGGATCAGCAAGAGTTCTATTGGCGTTTTACGCACAATGCTTCGCTGGATCTAAACGAGTGCGAATACTGGCATACTGGAATAGAAGAGCCGGTTCGATTTGAGGTATCGCTGACTGACACGTCGGTTGAAATGAAGAGTCCTTTTGGTGAGCCCGGGGGCGAGTTGAAGGTCTCGAACACGCTGGTCGAAAACAAGATTGAAGGGGAAGTTTCACTAGTGCAGGGAAACGGAATTGAAGTGCTTTCGGGAAAAGTTGAGCATTTGAAAGCAGATGGGGGAGATGAATGAGCCATAGGCCGATATCATTGGTCGCCAACCTTGTCTTCCCGGTGATCATCCTTTTGGCGGGTGTTTCGATCGCAGCTGCGATTGCTGTAAAGCGGATTCCGCCGCTCCTGGCTGAAGTTGATCGGGGGCTTCTCCCTCCGAATTTTGAGGTGACGCTTTCCAGCGTTGGCGAATACACCTTGTGGCTTCATTTGAAAGGTAGACTTGGAAACCAATTGCACCACGGGAGTGGAGAGCTCCCTCCCGGCGCCAAAGTCTTTCTTTTCGATGCTTCCAGCGGTAGGGAGATATCACTGGATAAAAAGGTTTCGGCCGAGAAGAACATGGGGGAAGACAAGGCAATTTCTCTCGGGGTTTTTCGGAGTGAAAGAGAAGACAAAACGATTGAGATAAAGAGTTCCGGCTTGAATTCTGAGGTGTTGCTAAGTGTTTCTCCGACAAGTTCACGTCAAGTGATGGAGATTGTCGTTTTGATCGCGGCAGTGATTGTGGGTTCTTTGATCCTGTCCACTCTCATTTTTGTCCAACTCATGCGCCGCCGCCAGGGAGGCAGATAGCTTGGAAATATCGTATTGAAATGCGTGGACGATCCCGATGCGTAATTCTACCGTATCCCCTATAGCCAATCGATGATCACGAACTTCTTTCGTCCCGTTCTGCTCTTGTGCAGCATCATTTCTTTATTCTGCTCAGCTGTTCACGCTGAGGGAGAAAGCGAATCGTCAATGGAGTGGGCAGGTAGAGCGGTATTTGTCGTCCTGAAAAATGATGATCTAAACGACGGTCGGCGGATCCGGGACCTTGATAGACTTGTTTCAAGGGCAGAGGAAGACGGAGTCGGGGCGTTGATTTTGGAACTGGATTTCAGTGCTCAGGCAGAGATGGAAACGCAGCAGCGGCTCCTCGATTTGTTGGCCGATATTCGGGTTCCCACTGTGGCTTACATTAATCCTTCGGCGACTGGACCCGGTGCTATTATTGCTCTCGCGGCCGATTCTATTTACATGAATCCGAGTGGTATCATCGGAGCTGCAGGTGTTGTCGTGAGCGACGACGAGGACGACGAAGAGTCTCTGGCGATAGCTCGGCAACAGCAATCCGTTTTAAAGGCCCGGGCACGCAGCCTCGCTAAGATCTATGGTCACCGCGTCGATGTGGTGGAGGCGATGATCGATGAGGAGAAAGAGTTGAAGGTTGGCGACACAATACTCTCAGAGAGAGGGGAACTCCTAACGCTTACTGCCGAAGAGTCCGTTCAGATCTTCGAAGGGAAATCCATCCTCGCTGATGGTCAGGTAAACAGTCGAGAGGCACTCTTACAGGAACTGGAGCTTTCCGGCCCAATGATTGTTACAAACCCTCGATCATTCAGTGAGTCATCCAATCGTGAGAGACTTAACGCTGCCAGTGGGAAGAAAGAGGATGATCCGAAGGATGCGGAGACAAAAGCTCTGGATCCTCAGCGTTCGGCAAATGACGAGACATTATTTGGGAAAAGAGAAGAAGGAAGCTACAAAGGAAAAGTGGTCGTCTTGAAAGTTGGGCAGGACACGCTCGCGACCGGAAAGGCGAGTTTTGATTTCATGGATCGAACCATCAAAAAGGCGGAGCTCGACGGGGCTGCTGGATTGGTTTTCGACATGGATACTCCCGGTGGCTTTGCATGGTACACTGAGGGTCTTGTTCTAAACAGCCTTCAAAACGTTTCTTATCCGACCTTCACCTTTGTGAATTCCAGAGCCGAGTCGGCCGGCGCTATTATCGCGGTCGGGACGGATCACATCTATATGCGTCCTGCGGCGACAATAGGTTCAGCCCTTGTTGTCAGTGGAACAGGGCAGGACCTTGCTGAGGACATGGCAGATAAAGTGACTCAGATGATTATTGGCACGGTGCGAAATGTCGCTGAACTCAAAGGGCACAACCCTGATGTGGCAGAAGCTTTCGTGACTCGGGAGAAAGAGGTCAAAATCGACGGAATCGTCGTCCATGAAGCAGGTAATGTTTTGAACCTTAATACAATAAGGGCCACAGAAATCATTGGAGGCTCTCCTGTTCTGGCGAAGGGAATTTCCTCCAGCATCGAGGCTTTGCTCGAGGCCGAGGGGATTGATGCTGAGGTCATCAACGCCGAGCCTCTGGGGCTTGAGGCTTTTGCTCACTGGGTTCAGAAATTGTCGATTCTCTTGATTGTGGTCGGCTTGGCCGGTGCCTATCTTGAGCTGAACAGTCCCGGTTTTGGTTTGCCAGGATTGATCAGTGTTCTCTCATTCAGCTTGTTCTTCTTCGGAAACTATCTCGCAGGAAATCTGGCTGGGTACGAACTGGCAGTGCTTCTCATTCTCGGCTTGATCTTAATCGGCGTGGAGGTTTTCCTTTTCCCGGGGGCGATCATACCTGGTGCCGTCGGTGGGGCGCTCGTGCTCGTCGCCCTTGGATTGGCAATGGTTGATCGAGTTGACTTGGAATGGAAGTGGAGTGGTCTTCCCGGTGCTGAGACCTGGTTCACTCTCTTTCGTGAGTCGTTCATTGGCGTGGCAATTGGGCTCGTTGGGGCGTTGGTTGCGATATTTGCCGGGATGAAGTTTCTTCCCGACTCAAAGCTCGGAAGGAGACTCATTCTTGAGGAGGCTATTTCTTCAGGCGCGGCCCTCGAGCAAAGCGGCAAACACGATGGAGCCGGAACGAAGTCCCTTATCGGTGAGACAGGGGAAGCCACGACAGACTTGGTCCCTTCTGGAAAAGGGCGCTTTGGAGTTCAACTCTTGGATATCGTTTCCGATGGCGAATTCATCTCGAAAGGAACACAAATCACTGTCATACGCCATGAAGGTAGTCGCGTTGTGGTGATGAAGATTTAGACCTGACTTCTACATCGGGGCGATCCGCTCTGAGCCCACATCAGTTGTCAGATTGATGTGCGCATTGAAGCTTTCGAGTATTAGCTCATTCTTAATCGCTTGATAATCATGGGTTAACCATAGGTTGTTATGCTCATTCGGGTCTGACTCAAGGTCAAACAACTCTCCAACCCCAAGGCTGTGATAGATCACCAGCTTGTATTTCCCCCGTCGATGCATCGTCGCAAAGGTGCCATTTCCTTGGGTGAATTTTGGAGCTAAAGCATCGAAATATTCGGATCGGACGAATGGCCTCACAGGATCGTGAAGCGGCTTCTTACCGATGAGGTGAGGTAAGAGTGAGAATCCTTGGTGATATTTAGGTATTTCAGCCCCGGCAATGTCGAGAAGGGTCGCGGACAGGTCGAGTAACTCGACCGGTGTTACTGTCTTTTCTCCTGCTTTGAATTGACCCGGGAGTTTAAAGATTAAAGGAACCCTGACAAGGCCTTCATAGAAGCGGCATCCCTTGTAGAGAAGTCCGTGGTCGCCCAGCATTTCTCCGTGATCGCTCGTAAAAATAACAACTGTATTTTCAGCTTGGCCGGATTCTTCAAGGAACTCCAGGAGGCGAGCGAGCTGATCATCAATGAGTGCGATCATTGCATAGTAGTCAGCTTGAGCCTGTTTGCCGTTGAATTCAGATGGATCGCGAGAATGGGTTTGAAAATCCGCATCACCAAGAGCGTTTTGGGCCTCGATGTCACTTGGTTGAAAGGCGGGGCCGGGCATGTCCTCGGCGCGAAATTTTGAGGCGTAGGATTTGGGGGGAATGAAGGGCGGGTGAGGATCGTAGACGTTGACGTTCAGCATCCAGGGAGTTTCGCCACGCTCTTCAGAAATAAATTCAATGGCCCGGGTTGTTGCCCAGGTTGTTTGGTGCAGTTCGGCGGGGACGCGGTCAGCGGTTTCACGCAGCGCATTGAGGTCGTGGCCCTGTTCTTTGACCCAGTCAGCATAATCGTGGGTGCCGGGTTCCCAGTCATCCCTGGGGGCATGGCTGAATTTCCACGTGGAAAATCCGTCGTTTTCAACGCGAGGTTCAGCACGGTAGCCCGCGCTCTGAAGGTGAAATTTGCCGATAAGACCACAGTCATAACCCTGGTCAGCGATCAGCTTGCTGATGAGGGGGGTTCCTTCAGGAAAGGTATCGTTGCCGTTACGCGTGTTATGGAGCTTGGAAGGATAAAGCCCGGTCATAAAACTGCTCCGACTCGGTGTGCAGATTGGACTTTGACAGTAAGTGTGTTCGAAGGTGACGCCGTCGTTGACGAGGCGATCCATCGTGGGTGTTTTCGCTTGGGGATTTCCGAGAGCCCCGATCGTGTCGAAGCGCTGCTGATCGGTGCAATACCAGAGAATGTTGGGGCGTGATGGAAACGACATGAATTCGGCTATGGTATTGGATAAGTTGGAAGTTGCAAAAACTCAGGCTCGCGATTAAAGACAATCCCATGAGATTTCTCAGCCATTTGTTCCTTGGATTGAGCATTGCCGGCCTTTTTATGCTGGGATGCGAGCGGCACCAGTTCGACGATACGAAGATTCTACACGGTGACCATGGCTACCATGGCAAAGAACACGCGTCTGATCATAGCGGGGAAGGTGATCACGGGGGAAAACCCGCAGATTCCCATGCCGACAAAAAGGCCCATCACGAGGAGAAGCCTTCCGTCAAGGAGTCTCATGATGATGATTCGAAAAAGAAGAAAGAGGAGCCCCGGGACGTAGGGCTCTAGTTTTCAGGTTTTTCGGACGAAACCTTGGTTTCGATATACGCCCTCAGGTTCTCGACTTGGGCGTCGCTTAGTTTTTCTCTCGAAAAGGAAGGCATGTGAGCTGTTCGGGATTCTTTAGAGAAAGTTCCCTGGCGCAGATGCTCGTAGAGCAAGCCCTCGCGAAACGCATTTTGGAGGGCTCTCCATGTCGACGGCTTATCCCCGAAGTAGTGCTCGGATGCTCCTCCTGCTCCGTGGCAGTGGATACACGAACGCAACCAGACCGCAGCTCCGGATTCCAAATCGGGATCGGTCTTTCTATCAAATCCTGCGAATGAGTCTTCGGGTATCACGCCGACTGTTGATTGTGTGAAAAGAGGATAAAGCGCCTTCAACTCTTCGGCGATCAAACGGTGTTCATCCGGGTTGAGGGCGCGTCGTTTCAGTTCAGCAAGATCAGCACCCCGAAATCCAAGATCTCCGATCCTCCATTCGAGCGACCAGAGATAGGCGAGGATGGCTTCTAGTTCGGTTTCGTCTAGCTCTCTTCCCCGGGCAATCGTCGTTGAGCAAAACTGAATCGCAGCGGGGAGGTCATTCAAAACTGCCTTTTCTGCCCCGAAACGTTCTGCGGATTCACTTTGAAAGTAGCCCTCGCGATTTACGATACCTGCGAGCGACGGAGCCGGGAGCATTACGATATCTTTTTCGATAGCGTAGGCAAGTTTTGCAAGAGGATCATTATATTCAGCAAGATTGTGCGTTTCACGCTCGGTGCTGTGGCAGTCGGCACAATAGAAGTAGGCTGAGAGCTTTTGGTCTTCACGATCGGGGAGTCTTCCCTGAAACACGAGAGCACGGCCGTCGTCTACCTGGCCATCCGCAATTGAATCCGGAGGTTGCGTCGGCAGATTCACTCCCAAACCAGCGAGTAGTTCCTGCAACGAAGTGGCGTCGCTAACTCCGGCCGGATCAAAGTTCTTCTCCCTTGAAGAAAGTCTGGGTTCCTCGCAGGCGCTCAGGAAGAGCGCGGTAGAGAGGAGGGAAAATCGGAAAAAAAGGGGGCGAAACATGGAATTTGGGACGAATGAAAAGTGACAAAAATTCATAAGTGTAACATTCGACTCGTCCAAGAGAACGATCCGACTATAGACTAACCACTTGAACCGCTTCATGAATAAATCAGCTAAAGTTTTTCGAAGGCTCTTTGCAATCCTTCCAGGTCTTCTTGCCATTTGCTCTCTTCAGGCTGAGGAGGACCTTACGCCAGGAGTCTTATCTCTATTTCAGGAGAAGTGTCAGGAATGTCATCACCCTGAGACAAACGATGACTTTCCCTATCTCCATGAGGGAGTCTCAGTCGAGGATTTGATCAGTGATGAGGCCCTCATTCCGGGAAACACAGAGGCATCTCTGATTCTTGAACGCGCTTTGCTGGCGGTTGACTCGCGAAAGCGAATGCCTAAGAGCCGGGGTGCGGAAGGCGATGATAGCTATCGTCCTCCCCTCAATGGCGAAGAGATTGATCTTTTGAGTCGGTGGATTGTTCAGTTGGGTGCCGCCCCTGTTCCTGACGTCACTTCGGCAGAGCCCGTCAGCGGAACGCCGGAACCTATTGAAGTCACCGCTTCGGTTTCGGATATCCCTGATGAAATGCCCAGCGGCGTGAGTCTCAACGAAAAAGTCCACTGGATCTTCGAGCAGCGCTGTTCCAAGTGCCACACGGGCGATTACGAGCCGGAACTTCACGGGACGATCAATCTTGCAGTGCTTTTTTCCGAAAAAGATGCTGACGGCAAGACGCTCCTCGCGGAGACCATCGCCGAGCGCATTCTGAGAGAGCACGATTCAGAGGGACGCATGCCTAAGTCAAAAGGCGAGCCGGGAGACAAAAGCTTCCGTCCTCCTCTCGTGGATCCGGAGAAGGAAGTGATCAGAAAATGGGTTGAAGCCGGGAGACCAAAGCTGGTCGAGCGACCGCTCATTACAAACGCTGACGTGATCGGGACAATTTATGATGACTTGAGAGCCGCAGGTGAGTCAGAGCGTCGATTCTTTCGCTACCTCACCCTGACCAATCTTCACAACGGCAAAGATAACGAGGGTAATGCGCTGGTCCCTGATCTGGATCCGCATCGTGCGGCGGTCAGCAAGCTGATCAATAGTCTCTCGATGAATGCGAAAATTACCCGCCCGGTCGCGATTGACGAAGGGGAAACCATCTATCGTATCGACCTTCGCGATTACCAGTGGTACCCGGAAGACTGGGATGAGGTCGTTCAATACTATCCTTATGGAATTCTCGGCATAGATCGTCAGAAAGAGGAGCTCATCGAGCGCTACACCGGGTCAAAAATGGCCTACTTGCGAGCAGATTGGTTTACCTTTGCAGCTGCTCAGCCGCCACTCTACGATGATATCATGTATCGACTTCTCGGGATGGAATCGGACAGTGACGACGATAATGTCCTCCAAATGCTTGAGGACGCTCTCGGGGTCGATCGGATTGGAAATCTTCAGGAGGGCGAGGCCATGCGTGCGGGGTTTCAATTTTCAGGTGTTTCTGAAGCAAACAGACTCATTGAGCGACACGAACTGGGTTCCTATCAGGGAGCCTATTGGGTGAGTTATGATTTTACACCACTAAGTCCAAAGCGGACTCAGGAGCTGAAGCTGGCGCCGCTCGGACCGATGGATGCCAGTCTCACCGACGAAGAGGATCATATCTTCGAACATGATGGGGGAGAGATGATCTACAATCTGCCGAACGGCTTGCAGGGCTACATGTTGACGACGCAAGACGGCCTTCGCCTTGATCGTGGGCCGATCGAAATTGTTCAGGACGACAATCGACAGGACAACGTTATCTTGAACGGCATTTCCTGCATGGCGTGCCACGATCAGGGGATCAAGCCGGCGATTCGGGTGACAGATCCTACGAAGAGAACGCTGGAGGGAATGACAGATGAAATCAGGCCTTTGGTTTCCGCTGCCGGAATTTTGAATTTTGAGGAGAAGAAGCTACTCGAAAAACTATATGTCGAACCTGAAGTCCTTCAGGCAGCGGTGAAGGAGGATTTCGAGCGGTTCACTCAGGCGGAAGCTGAGGCAACCGGCGGAATGGCAGGCTCTACTGAGCCTGTCGTCGGTCTTTACAACGAATTCCGCTCTCCTGTTACCGTGCGAAAGCTTGCGAGTGAGTTCGGCATGGATTTGGAGGAACTGATGGAATTGATGGAAGAGGAGAGCGATCAGAGCGAAACCCTCAGTGTCATCACGAGTTCCATGGCGCGTGATTTGCCGATTAGGCGAGAGAATTTACTGCGGGAATACATCGCGGTTGTCTATGCGATTGGCTACGAGCTAATGCCTTTCATTCCGCTCGGGTATGAGGATTTTGGAGGTGAAAAGTATGCTTCCCTGATTGCCGATTCAGATCAATATCATTCTGCCTTCGGAAATATTGATCACGGGATTACCACGACTAAGAAGGCACTTTTGACCTCAAAGGAATCATCGGAGACATTGGCGCAGGAATCCGTGCTCCTTCCTGACGGAGGAAAAATGAAGATTTCGATTCAGCCAAAACTGAAGGTGGGCGATCGGGCGGAGCTTGACATTGTCGCAACTGCTGACGCTCACATCCGCGTTTTTCACTTCAGCTCAGATGATCATGTCACTGAGCTGTTTCCCGGAAACTCGGACCGTGCCACGCTCCGTCCTAAGAACAAAAAACTGAGGGTTTCATGG
Organism: Verrucomicrobiales bacterium; assembly: GCA_029210205.1. Classification (GTDB taxonomy): domain Bacteria; phylum Verrucomicrobiota; class Verrucomicrobiia; order Verrucomicrobiales; family DEV007; genus Arctic95D-9. The sequence continues at coordinate 3,043 of JARGOD010000044.1, read as the reverse complement.
GAAACCACAGCGCCGGGCGGGGCTGAGCATATCATCGTTTATGCGGCGAAGAGTGAGATTAGAAACCTTGCCCACGGTCAAAAGGCAGGTGACTTCGTTCTCTTCGAAAAAGGTGATGTTTATTCGGCTCGAGGGATTCCCAAAGCGATAAGAGTCACCGAAATCGTGGATCTTACTGGTGCCCCCGCGAAGATTGTCCAGGCTCGCATCGGGTATTTCCTTAAAGACTGATTAAAGCTGCATAAATTTCATCATTAACCGACGAACCTTCATGAAAACTTACGAACCGTTTTTTGCTTCACTCATCGCTCTTGTTCTCGTGCTTTTTTCCGGGCCGGGATCGGCTCAGGATTCGACAGAAGAGCTGATTAAGAAGCTAAGGGGACAAGCCGGGAAAGAAAAGGCGGACGAGGGCTTCAAAACCCGCGGTCTTGTCACCCGGTCAATCTCTCAAGCCCCCACTTCAGAAACCCGGTCACTCTATTTCAGTGCTCGAGGATTGCCCGCCGCGATTCAGATTGCAGCAGATGAAGACACCGTGAAGTTAACGAAGACAACGGCTAAAAAGTCTGAAAGTGCGGGAGATCACTCGGTCAAAGCAGGCGATGAAGCCATTGAGGTTCAGTATTCTGTTGATCCCGAATCCAAGGTGACGAAGGATAATATTCTCTTCCGACGTGGCAGTGCAGAATTTGCCGATGAAGGATCCTTTCAGGTCGTTTCGCAACTCGCTGAAGCATTGCGAGACCCGTCGCTTGCCGAGCTGAATTATGTCATCGAAGGCCATGCTTCAGCTGAAGGCAGTGCCTATGCCAATCAGGTGCTTTCGCAGCAGCGCGCGGAAAGGATTGTGAACGTGCTCTCCAGTCTTGGTGTCAATGTGGCGCGCCTTCTCCCTCTGGGGTTTGGCGAAACTCAGGCTCGTTTTCCTGCCCATTCCGAAGAGTTTATGCTCAAGCAGGATAGGCGTGTTTTGATCTTTCGACTTGATGATTGAAGCAATGAAAAAAGGACGGAGATGGCTCCGTCCTTTTCTGTAGGCATTGACCTGAGGAGTCTGCGGTTTACTTAGTTATTCGCACTCAAATTCAACTCTCGAATCCAGATATTGCGGAAGCGGGTAGGATTATTGTGATTCTGTAGCTTCAGCGGTCCGGTCTCCTGGACCGTATTATAGTTGGCGACACGCTTGTGGCCGGAAGGACCAAGGTAATCCTGATAGTGGTGCGTCAGGACTCCGTTGTGAAACACAGTGATGTGAGCCTTCTTCAGAAGGTTGCCTTCGGCATCCCATTTAGGAGCTTCAAAAACAATGTCGTAGGTCTGCCACTCACCGGGGGGGCGTGAAGCGTTTACGAGCGGTGGCTTATAGCCGTAGATCGCGGATGCCTGACCATCTGCATAAGATTTGTTCTCATAGGAATCGAGGACTTGAAGCTCGTATCCGCCGAGAAAGAAGACTCCGCTGTTGCCGCGTCCCTGTGAATTGCCATCGACCTCGGCTGGAGTCGCAAATTCAATGTGGAGCTGAACATCACTGAACTCGCGCTTTGTCCGAACGTAGCCGCCGACACCTTCTCCTTTGGGCGGAACTTCCATGAATCCCTCATTGAGGATCCAATCAGCAGCGGAGCCGTCTTTGTCCATGACCCACTCGTCGAGATTCGTTCCGTCGAAAAGAACGATCGCGTCGGAGGGAGCGTCCGAAGCTTTCTTTCCGGGTGTGACGACTTCGGGGCGGGGGCGGGCGTCATCGTGGACCCGCCACTTCCCGCCGGGAAGGAAAGGAGTGTCGGTGTAGCCGGTAGGATGGACTTTGGGCGTAGGCTCGGCTTTGCCTTTCTTCTCTTCTTCGGCCTGGGCGTTAAAAAGAGTGAGGGAGGCAATTGAGCCCGAAATTAGAAGGGTTTTCAGATTCATAGTCGAGGGGAGTTTCTCACTCTTCCTCAAGACTGACAATACCCGAATGACGGCCCTGATTCCGCAATTTCATGGGGGCACAAAAAAACACGGGTCGGAGAACCGAGCCGTGTTTTTCTGAAAGAGAGCCGAGGCACTTAGACCTGACCACCAATCGACTTTCCAGTCGCAAGAAGATCGTCACAGGCGACGCCGATACGGGCGGCCATGCCTTCTTCCGCTGCCTTAAGATAGGCCCGTGGATCGTAAGCTTTCTTGTTACCAATTTCACCGTCGACCTTGAGGACGCCGTCGTAATTCTGGAACATGTGCTCAGCGATAGGACGGGTGAATGCATACTGGGTGTCAGTATCGACATTCATTTTCACGACACCGTAGTCGAGGGTCTCACGAATTTCGTCGAGGCTGGAACCGGAACCGCCGTGGAAAACGAGGTCAAACTCAGAGTCGGCACCATACTTGGCGATAACTGCGTCCTGTCCCTGCTTGAGAATCTCAGGGCGGAGTTTTACCGCGCCAGGCTTGTAGTGGCCATGAACGTTACCGAAAGTGGCGGCGAAAGTGAACCGGCCAAGAGGATGAAGTGCTTCGTAGACCGCAAGCATATCCTCAGGGGTCGTGTAGAGATCCTCGTCGGGTGTGTCCTCGGTTCCTGCGGCACCTTCTTCTTCTCCACCGACGACGCCGGCTTCGACTTCAAGAACGATTTCGTTCTCGGCGCAAAGCTTAAGATACTCCTTCGAGAGCTCAATGTTTTCCGCAAGAGGGAGCTCTGAGGCGTCGAGCATGTGGTTCTGGAAAAGATTGTTCTCACCTTTTGCACGTCGTTTCGCCGTTGCTTCGATGAGCGGAGCAAGAAAGTCCGGAGCGACGTGTGGACGACAGTGGTCGGTGTTCAGTGCGATGAGAACGTCATACTGTTCCGCGAGAGAGTGAGTGAGTTCCGCGAGAGCAATCGTGCCGAGAACGGTGTTTTTGTGGTTCAGGCCGGAGGCGAATTGGCCCGCCCCGGTTGAGAACTGAATGATTCCGTCTGACTTCTGATCAGCAAACGCTTTGAGCGCAGCGTTGATCGTGACAAGACTGGAGCAGTTGATCGCTGGATAAGCGTATCCGCCTTCCT
>JARGOD010000176.1:1356-3796 GCA_029210205.1 Verrucomicrobiales bacterium | reverse complement strand
TCGCTTGTTCCTCGGCCATAGCAGCCTGCTGAGCGGCAAGGGCCTCAGCTTTCGCCTGTTCCTGCGCCATCGCCGCCTGCTGAGCGGCAAGGGCTTCAGCTTTCGCCTGTTCCTCAGCCATCGCTGCCTGATGAGCGGCAAGGGTTTCAGCTTTCGCTTGTTCCTCAGCCATCGCTGCCTGCTGAGCGGCAAGGGCCTCAGCTTTCGCCTGTTCCTCAGCCATCGCCGCTTGCTGAGCGGCAAGGGCTTCAGCTTTCGCCTGTTCCTCAGCCATCGCCGCTTCTTGCGCTGCCAAATTTTCAGCCTCGGCATTCGCACTCTCACCAGCCATAGCGGGTGCGGTTTCAGAAGGGCCAGAATCACTACTTTCTACCTCTGAGTCCGGAGTCATCTCGGTTTCGGAAGTGGTTGGCTGTTCTTCTGTGACATTTGCAGAAGCAAGGGGCTCATCTGAAAGGGCCGCATTGACTTCACTATCCGTTGGCTCGCTTGCCATTGCTGTATGGTTGGTTGAAGTGCCTTCAGCTGCTGGCGTCTCCTTGTCCACTTTGGATGAATCGAGCGTTGCCGCGACTTCGGCCGTCACTGCTTCCGCGGCGGGAGCTTCCGCCATGACCGTATTCGTCTCAGAGGTCGGTGCTTCCACGGCCATTTCAGAAGCGGTTGGAGAAAGCCCCGTAGAGGCTGGCTCAATAGTATCCGGTTCCACATTGGAAATGGCCGGAGTCTCAATCGTCGGCATCGTTGTTCCAACGTCGCCGTTTTGAGAAGGCTCCACAGTTGAATGATTGCCGATGTCCGGTGAAGCGGTGTTGGCTTCGGTGGGAGTGGGATTTGTCCCTTTAAGAACTGTCGCTCCGGTCGTGCTTTCCTCAGGAACCGGAGGAAGGTCACTTGAGTTCTCGATGGTCTGAGCTGCCATCGGCAAATCGGGATTCTCCGGAAGGGCAATCGTATCGCTTTCAGGATTCGTCTGCATTGAAGGAGTGGTCAGTTCCTCGCTGGTCGTCACTGAATCAGCGCCTTGAATGTCAGAGTCGGCGATGATGGGCGCTTCTGTTGTTGTATTCGTTTCACCCGTAGTCTCGGGAGCGTTTTCGGGAATTTCTGTTCCAGCTGCATCCATTTCGGGAGTGTTGATGTCGGCGACGAAGGGCTCCTCTGTTGTCGGCGTCTCCGGTTCCACGGTAGTCTCGGGAATCGATGCCGGGGTGACATTCAAAGGTTCAACGGGTGGTGAGGTCGCGACGACGACTTCTGCGGCTTCTTCGATAGCTTCGACCGTGGCGAGTTCTCCGTTAATTTCTTCAACCAGGGTTGCCGCTTCTTCCGCCGGGAGGCGGGAAAGGGCATCGACGCGTTTGGCGCCCTTGATTAGCTCCGAGATTTTTGGCGGCATGATTGAAGCTCCTGCCGCTGCGAGAGGGAGCTTTATCATGTTGAGAGGCGCAGTGGTAGATAGGGTATGCGATGAAGGCGAGGCGGAAACATGACCGCTCTGACCGAAGTGAATTTTTCGACGTGGAACCCGGCCGTTAACGGCATCTTCGATTTTAGAGCAGGCGGGGCCTCCGCGATGGGCAAACACTTGATGCTGATAGCCGTGGCGCTGAACGATTCGGGTCGTATTGACACTGCGGCGGAAGTGGTGAGAATTTCTCTCCGCCGGGCTGCAGACGCTGCGGTAACTCCGGTTTGAGAAATGATTCGTTTGGATAAAGGTATAACTGGAAGGCCCGAGATTGTAGCGAAGGTCGCAGTCACGATCGATTTCCCGAACTGCCCCGCGCGAAGGAGGGAGTGGAGCCCACCCGACATGATCATGTGATTGTCGCCATGAAACCCAAGCTGGAGCCCATTGCTGGTCAGGAACCCAGACCCAGCCGATGTGACTAAGATTCGCCCAGCGACCATAGTGATAGGTTGCCCATCCAAAAGGTTCATTCGAACTCCATGTCCAGCCATAGTCGGTCCAGACCCAAGAGCCGTCGAGGTAGGGGCGCCATCCCTGATCCGCCGCGATCCGGGGTTGCCAAGAATAGCCGAAGTCATCTACGTCGATCCAGCGACCGTGGGGCGAAAGTCCCTCGTAGAACATAGAAAAATCGCGATCTGGTTGAGTCGATGAGACCTGTCCGGTCGGTCCTCCATAAGCCGGGGCATTTGCCACAGGCGCTGAAATGGGTTGATTCGGAATCGGCTCAGCGCGGAGCATCGGGGTCGCTTCGATGCGCTGAGTGAGAAGGTCGCTTTTGACTCGAGCCTCGACGGCCTGGGCCTGAAGTTCTTCATTTCGCTGCGTGAGGGAATCAAGCGAATTGCGGAGCTGCTCACTCTCTCTCTCGATAAGATCAGCACGGAGAATTGCGAGCTCTTTGTCCATGAGCGCACTCATCGTCTCGATCTCGAAGGCCTGACGCTCCAAATCATCGCGCGCGGC
>JARGOD010000176.1:0-1256 GCA_029210205.1 Verrucomicrobiales bacterium | reverse complement strand
GGTGGAAAGCGAAGTCTCTCCGATCCACGGCTATTTCGCCGCTTCGACTGACCACTCACCGAGGCTACCGACATCAGCTCTCACAAAGAGAAGCACGAGGGCATTCTCACGATCCTTATCGCTTGGCTCGAGAGGTCGGAGTGTCGACATGAAGGCGTAGCGGCCATCCAGTGTCGTTACCTGGGTGGTTGTCTTCATCGTATAGAACGTCGGGATCTGAGCCTGAAACTCGGCATCGATTTCCTCGTTTGGCCAAGTAGTATATCCTTCCAACTGAACCATTTCCGGAGCGAGATTCAGATCAATCGTCGTGTTGTCGGCTCCGAGAACAGGATCGACCTCTAGAGTCACTCCCACATTTCGTGTTTCAAACGCAGTCGGCCCAATCGGGGATATTGCTGGTTCAGCATCTTCCGCCTGAGTCAAAGTGGCGGGAAGTTCTGGAGTGTCATATTCGGTTGGGTATACGATTTCAGTGATTGATTCAGCCTTCGCCCGCTGCCCGGATCGCGCGGTTACCATGAGGCTTTCGAGAATTGTCGCTCGATCGTCGCGGACCCACTTTTGCACTTCCTTGCGCATGGGTGTGCCATCTCCAGAGAGCCGGTTTTCCATCAGCCAATCGCTGAATTCGACATGATCGACTTCAATGAACTCGACTAGAATATGGATCTGACGCTCCGCTTCGTTTTTGAGCAAAGCGAAATACTCCTCCAACTGGCGATGTGCACTGACACTCGTTGTTGCCGTTAACACTTCACCTTCGTTGCTGTAGAAGATTTCGTCGCTGGTGTTGAGTTCGACTCCTGCTTTAAGAAATGTCATCCGAAGTGTCTGTTCCGCTCCCGAGCCGGCCTCTGTGTTCTTGGCTGCGAAAGGATCCGAGGTCGTTTTCCCGGTATCTGCACGTGAAATCGTAAAAGTGGGGGGAATGTGATAGATCCGCGTTTCTGTTTTCGGGGTCGCTTCTGACCGCGGTGTTGCCACTACTTCCTGCTTGCGCGTTTTCGCCGATGTCTCCGTCTTCTTATTCTGAGCATGGAGAGAAGTGCTGCCAAGCAAAAGCAACAGAGCGGAAGCGCTTAAGAGATTACGGGGATTCATGACGCGGAGTATGTCTGAGTGGTGAGGGGAGCGTCCAGAAAAATCACGCTGCCAAATTCCTTGCCCCGGATCGGATATGAGGCGAATCTCCCCACTCCTGAACGGGAAATAAGGGGCTGTAGCTCAGTGGTTAGAGCAGGGGACTCATAATG
>JARGOD010000043.1:30637-41354 GCA_029210205.1 Verrucomicrobiales bacterium | reverse complement strand
GGATGGCCTGTATAGAGGGCAACGGTAATAATACCACCCTCGCTGAGAAATCCGGTGGCCGCGGAAAGTGCCGCCAGCGTGGTGGCAGAGTGAGTCGTCACGGCTTTATCACCGCCGGGTAGGTAGCCGAGATTAAACATTGCGGCCTGGATCGAGCCTGGGAGAAACGCTGCCATTCGCTCGTGACCTGCCCGGTGCAGCTTGACTTGTCCGTGCGTTGCCGTTTTCTCCGCCGTTTGCGTAATGGCTTCCTGCTGAATGTCGAACCCGATCACCTTGCCTTCGGGGCCCACGAGTGAAGCGAGGAAAAGAGTGTCGTGCCCATTTCCCACGGTGGCATCGACGACGGTATCGTCGGGAAGGACCCGCTGTCCGACCAACTGATGGGCCAGGGTGATCGCGGTTGGAAGGGGCTGACGAGAGGATGCCATATCGGACTTAGACGAGGTTTCCACGAATATCGGCTTCGGGTGGGAGCGGCGCCTTGTCTTCAAGGTGGGCTACCATCCGATCCGCATACCAGGGACCGTTGACGACGCCTTTGGAGCCGAGCCCATTGAAGAAAGCGACTTTCTCCTCAGAAGGGTGAACTCCACAAAAGATCTGGCTCCTCCGAATAATCGGACGTATCGCACACTGGTGATCGATGACCTCGTAGGGATGCGGAGTGATCGTTTCCAACTTCTCAGAGATTTGGATTCTTCCTTCCTCTTCGGGCAATCCCGAGGAGGTCCCGTGACGATAATTAGATCCTGTTCTGAATCGACCATTCCCAAGTGGAAGGAGCCATGCTCCCCGATTTACGATCTTCGTGAGCTCCGATAGCTCAGGAATTTTGACTTCGAGGATGTCTCCTAGCGCGTTGTTCATTTCGAGCCAATCAAAAAACCGATTGCCTCCCGCCCTCCAGCCTTCTGCAAAAATAATCTTCGTGGCTTCTATGTTTCTCCACCGGGCGCATTTCTCTGAAACCTCGATTTCGTCGGCATTCACATTCCCGATCGCATACGACGCGCGTTCAAGTAGATGTTGGCGCGTCGCTTCGAGAAAAACAGGAACATTCAGCCAGCCTCCACCCTTCATCTCAAATCCGCCATATTCTGAATGAAGATGCTTTGGCTCTATTGTCAGAGGAGCCAAATAAGGATTCAGAGGACTCTCTTTGGAGAGATCGCAGGAAGACCATCTCGTTGATTCAACACGATCGCGAAATAGCTTGATGATGGCAAGATGGTGAAAAAATCTAGCTCCTGAAATCTCCTCCGCTTCCCAATAAAATTTTTTGGCAGATAGGAGCCTATTTTCGAAGGCAGGAGAGATGTTCGGACGTGATCCGCTCAACGGCGTGACGAGACCAGCGGCGACTTTTGATGAGGTGATCTCTTCGTCGCGGTCGACTACGAGGATTCGTTTCCCTCGCGCCATCAATTTCCATGCGAGGAGAGATCCGGCAAGGCCCTGGCCAACGATAAGGTAATCAATTTTCACGGTGGGAAGTTTCGATCAGAACTCTTCTGATACCAAGCGGTGAAGGCAAGGTTTGCTCGCTTTTCGAGCATTTATTAATCAAACTTAAATGTTAATTTTTATAAATTAAATGATTGTCACGCTTGTTAATAGGAGGCAAACTTAAATTAATCTAATTCTCATATTCAATCGATTTATGAAATCTTCAAATTTTTCCACAGTTACAACATTAGGAGCAGTTCTTTTCGCTTTGCTTGTTAGTGGTTGCAGCGATCCGCAAAAGCAGGCTCGAAAGGCTCTCGAAGAGAAGGGCTATGGAACCTCGGTGAAAGATATGATCACAGCGGCTGGTGTGGGTGATGTCGATAGCGTCGATCTATTCGTCGGAATGGGGATGGATATTGACTCGACAGACAGCGTTGGCAATACGGCGCTCATTAAGGCGTCTGGAGGCGGACACTCTCGCGCTGTTGAGCGCATCCTCGGTCTCGGTGCGGATCCCAGACATCAAAACAGCATGGGGCGGGATGCCCTGATCACCGCTTCGGCGAAAGGATTTGAACATGTCGCAAGAATGCTTCTGAGCCGTGGGGGAGATATTGAAGTTAAAGACTCGGAGGGGTGGAGTGCTCTTTCCATTGCGGCATTCAACGGCCACGCAGAACTTGTCTCTCTGCTTTCCAGTCAGTCATCTCCGTCAGCTTTGGATGACGCCCTTCTCGTTGCTTCATTCAATGGCAGTGAGCAAGTCATCGGTCGCCTCCTCGGTGCTGGTGCCGATATTAACACGAGGAGTCCAGCCAGTATGACGCCGCTCATGATTGCGGCGGAAGGAGGGAAACTCGAGGCAGTTCGGATTCTGCTCCAAAATCAGGCGAATCCATATTCTGAGACTAACGATGGATTGACTGCCGCGGTCCTCGCAGATCAGAAGGGTTTCGATGAAGTGAAGCTACTGATTGCTGCCCCTCAGGAGTGGGGGTCGACTCCCGAGAGTGAGAAGGTGTTGCAGGAAATGAGTGAAGCGCAAAACGCACTGATAGCAGAAGCGACTGTTGAAGAAACGCTTCGGGAGCCGGATTCGGTAAATGTTTCTCCGGATGATGCCACCGCCGAAGATATCGCAGAGCGCGGCGATCCTGCCGAGCTTGCCAATGCTTCGACGACAGTTGAGGCGACACGTCCACTGGCGGTGCGAGTCAGAGAAGAGGCAAAATCGAAGCCGATTGCAGCCTTGAACGGTTCTACGATTCATTCGCGAAGCGCCAAAGAAGCCCCGGTAGAATCGATGATTTTAGCGGCCTATCACGAAGAGCCGATTCCTCTCTCAGTTTCAAAGGTAGACGGAGATACTGCTGAAATTCGCCGACTTGACCAGGGCGTGGCTGAGCCGATGGAGGTTCAAGCGGGTTCCGCTATCCCGGGAACTCCTTTCACGGTGAAAGAGGTAACAAGGAAATTTGTCAGTTCAAAAGAGGGGAAAGGCCGCATGGTTGATGTTTCGCGGGTCAAAGTCGAGAACACTGAGAGTGGAGCAACTCACCTCCTCGTGAATGACATCTCCGGACAGTCTTCCGACACTTACGCAATTATCACTTCAGCTCACAGCAACTATCGCTATGTGGTGAAGTCAGGCGATGTCTTCAGGACTTCTCAGCCAACGACTGGCGTTCGCGATTATCAAGTTCTTGATATCCGGGCAAGCGGGGTTGTCGTTAAAGACCTCATCACTGAAGAGGTTCTCACAATCGCTCGAGACGGTGTCGTGAGTTCCTACTGAAGCCAATCAGGCCCGGCATGTGAGATGATTAAACGATCGTTCCGTCGGGAATTTCAATCCCCTTCGGAATGACGACGATCCCGTCGCGAATGTGGCACCATTTCGTGTCTTCGTTGACGCGATCGCCCGGGTGAATGATGACGCCGTTTCCAATGGTCGCGTTTTTATCAATGATCGTTCGATAAATCTTGGAATCCTCTCCAATCCGGATCGGAATCTTTTTCGGTTTACCGCCACCTTCCGGGACAACCGTTTTGTTGTAGTAATCTGACCCCATGATAATCGACTCAGAAATCTCGCATCCCTTTTCGATCACGGAACGGACTCCGATGATTGAATTTCGAATCGAAGCACTGGTGATGATGCAGCCGTCAGATAGCAAAGCTTCTTCAATATGTGCTTCGTTGATCTTACTCGCGGGAAGTAGTCTCGCTCTTGTGTAAATCGGATTATCTGGATCAAAGAAATTGAAGGCCGGGACAATCTTGGTGCACTCAATGTTCGCTTCGAAGAAGGATTTGATCGTTCCGATATCCTCCCAGTACCCGCGGAAAATGTGACTGTAGACGTTCTCGTTTTCGATGATCGACGGAATGACGTCGCCTCCAAAATCCTGTAAGTCATTGTCGAGAGCTTTCTCGAGGACTTCGCGATTGAACAGGTAGATGCCCATGGACGCCTGAAATCGCTCGTCAGACTTGTCGAGGCCGGCTTCTTCGAGGAGAGGCGCCGGCATCACGAGTTTGTCGAGAGCCGCATCGTCATCTCCCGGCTTTTCGACAAATTGTGTGATTCGGCTGTTTTCATCAGTGTGCATGAGCCCGAATGCCCGGGCTGGATCCCTTTCGACCGGGGTTGTCGCGATCGTAAGTTCGGCTCCGTTCTCCAGATGCCGTTTCAACATCTTCTGAAAGTCCATGCGATAGAGTTGGTCACCGCTGAGAATCAGAAAGTGCTTGTAGGGCTTTTCGAGGAAGTAACTGAGATTCTGGCGCACAGCGTCGGCAGTGCCCTGGTACCAGTTGTCATCACCGGGGGTTTGTTGAGCCGCGAGGATGTGCACGAAATTTTCACCAAAGTGATCAAACTTATATCCACTTGTGACGTGTCGATTCAGCGATTCGCTGTTGAACTGAGTGAGGACATACATCTGTCGGATCCCCGAGTTGATGCAGTTACTGATTGGGATGTCGACAATGCGATATTTGCCAGCGAGCGGAACAGCAGGTTTTGACCGTCGGTGCGTTAGCGGATAGAGGCGGCTCCCCTGACCGCCACCCATGATAATTGCCAACGTATTTTTGAGGGATTTTTCAGTGGATTGGTTAGACATGACGTTGAAGAAGCGTAATAGAAGATCACAAAGATGGAGACTGTTTTCGTGATAAATTTTTTTGATTGAAAAGCGTTTCGAACTTAGGGTTTTCTGAGTTTTAGATTTTATAGAAATTATGTGTGGTATCATCGGATACGTGGGTAAGGAAGAGGCGGGTCCAGTCTTAATTGAAGGGCTGCGGCGACTCGAATACCGGGGCTATGATTCGTCCGGTTTGGTTATCCTGGATGGAAACAATGACATCCAGATGCGCAAGCGCAGTGGGCGTCTCGACAACCTGAAGGCGCTTCTCATCGACGAGCCAGCAGAGGGCAGTTGTGGAATCAGTCACACGCGTTGGGCGACTCATGGTGAGCCAACCGATGCAAACGCTCACCCCCATACAGACCAGAGCGGACGGCTCGCGGTAGTTCACAATGGAGTGATTGAGAATTACAAGCTGCTTAAAGACCGCCTTCTCAGCGAAGGTCACGAATTCGTCTCCCAGACAGATTCCGAGGTTTTGGCTCACTTAATCGGCATGGCCTATGACTCGAGTTCTGTGGAGGACCTTAAAGAGCGTCTTGTCTCAGCTGTAAGGGAGGCACTTACTCAGGTGGCAGGAACCTATGGGATCGCTGTTTTGCATGCCGACATTCCGGAATTTCTTGTGGGGGCTCGACTCGGTTCACCGCTCGTCCTCGGGCTCGGAAGAGGGGAGAATTTTCTGGCATCTGATGTCGGGGCGATCGTGTCGCACACGAAAGATGCTGTGTATCTTCAGGATCGGGATCTTGTTCGTCTGACCCCGGATGATTTTCAGGTCGAAAAAATCGATGGAGCATTGTCGCAGTACGAAGTCAGTACTGTCGATTTTACTCCGGAACAGGCTGAAAAAGGGGATTATCCTCACTACATGCTCAAGGAAATTTTTGAGCAACCCACATCGATCGAAAACGCCTTTCGGGGTCGTCTCGTCGACGATCAGGCATCGGCTCTTCTCGGGGGGCTTGGCCTTACCCCCCGTGAATTGAGAGATATCGATCGTATCGTTCTCTGCGGATGTGGCACCGCTTCGCATGCTGCAATGGCAGGGGAATACATCATAGAGTCACTCGCTCGAATTCCCACGGAAGTGGAAGTGGCGAGCGAATTTCGCTATCGCAATCCGCCGCTAGACAAGAACACCCTCGTCTTTGTGATCAGTCAAAGCGGAGAGACAATCGATACCCTCGCGGCGATGCGTGAAGGCCAGCGAAAAGGGCATCGTGTCCTCGGAATCGTGAACTCGGTTGGTTCGACAATTGCGCGTGAATCCGACGGGGGCAGTTACCTTCACTCCGGACCGGAAATAGGGGTTGCGGCGACGAAATCTTTCACCTCTCAGGTGACAGTGCTCGCTCTCCTGGGCCTTCTTCTCGGGCGGATGAAACACCTCTCGGTCGACTACGGTCAGAAGATGCTTCAGGAGCTTCGGGATCTCCCCGCAAAGGTGGAGCAAATTCTCCTCCAGAGTGAGCGGATTCGTCAGATTGCGATCAAATACAATGACGTGCCGGCGATGCTTTTTCTCGGGCGACAGTTTCATTATGCGACGGCACTCGAGGGCGCCCTGAAGATGAAAGAGATTTCATACATATTCGCGAGCGGTCACGCTGCAGCCGAGTTGAAACACGGTATTATTGCCCTCGTCAGTGAGGAAGTTCCGAGCGTCTTCATCATGCCGAAAGATTCCGTTTATGATAAAAATGTGAGTACTCTCGAAGAGGTCAAGGCGAGGAAAGGTCCTACCATCGCGATCACGACTGAGGGGAACACGGAATTGGAACAGATCGCTGATGAGGTCATATACATCCCGCCGGTGATGGAGTGTCTCAGCCCGATTCTTGCGGCAGTTCCACTTCAATTATTGAGTTACCACTTTTCGGTAGAGCGGGGTTGTGATGTCGATAAGCCGCGTAACCTCGCCAAAAGTGTCACCGTCGAGTAGAGGTAGTTTTGGCCTGACAATGCGATCATTCAGGTCCATCTTTTGAAGTTCAATTCAGTATGGATAACGACGACGATTCCACTTCCGCAAAGACAAAAGACGGCACTTCGATCCGTCAGATTGCCGTCTTTCTTCCCAATCGCCCCGGAGCTTTCGTGTCCATCCTTGATCTGCTGAAGAGTAATCATGTCGTTGTTCTTGGTCTCTCGGTTCAAGATTCGATCGATAACACCGTGGTGCGCCTCATCGTGAGCGATCCGGAAACGGTGGAGACGGTTTTCATTGAGAAAGGAATTCCGTTTAACTCAACGGATCTCGTCGTCGTGGAGTTGAGGGATGGCGCCGAGCAGCTGCCTGCCTGCCTTCGAACCTTGTTGAACGCAGAAACGAACATTCACTTTATTTACCCTCTCCTGACGCAACCGAATGGAAAGGCGGCCCTTGCTCTTTGCGTCGAGGACAACCAGTTCGGCGATTCCATCCTTTCGAAAGCAGGATTCCGCGTCCTGCGACAGGAAGACTTGAGTCGCTGAGTTGCGCTCTTTAGATTTTTGCCCGGCGAAACAGAGTATCAACGACGTTGCGGACATACTGTTCGTCGGAGAGACCTTCGGTCACTTCTTCCGGAAACTCCGCTACTTCCCGAAAGTGGTCAGCAATTGTTGAGAAAAGAGTTAGTCGTTTATCAGGATCAAATTCATTCCGCCTCGAAACGGCATCGAGGGCAATCCGGGCTTCTTCCGGCGAAGTCTTCTGCCGAAGCCGGGCTTCAAGAAGCGGGCGGGATGAAAACGAGTTTTCTCCGAGAAGAAGCACCTCCTCAAATTCGGGTGCCTGAGGAGTGAGTTCGCGTATGACGAGAGTGCCTGCTGCGATATCACCAATTCTTTGGCAGCGTTTCGTAAAAAGACAGGACAGGCTGCCAATGAGGTAAAAAGTGGAGGGGAGAATGTCGAGGAGGCGAAAGAGGTTGCGGATTACAATCTGTTTGGCGCCCAGGGCGAGCCCGCGCTCATCGATGACCCGGAGACGAAAGAGTCGCTTGCCGACGGTTTTTCCTGACCAAAGCCATTCAGTGATCATGCCATAAAAAGTGAAGACCAGAAACTGCAGGAGAATGGTTGCTCCCGCGCCGAAGTCGCTGAGGATCGGGCCGATGAGAGGGATTTCCGAGACGGAGCTTTGAAAGATGTTGATGACTTGCGAAATGAGCAGCGTTAGAGCTGCGACAACGGCAAAATCAACGGCAAGAGCAAGGCAGCGACTGAAAGGGCTGGCGATGGGGACAGAGAAACTGACACCTTCGGGAGTCCTCACTTCAAGGCTGGTTGTTTCTCCGAGCATCAGTTGACGGGATCTTCGATTCTGGAGTGGCGTCCGGCGAGGGTGAGGAAGAGGACTAAACTGAGAAGCTGAATCACTCCAAACCCGATTTTCCACGGATAGAACTGAGCCGAATGATATTGTGAAAGAAATGATTCCACAATGCCGGCCCAAATTAGCATGAGCGCAGCCCCGGTAATGAGGGTGAGGAGATCTCCACGAATCCGGCTGAATCGTTGGCGAAGTTTCAGATTTGTTCCCCAGCCAAACATGGTTCTCGCGATGATCAATCCGGCCTGCCCGCCGATAAAGATGGCGGGCAGCTCGAAAGATCCATGAGGGAGGAGCCAGGCGGTCAAAAAGACGCTTTGCCCATCAGTGATGTAGTCAAACATGACGACTCCGATGAGTGTTCCATTATAGAAGAGCAGGATCAAAGTGAAGATTCCCCAGAAGAATCCGGTGACCATCGTCATGATCGTCACCTTGGTGTTGTGAGTCATGAGTTGTGAAGAAAATGTGTGTCGGCCTTGAAAGGCGTCGAAGTCCTGCTTTTCTTCGCGGGCGACGCGCTTCGATGGTTTTTCGTTGAGATGAGTGAACTGGGCTGGAATGAAGTCCGCTTTCAACTCGTAGTTCAGGGAGAGGGCTGTCGCGCCGAACCCTCCGCCGAGACAAAAAGTGCTGATGGAGAGAACGAAAGCGAGCCAGTGTCGGCGAAAGGTGCAAGGAAACGTTTTTGTCAGCCATTGAAGCGGGTGAAATGGAATTGACTCCCCGCCGGTTTCGTGGAGTTGGCTGTAAGCATTTGCGATCAGGTTTTCCAAAAACCGGACCGTCTCAGCTTCTCCTGCGAAGGTCTTCAGTTTGACGAGATCGGCTCCGGCTCGCTGATATAAATAGTGAAAACGCCGTGCCTCGTCGAGAGATGGCCGCCTTCCCGGGTTTTCAATGTTGAGATGAAGTAGCTGGCTCAATTCGTCCCAGAATGGCGTCTCTTTGGTAATGAACTTGTCTAGATCGAGAATCACGGGCTGACTATGAATAAAGGATTCGTATCGGGCAAGGGACGAATAAGCTACCTTGGTGCAACCGGAGGGGAAGGGCGGGGTTGACTCAGCGACCTTCTCCCTGTCATTCTTTATCTTCGAATATGTCTTTGATTCCTCTCCTTACCAGGGTCTCCCTTAACAGTGGATGTCCCGACGCCCTACGCTGTGAGGCTGTTCTTGCCGAGGCAGCAGCGAAGCACAGTTCTCTCATCGATGCTCTCTTCGATGCTGGAATTGTCGAGGAAGAATCGTTCGCTGCGCAACTCGCAGAAGAATCCCGACTGCCTTTTATCAAAGATCCCGTTGCGGATGAGTCCTCGACTCTTCATCGGAAATTTCCGGCTAAAGTGGCACTGAGACATCGGCTCCTGCCTGTTGTTGCGGAAGACGGTGCATTAACTTTGCTCACGTACGATCCATTTGATCTGGAGGCCCGGCAGGCGGTTGGGCGTGAATGGACTGATACGGTGGCGTGGGCGGTCGGAACCCGGTATCGAATTCTGGAAGGCTTGCGCCAGGGATATGGTGTCGGTGCAGAGCAATTTGATGAGTTGATCGAAGGGCGCGATCCGAATGCGGATGATGATTTTGACGAGGAGGTGACACAACTCGATGAGGAGGAGGAAGAAGCCTCCGTCATGAATTTCGTGAATCAGATATTTCGTGAAGCGCTCCGCGAGCGCGCCACAGATATTCACATCGAGCCACTCGAGAAAAATCTCAGGATTCGCTATCGAATCGACGGGGCTTTGCAGGAGGTAACGGTTCCGCCGGACATTAGGGCATTGCAGGCATCACTTGTTTCGAGATTGAAGATCATGGCTCAACTCGACATTGCTGAGCGTCGGCTTCCACAAGATGGTCGCATCAATCTGGAACTCGATGGTAATCCTGTTGATGTGCGTGTCGCGACAATTCCTTCGGTCAACGGAGAGAGTGTTAGTCTTCGACTCCTCACGCGTCAGAATTTTGACATGGGCATGTTAGGGCTCGATGAGGAGACCCGGAATACAATTGAGGGTTTACTGAAGCAGCCTAATGGAATCATCCTTGTGACAGGACCGACGGGTTCGGGAAAATCGACAACCTTGTATACTTTTTTGAAGCAGCTCAATACCAAGGATACCCGAATCGTAACGGTGGAGGATCCGGTCGAGAACCGTCTCGACGGTGTCGTGCAGATCGCAATGAAGCCGGAGATCGGGCTTACATTTGCGACGGGTTTGCGGGCCATTTTGCGAGGCGATCCGAATATCATCATGGTAGGTGAGATGCGGGATCTTGAAACGACAGAAATTGCGGTCCGGGGGGCACTGACCGGTCACCTTGTTTTTTCGACATTGCACACGAATGACGCAGTTTCGGGAATCACGCGATTGTTGGACATGGGAGTGGAGCCATTTCTAATCGCCTCCTCAGTGAGGGCCTTTCTCGCGCAGCGACTTGTTCGGAAGCTTTGCCCGGAGTGCAAGCATCCTGCTGATCTGGAGGACAGTTATTTAGCTGAAGTTGGGTTTCCACTGGAGCATCGAGAAGGAATTCACGAAGCGCGCGGTTGTCGATCTTGTCGTGATACAGGATACAAAGGCCGAATGGCGATTTTGGAAATCTGCACGATCAGTCCAACGCTTTCTGAGTTGATTACTTCGCATGCCCCTTATGCGAAGCTAAAAGAGGAAGCCCTCTCCGGAGGGATGACTACTTTGCGGGAGTATGGATGGAATAAGGTGGCGAGCGGAGAAACGACAATTGCAGAAGTGCTGAGCAATGTGGATCACTGAAGCAGGGCG
>JARGOD010000043.1:0-30537 GCA_029210205.1 Verrucomicrobiales bacterium | reverse complement strand
TACCTGGTCGATGCGTTGCCATGATCCTGTTCACGTAAGGATCGTCTCAGCGCGCCATTCGAAACCATATCATGCCTCCCAATGCCAATAGCCCGGCAATTCCGCCCCAAAGAAATCCTTTTTCCATTTCTCTCTTATCCGCTGCGGCGAACGTTATTGGTGTTGAGCCTTCGAGTAATTCGATTCCGTTTGGTTCCAGTGGTGTCCACTGACCTTCATCATTCTTCTTCAGCCACATTCGAAAGCTGGATCCGTCGGCGGGGATGTTAGAATGGCCTGATGGTCCCACGAGATTGGTTTTTCGCATTCTCCAGCATCGAATGTCGATAGATCTGTTGCTTTCAAGCAGCTCCTGTCCCTTCTCGATCTCATTGACCGAGGCTGCGAGGCGAACCATGTAAATCGATGAACCGGGCTTTCGGTGGACGAGAACCCTGGAAGCAATTACCTCGCCGGTGATGATGAGCTCCGCGGTGTCACTCAACTCCTGATCTGAAAGTGGGGGTAGCGCTGCCTTCACCGATGAAGTCATTCCCAAAAGCAAGGTGATGGTAAAAGCGAATCTCACGATTTGGCCTCCCGCGTCGCGAGTCCTTCGCGGCATTTTTCGCTGCAGAAGAGTCCGTGCTCATTGCGACATTGGGGGCAGACAAAGATCTGCTCATTGCATTCAGGCCATTTGCAGTTCCCGTAGTGTGGCTCCTCGGTTCCGCAGTAGCGGCAGTGGGAAATTACCTTTCGTGTCTCAGTTTGATTTACCTCTACGCCAACCCGTTCATCGAAAACGTAGCAGAGGCCATCAAAGTCGCGACCTTGCACCTCAGGGTCTTTCCCGTATTTAACGATTCCGCCATCGAGTTGATAGACCTCTTCGAAACCCTCATTTCTTATCAGCCCGGAAAGCTTCTCACAGCGAATTCCTCCAGTGCAGTAGGTTAGGATTTTTTTCCCTCGAAGCTCTTCAGCATTTTCGCGAAGCCACTCGGGAAACTCCCGAAAATTGTCGATTGGAGGGCAGATTGCATTTTTGAAACGACCGAGCTCTGCCTCATAGTCGTTTCGACCGTCGATGATGACGACTTCTTCCTCCTGCATTTTACGATAAAATTCAGTGGGAGAGAGTCGTTCCCCTGTCACTTCGTTGGGGTCGATATCAAAAGTCTCATCCATTCCCAGCCGGACGATTTCGTCACGCACTTTGATGGAGAGCTTGGGAAAGACATGACCGTCGGCATCGTCGATTTTGAATTCCATTTCACCGAATCGGGGGTCAGCGTGCATTGCTTCGATGTAGCTGTTCGTTGCTTTCGAAGGTCCGGATACGGTTCCATTGATGCCTTCGTCACCGATGATGATTCGCCCCCTCAATCCGAGTGACTGGCACAGAGTCCGATGTTCGATGAGGTAGGTCTCAGGATCTTCAATGCGTACATACCTGTAATAAAGAAGCACTTGAAAGGGTACTGCGGCCCGGTTGGTGAGTTCTGATTCCACAAGCAAAGAGTATGGATTTTTCCATCCCTCTCAAGTCGCTCGTGAGAATTCCTCTCCGAAATTTGCGATTTCGATTCTCAAAATTTGGAATTATTTCAAAATTGACAATAATTTCTGGATTTTTACGTCATAAAGGTTCTAACTGATTCCGTGAACCACCTTGGAGTCAGCACCCGTGACCGTGTCATCAGTAGGATCTGTTTTTACCTGCTGGTTCTTGGAGTGGTCTGGACGACCAATTCGCTACTCCCGGACTGGGATGCGATTGAAGAAGAGAAGTGGGAATCCCGCGGTGTCGTCGCCCCGCTCATTGCAGTGCCGCTATCAGAACTTTCGTCTCGTCTTCCGGCATCACGTTGAGTTCCATTCTTTGATCAACGATGTTGCTTGAGGTGTTGTATCAGGACCAATGGCTCATCGTGATCGATAAGCCTGCGGGAATGCTCGTTCATCCGGGGCGTGAGCCAGAGCCTGCGGATCAGATCGCGATGAAGGTCTTGCGGGATCAAATCGGTCACCGTGTTCAAACGGTG
Source organism: Verrucomicrobiales bacterium (assembly GCA_029210205.1). Classification (GTDB taxonomy): domain Bacteria; phylum Verrucomicrobiota; class Verrucomicrobiia; order Verrucomicrobiales; family DEV007; genus Arctic95D-9. Next base: position 28,510 of record JARGOD010000043.1, on the reverse strand, counting down.
CATCGCCTCGATCGCCCGACTTCGGGGGTGCTGCTCTTTGCGCTCGATGAAAAAATCGAAGCAGATTTGAGGCGGCAGTTTGAGCAGCAGGAAGTGGGGAAACTTTATCGTGCTGTCGTTCCGGGAGAAACGCCGGAGCGATGGGTCTCCTGTGATCCCTTGCAGAAGAATCCGGAGGAACCATTCCGTGAGGCCTCTACTGAATTCGTCCGGAGCGAAGTGATCAAAGCTCACGAAGAGACCTTTTCCTTGTTGGAGGTGACTCCAAAAACGGGGAGATACCACCAGATTCGAAAGCACCTTTCGGAACGTGGTTTTCCCATAGTGGGAGACTACCTTTATGGGGACGTTAAAAAGATGGATCAGCTCGCAGCATTGACAGGGCAGTCGAGATTGATGCTCCATGCGGCTGAGTTGACCTTCTTTCACCCGGTGGAGGGAATTGAGATAAGTATTGGCAGCGTGCTGCCGAAACGATTCTCACCGTTTGTCAGGGCGGAAGGATAGCGGGAGTTGAGAGGGTTCCCTGTCTCGGGGGGAGACGTTGATGCGCTGCGCTCGTGGTTGTCTATTTCATCAATAGCCCTCTACAATTCGCTCATGAAATGCCGTCAGGTCCTGATTCCTATTCTCTTTTTCTCAATGAACGCTCCTGCCGATGAGGCAAACTACGACGAAGCAAAGATCCCTGAGTTCACGCTTCCTGAGGTCATGAGATTCGAAAGCGGAGAGCCAGTTTTGACTCCCGGGGACTGGCTGAAACGACGGAGTGAAATTCTCGATCTCTTCGCGGTTCACGTTTTCGGTCATACTCCGGAAAGCGCGAAAGGGCATCCATTAATGGCTTCTGAGACTCAGGTCATTCCCGATTTTCTGGAAGGAAAAGCGATCCTAAAAGAGGTGAGTCTCTCGTTTCCAAAACACGATCATGCTCCTGTGATCAACCTTCTCCTGATCACGCCGAAAGGCAAAAGCGCGGCCCCGGTTTTTCTCGGATTCAATTTTCGCGGTAATCACACGGTTCATGCGGATCCACGCATTACTTTGTCCGGGTCATGGATGCGTCCGGACAAAGAGGGGCGCGTCGTTGATCATCGCGCGACTGAGAAATCACGGGGAACCTCGGCAAACCGATGGCCTGTGGATAAGATCATTGCTCAGGGTTTTGGTCTCGCTGTGATATACTACGGAGACATTGATCCAGACTTTGATGATGGGTTCGAAAATGGAGTCCACTCGGTTTTTGGAAAGCCTCGTGAGGACGAATGGGGTTCGATTGGCACCTGGTCCTGGGGCTTGAGTCGCGCTCTTGATTACCTCGAAACTGATGACTCTGTCGACGGTGAGAGAGTTGCTGTCTTCGGTCATTCGCGGCTTGGAAAGACAAGCCTCTGGGCGGGAGCACAGGATGAGCGCTTCGCCCTTGTCATTTCTAACAACTCCGGATGTGGCGGCGCCGCTCTTAGCCGCCGTGCCTACGGGGAGACCGTCAAGCGGATCAACACAAGCTTTCCTCATTGGTTTAACGACCGTTTCCCCTCTTATAATGATGATCTCAATGCCCTGCCGGTTGATCAACATCAACTAATCGCTCTTATGGCTCCTCGGCCGGTCTATGTGGCAAGCGCCGTCGAAGATAGATGGGCCGACCCGCGCGGCGAGTTTCTTTCTGCAAGGGAAGGCAGCGCTCCATGGGCGCTCTTTGGTAAAGTGGGGATTGGGGTGGAAGAAATGCCTGAAACAAATAAACCGGTTGGAGATCATGTCGGGTATCATGTTCGGAGCGGGAAACACGACGTGACCGATTATGACTGGGATCAGTACATCGACTTTGCGAAACGGCACTTTCAACCCTGAAAAATTGTGCCCATTGCAGCGTTGCCAAGATCTCCTTGTTCGCTCAGTCTCAGGCTCTCATGAAAGAAAAGAATTCCCCTGTTCCGAGACGCCAGTTTATCACCTCAGCTGCGGTCACGACTGCCGCGTTCAGTATCATAGGCTGCAAAAAAACAGTTAGCGTTCCCCGGCGAAGTTCCGGCATTTTCGTCGGTGAGGGAGAGCACAAGTTTGAAGTCATCAATGACTGGGTTGCTCTTCCTGACAAATACACCTGGCAAATTACACACAACGTGGCGGTCGATCAGAATGGCTGCCTCTACGTGATTCATGAGGGGGATGAGAATCAGAAAGATCACCCTGCGATCTTCGTATTTGATCCGGCCGGCCAATTCATCAAGGCTTTCGGAAGTCAGTTTCAGGGTGGCGGTCACGGGCTCGAAGTTCGCACTGAAGGGAGTGAACAGTTTCTCTATGTGACCGGCTATCAGAAGCTGAAGGCCTTTGCCAAGTTAACTCTCGATGGCGAAGAGGTATGGTCTCACAAGGCACCAATGGAGTCGGGACTTTATCCGGAGGATGAGAACACCCGAACCGATTTCAGCGATCGCAAGAATGTCTGGGGCCGGAATCACTTCCTGCCCACAAACTTCGCTTTCCTCGACGACGGCGGATTTTTTGTTGCTGACGGCTATGGCTCGTATCGCATTCACCGTTTTGATAAAGAGGCGAAGTATCTCTCATCATTTGGTGATGAGGGGAACGGCGATGGCCAGTTCAAAACATCGCACGGACTCTGGATCGACAACCGCGGGGATGAATCGATGGTCGTGGTCGCGGATCGGGCGAACAAACGCCTTCAGTGGTTTTCTCTCGAAGGCGTGCACCGAAAGACTCTCGATGGATTCATCCTTCCCGCGAACATTGATCAATACGAAGATATGCTCCTCGTTCCGGATCTCAGTGCGCGAATTACCCTGCTCGATAAGGAAGACAATCTGATCCACCTCGGCGAAGATCCTGAGTGGAGGAAAGAGGTCACGAAGGACAAGATGGCGATGCGACGCGGACCTCGCGACGCGTGGGTTTCCGGGAAATTTGTTCATCCTCATGATGCCTGCTTCGATGCGAATGGGGACATCTTCGTGGCAGAATGGGTAGCAACTGGACGCATATCAAAACTCCAGCGCGTTACCTGATTTATTTTGGAGTTAGTTTTTTGAAGCGCCGGCAGTGTTAACTTGAAGAGTATGCGCCCCGGAGCTTCATCAATCGATTCTGAAGATGAACGTTACGAAACGTTCGTGAGCCGTTTTGCGCACTTTGAGCCGGATTTGAGAAGGTTCATCCGGTCCCTTCTCCCTACCTGGACTGATGCTGATGAAGTCCTTCAACAGACAGCGATTGTCATCTGGCGAAAGTTCGACCAGTACGATCCGGAGACGAACTTCATGAAGTGGGCCTGTGTTATTGCCCGCTTTGAAGCATTGGCCTATCGACGAAAGATGGCGCGCGACCGCCTCGTCTTTCGCGAGGATGTTCTCGAACTGATGGCCGATGAGGGAGCGGAGGAAATTGACCGCCGTAGCTCTGAGCACGAGGCGCTGGAAGCCTGCCTTTTAGCGATGCCGGAGAAACAGCGACAGTTTTTAACACTGGCCTACACGCCCGGAGTCAAAGTGAAGGAGATGGCGGAAGAGGCGGGCTCGAGCGCGGCTTCTTTTTACATGCGCCTTAAAAGGCTTCGTCGACAACTCATGGAGTGCATGGAGTCGAAAACGAAAATTGCTAACGCTGCCTCATGAATGCCTCTTTTCATCAGTTGCCGGAGCAAGAGCAGGACTGGCTCGATGCTTATCTCGACGGAAGTATTTCCGCGTCCGATTTTGACTTACTTCAGGAACGTCTTCTCGAAAGCCCCGAGCTTCGCTTTGTGATGCGGCGCTATTTGTCACTCGACAACACGCTTCAAAATGAAGGGGCTGATTCCGGGTTGGATTCGGAGATGGCGATGAGGCCCTGGCTGAGTGCCGAGAATCATGCTGCCGAAGATGAGGTCGATCCGGGGAAGGTGGTGCTGTTTTCAGGGGGGCTTCGATTGGCCGCGGCAGCTGCGGTTGCATTCCTTCTGGGGACAGCGGTGATGTATTTTGGATCGCCGGAAGGGGAGGGCTTTCAAGATAGAGCTGAAACCGACGAACCTTCTGCACAGGGTTTTGCGGTGATCGAAAGACTCTTTGATGCCAGTTGGGAAGAGGGGGCGTTCCGTCGTGAGGAAGGTGAGATGCTAGGGAGTGAAGTTTTCAGGCTTGCCTCGGGTGTGGCTGAGATTCAGTTTTTTTCCGGTGCAAAAATGATTGTCGAAGGTCCCGCAGAGATTTCTCTGAAATCAGCTTGGGAGGCAACTTGCCATGACGGGGCCGTGAGGATGAAAGTCCCTCCGGCGGCTCGTGGGTTTAAGTTACAGGCGCCTGCGACTGAGATTATTGATTTGGGGACTGAGTTTGGTCTCGTCGTCAGAGACGGAGAGGGACATGTTGAGGTGATCGATGGTGAGATCGCAGTTCGCCATCGGGATGAGGGAGAGAAGCTTCTTCTGAAAAATGATGCGCTCACCCTGAAGTCTGATGCGGCGGCGGCAAAAATAGAAAGTGGAACAGTTGCCTTTCCCGACTTGAGTCATTACGGGGCGCGAACGGAGAATAGGAATCGTTCGGCTTTTCAGCGCTGGGAGAGCCACCGCGATTCGCTGGCGGCCGATGATCGATTGATTGCTTACTACACTTTTGACGAAGACGAGAGCACCCCCTTGGTTCCGAACCTTTCGATCCCTCGAAATACGGAACTCGATGGTGCGACGATACTTGCAGAACCGGTCGCAGGTCGTTGGCCCGGACTGAAATCAGCGCTCGAATTCCGTCGTCCCGGTGCGCGGGTTCGGGTTAATATTCCGGGGGAGTTTCCGGCCTTCACCTTCATGGCGTGGGTTCGTATCGACAGTCTCGATCGTTGGTATAACGCACTCTTTATGGGGGATAGTTATGAGACCGGAGAACCTCATTGGCAGATTCGAGATGATGGTAAAATGATGCTCTCTGTAATGGTTGACGATTCCCGGCCGAATCCCTACCACGCCGGCGACGCCGGTTTTCATCGGGTCTACTTCTCTCCTCCGATGTGGGATCTTTCCATGAGCGGGGAATGGCTACATCTCGCGTCCGTCTTTGATCCAGAGAGCCGGATGGTTTCCCACTACGTCAATGGTAGTCAAATTTCGGGGCAGGAGATCGTGGATGATTTCTTCATTGATCAGCTTCGTATCGGAAACGCCGAGATTGGAAACTGGGGGCAACCCTTCCGTGAAGACCCCACCTTTGCGATCCGCAATCTAAACGGGCGCCTCGATGAAATGGCGATCTTTAGAGTGGCTTTGTCAGGCGATGAAATCAGTGGGCTCTTTGAAGCGAGTCGCGCAGATCGTCGATGAGCTTCTTGAATCTCATCAAAGCGGATAACGCTTCTTCATGTTGAGGTAAACGATATTGGATACCTCACGAATGACGTCCGCTCGTCTAGAGATCCAGGTGCTGTATGAAGTGTTTCGTTGCCCGCTTTCGATGATGCCGATCACGACGTAGGGATAGGATTTTCCATTGCGACCGCGAGCCACGAGAATTCCCATGTCACCGCAGCACATTGCGGTGCTTCCCGTTTTGTTGAAGACGGCGGTACCGGCCGGAACCCTCTTCGCATCGGTGTAAAGACGGTCGATGCCCGGTAACGCCATAAGGCGCAAAATCTCTTTCGAGTATGGGAGCGTCCCTTTCCAGAGCGCCTCGAGAAAGCGACCGTAGTCGCCGGCGGACCCCTGGTTTCGATAGGTGCGACCACCTTTGGGAATATACTCCACGAGGCTGATTTGCTGACAGAGGGAGGGATAGTGGCGTTTCAGGAGTGCCTGAGTCGCGGTTGGCCCGCCGGTTTGCTGCATGACCCAGTTTGTCGATTCATTGTTCGATTTCTGAATCATCAGCTCCATTTGACGACGGCTTTTCGAACCATAGATAATGCGCCCCGCCTGAACTTGATGGAAGAAAGCAAGAGCGAGATAGGGTTTGATCATACTCGCTGCCTGGAGCTGAGAATTTTCATTAATCGTCGCGACCTTAGAGCCACTCGTGAAGTCGTAGACGAGCCAGGCCGTCTTTTCGTCGCTGCGGATAATTCCTTTGCCGCGAAGCCCTTTGATATACTGTTCAATTTCACCTTCCAGCGCGGTGCTAGCTGTCGCCGTCGGAGTGATAGTACCGATGAAGGTAAAGACAATGGCAGCGACAAAAAAGAGGGAAGGGCGATTCGAAAGCGAAGTCATGAATTCAGCGGCAAGGATGAATTTACTTAAGGTTTCTTAATTTTATCACAAATACTCATATTTTCTCCACGAATTGTTTGGCGCGATTCTATCGCGCGAATCCTACGGGATTCGTGGTCGATTCATGGGAAAGAGTGGGTAAGATGCGCTCATGAATACCGATTGGACCGACAAGATTGTGATCGTTACCGGTGGTGCCGGTGGCATGGGACAAGCGGCCGCGCTACGATTTGCGGACGCCGGGGCGAAGACCTTTATTTTTGGAAGGACGTTGGCTGCGCTCGAGGCGACAGCAGCAATGTCCCCGAAGATTCGCCCAGTCGTTTGTGATGTATCCGAGACAGCGAGTATTGCTGCCGCGATGGAAACCGTTCTTGATGTGGGTGCTCCTGATTTGTTAGTGCACACCGCTGGAGTGAATACAGCAGATCGTTTCATGACGCATGAGGATCCGGATAAAGTTGCTTCAGAGGAGACGTGGAAAAAGATGCTCGATATCAATGTTCTCGGGGTAGTGAACATGATCGAGGCGGTCACGAAACCTATGTCTGATGCAGGAGGAGGACGGATCGTTGTGGTTTCTTCGACCGCAGGTCACGGCTTTGATTCTTTCGCTGGTGTTCCCTACACAGCCGGAAAATGGGCCGTTCATGGACTTCTTTTTACGGCCAGACCTCAGCTCAGCGCTCACGGAATTGTCGTTTCCGAATATGCTCCCGGCGAGGCCAACACGCCTCTCGTTGCAAATCGCCCTGTGCAACCATCTGAGGAACATCGAGAAGCCATGATCCAGACGGATGATTGCGGTGACGCGCTCTTTTTCATCAGCTCACAGCCTCATAGTATGAGCATGATCCAGCTTCCGGTTTACCAGCCATTCGGTGGGATGCCACCTGAAATTTCCGCGCCGTGGCTTGCCGGACTCGGCCTGGGGAAGTAGCCGCATATTTTTTCGAAAAAAGTCGTTAACTTTTTCCGGCTTCGGTAGTGATGGGGTGATGAGACTTTCATTACCCATCATATTTTTCGCCACAGTGCTTCCGTTCGCTCTCGAGGCGGTTGATTACGAAGAGGATATTGCTCCGATTTTTGAAGCGAATTGCCTCGATTGTCACGGCCCTGACAAAGACAAATCCGGCTTTCGCGTCGACCTCCGTGCGCAAATGATCAAGGGCGGTGACACCGGGTTCGCCGCGATCGTCCCCGGGGATTGGGAGGGTAGCTATCTTATGGAGGTCGTGACTCATCTCGATGAGGAGATGGCAATGCCACCGAAGGGTGACAAGCTTCCTGATGAAGATATCGAGTTGCTGAAAGAGTGGGTGAATGCAGGTGCTGAATGGCCTGGCCAGATGGATGCAGTCCTCGATGACGGAACGGATCATTGGTCATTTCACCCGGTTGTGCGACCTGAGGTTCCCGGTGGCGGCAGCACTCCCGTCGATTCCTTTCTCGAAGCAAAGCTGAAAGAGGAGGATATCGCGCCGAATGGTCCTGCTACTCCCCATGCTTTGATTCGGCGGGCTTCGATTACCCTGACAGGGTTACCTCCGACACCTGACAGGGTCGAGTCGTTCCTTGCTGACTATGGGGAGGATGGGGAAGCAGCATACCTTGGACTCGTCGACGAGTTGCTCGCCTCACCGCATTTTGGCGAGCGTTGGGCACAGCATTGGCTTGATTCGATTCGCTGGGCAGAGACGAACGGTTCAGAGGCAAATCTCTATCGCAAGAATTCGTGGATCTATCGTGATTACGTTGTCCGTGCGTTTAACGAGGATGTTCCCTATGATCAGTTCATCACTGAACAACTCGCGGGGGATCAGCTTGGAGTTGGTGAGGCTACCGGATTCCTTGTTGCGGGACCGCATGTCCCCGCAGCGACCGTGGGCCGCGAACCTGCTGCGATTCGGCAAGCACGCGCCGATCGGGTCGATGAAGTCATGCAGACCATCGGTGCTTCCATGCTTGGAGTCACGGTGAACTGCGCGCGCTGTCATAACCACAAATTCGACCCCATTTCAATTCAGGATTACTACGCGCTTACCGCCGTCTTTCAGGGAGTGGAATTCGGTGGTCGTTATCCTGAATTTTCGGATGACCACCCCAGAAAACTGCGGGCTGGAGAGATTCGCTCCAAGATGTTTAAACAGCGTGAAGTCCTGCGTCAAGGCGTCGGACGCTGGAAGGAAGACTGGGGCGGTTTCTCTGAGTTTTCATTCCCTCCCACGAAAACGAAAGTAGTCCGCATTGAGTTCTCTGCGAAGAATGTCGGGGTCGATGAATTGCAGCTTTTCGGGACTGAGGATTATTCAACAAATCTCGCTCTCGCGAGGAACGGGGCAACCCTGGCGACTGGTGATGGAATGACGAAGGAAAATAATCATCTGGAAAAGGCAAATGACGGACGGTTCGGGACGATGGCTTGGCGCACAGCTCTGCCGAAAGGAAGCAAAGAAAAGCCGTGGGTCGAAATTCACCTCCCCGAGTCCACCGAGGTAAGTCGTTTCCGTTTCAGCAGTAACCGCGAATATTACTTTGAAACGGACTACCTCGAGGGAGGGACCGCGAAGTATCTGCCCGGTTTTAAGATCTCTGCAAAACAGGAAGACGGAAGTTGGAAGGAGCTTGGGAACACCGCTTGGGCGGAGCAAAAGATAAAAGCGGATCCGAATCTGCAGAAGGCTTCGGACCGTCTTCACGAATTTATTGCCATGTTAGGCGATGAGGGGCCGCAGTATAGTTTTGTCGGTGACTTCACTGCGATGCCTGAAGTGACTCGGGTGCTCCATCGAGGAAGTCCTGAGAATCCACGGGACGAAGTGGTGCCGGCCGGTTTTGAAATCATGGATGGCGACCTCGGGCTGGACTCATCATCATCAGACCCCGAGAGACGGCTTCGTTTTGCTGACTGGCTTACGGAGGAGTCAAACCCTCTCACGGCGCGTGTCATGGTAAATCGGATCTGGCATCATATTTTCGGATCAGGGATTGTTCCGACGGCGACAGACTTTGGCCATGCCGGAGCGGATCCTTCTCATCCCGAGCTTCTCGATTGGTTGGCCTCAGAGTTTATTGAGGAGGATTGGTCGATGAAAGAGATGATCCGGACTCTCGTCATGAGTGATGCTTTTCAGCGTTCGAGTGCCCCGACCGAAGCTGGAATGACAGCTGACGCCGGTGCTTTTCTACTATGGCGTTATCCGCCGCGACGGGTTGCTGCTGAAGTAATTCGTGACGGAATTCTTCAGGCTTCCGGGAAGCTCAATTCCGATATTGGTGGTAAAAGTTTTCGGATTCACAACGTGAAGAAGACCTACGCCCAGTGGGAAGTTGTCGATAATCATGGTCCCGAAACGTGGCGCCGGATGCTCTATCAGGAGCGGATGCGTCGCGTCGATGACAAAATGTTTACTGCTTTCGATTTTCCGGACTGTGGACAGGTTAGGGCGAAGCGTCCTGTTTCGACGACACCGCTTCAGGCGCTTAATCTCATGAACAGCGACTTTGTTATCGATCAATCGAAATACATTGCCGAACGAGCTAAGGAGGAAGCCGGTGAGGAAGGTGCAGCCTCTGTGCGGCGTGCGTTTGAGCTTCTCCTGGGTCGCGAGCCAAGCAGCGAAGAGCTCGCTGCATGTGAAGGGATCGAACTGACGCTTGTCTGCCGCAGCCTTATCAATTCAAACGAATACGCTTTTCTTCCATGATCCGAATTTTCTTCCCTATTCTTTCGATTCTCGCGCTTCTGGTAGTTCCGGCTTCAGCAACGGAAAAGCCAAACATACTGTTCATCGCGATCGATGATCTTCGTCCCGAACTGGGGTGTTACGGTTCGCCGGCCGTAAAGTCCCCAAATCTGGATGCGCTTGCGGCGAATGGCCTACGCTTTGACCGGGCTTATTGCCAGCAGGCAATTTGTTCTCCATCGAGGGCGAGTCTTCTATCCGGCCTGCGCCCGGATGACACGGGGATTACTCACAACTACGTCCAATTTCGGGATTTGAATCCGGACGTCGTGACCCTTCCCCAGCATTTTATGGCGAACGGGTATGAAACTGTCTCGAGTGGTAAAATTTTCCACCGGGTCGGAGATGACCCACAATCATGGAGCCGTCTGCCGGCCTTCAAAAAGACGCCTTTCAAAAAGCCAAACTACACCTTCGCGGATCCGGAGAATCACGAACTCCATATGCAGCAGAGGAAGGAAATGTTTGAAAAATATGGCGAAGCTTCGAAGCGCGGACTCGCGAGCGGGCCTGCTTACGAAAGCGCTGATGTTCCGGATCATGCTTACATCGACGGCTACCATACCGAGGCGGCGATCGTGACGATGAAAGAGATGGTCGAGAGCGGAGAGAAACCATTTTTCCTCGCGATGGGTTACAAACTTCCGCATCTCAACTGGTGCGCCCCTAAGAAGTATTGGGATCTCTATGATCGGGATGAAATTGTATTACCTTCGCAAACGGCTGGCCCCGAGGGCGGAGCGATGATCGGTCTGCATCCGTCTTTTGAGCTGCGTGTCAGGGCAAAGATTCCAAAGATCGGTCCAATGGGCGATGAGCTCTCGAAGACGCTTCTTCACGCTTACTATGCGAGCACGAGCTACGTCGATGCTCTCATTGGAAAGCTGATTAAGACACTCGATGATGTTGGGGTAAGCGATAACACAATCATCATCGTTTGGGGTGACCATGGTTGGCATCTCGGTGAAATGGGCATCTGGGGGAAGGCGACAAACTACGAGATCTCGACGCGTGTTCCTCTCATTGTATCGACTCCTGAAATGCGAGCGAAGGGAGAGGCTACCAACGCGCTCGTTGAGCTCGTTGATATTTATCCGACACTTTGCGAGCTCGCGGGTCTTCCCGCTCCTGACCATGTTGTCGGGAAGAGTTTCGCTCCCCTTCTGGATGAGCCTGAGTTGGAGTGGAAGGAGGTTGCTTTGAGTCAGTTTCCAAGTCCCGCTCTTCGCGAATGGGCTGCCAATCCACTTTCAGATGAGATGCGCGAAACGTTTTTCGGCCCGCTCATTGAAGAAGTTGAGGGGCGCATCATCGAGCAGCAGGGAACCCTTTGGGAGCGGGAACTCTTCGAAAGTCATCTCATGGGCTACAGTGTTCGCACCGACCAGTATCGTTTTGTGACCTGGCTCGACTATCGAGATCTCAAGGCGGATCCCGTTTTTGTCGAACTCTACGATCACGAAACTGATCCTGCCGAAACCAAAAATGTAGCTGACTCACATCCTGAGGTCGTAGCTGATCTGACCGCTAAACTTCATCAAATTCTGAAACCATGAACGAAGCTGAATCCATCTCACCATTCGGGCATCGTCTTCTCGATCGCCGCCACTTTTTAAGAAATACTGCCGGGGCTCTCGGAGGACTCGGTCTTGCGCAGCTACTTTCTGCTAATGAGGAAGATCCAGCCGCCTTCAGCGGGAAGCTTCCTATTCGTCCCGAATTTGATCCAGACAATCCCTATTCGCCACGTTCGGGGCACTTTGATGCACCTGCAAAACAGGTCCTCGTTATCTATTGTCCGGGGGCAGTGAGTCATGTCGATACCTTCGACTACAAGCCGGATCTCTATAAATTTCACGGGCAAAAACCGCCGGGAATGCCTGCTGTTACCTTCGAAGGTGCAACGGGAAATATTGCGAAACCGTTCTGGGATTTCAAGCCTCGTGGGGAAAGCGGGAAGATGACCTCCGACCTGCTTCCGAACATGGGAGCCCTCGCTGACGACTTCTGTTTTATCCACTCACTGCACAGTCAGACGAGTGCCCACCCCCAGGGTGAGAACTTCATGAACACCGGATTCACGATGGAGGGCTTCCCTTCCTTCGGTGCCTGGGTGACCTACGCTCTCGGCTCTGCTTGTGAGGAGTTGCCTGCTTTTGTCGCGATCAATGATCCGCGCGGTCTTGCCCGTTCCGGTAAGAATAACTTTGGGAACGGGTTTCTCCCGGCTGCTTTCCAGGGGACAGACTTTAATGCGAAGAATCCACCTGCCAACCTGCGTCGCCCGCAGGGATTCTCGGCTTCTGATGATAAACAAACTGTCGACTTGCTGAAACGGCTCAATGCGAAGCACATGGAGAAGTTTCCGAAGGACGCTGATCTCGCTGCGCGAATCGCGAGCTATGAGTTGGCGGGTCAGATGCAAAGCTCCGTCCCTGACATGATGGATCTGTCAAAGGAGCCGGAGTCAATTCACAAAGAATACGGGACTGACACGGGCACGGAGTTGAAACGTGAGTACGCCAAGAATTGTATTCTCGCTCGTCGTCTTATCGAGAAGGGCGTTCGCGTCGTCCAACTCTTCAATGGAAGTGACCCGAGTGGCGGCAATGGGATCACGAACTGGGATTCACACTCTGACATTGCCGATACTCATGCGATGCAGGCAGAGATCATGGATCAGCCGACCGCTGCGATGATTAACGATATGAAGCGCCGGGGACTGCTGGAGAATACGCTAGTGGTTTGGGCGACTGAGTTTGGCCGCATGCCATTCCTTCAGGGCAACGGAACGGGTCGAGATCACAACCCGGAAGCTTTTACCTGTTTTCTCGCCGGTGCCGGAGTGAAGAAGGGATTTAGCTATGGGCAGAGCGATGAATTTGGATACAAGACGGCGGCGGATCCTGTTGAGGTCTACGATTTCAACGCGACTATTCTCCACCTCATGGGGCTGGATCACGAGCGCTTGAGCTACTACCATAATGGCTTGGAGCGCAGGCTTACAAATGTCCACGGGCATGTCATCAAGGACGTGCTCGCGTAGCTCAGAAGCTGAGATAGGAACCTCGCTGACGGTTTTTTTGAATCATTGGCAGGATGCTAGTGTCACGCTTCGCGCTCGCGAAGGAAATAGCAGATCCTTCTTTATGTGGTTCAGTGCCTTGCACTGAAGCCATGCCGAAATCCCAACCATCTTACTTTAGAACCCTCTGGCTCGCGAGTCTCAGCGGGGTTCGCGTGAACTTTGTGCCGGGGATTGCTTTGTGGGTGATCGGCATCCTCGTCGTCGCGGTTTACTATGGAGTGCCTGATTCCGCCGGAGTCTTTGACCGAATCATTGATCTCAAAGAACGTTATGGCTACGCCTTTTCAGCCGTCTCAACTGCGACCTTCGGAGGGCTTATTCCCTTCATTTGTCTGCTTTGTTCCAAACGGGTTCCTCACGGTGCTGCTCTTTCCTGGGGGCTGTTTTTTCTCATCTACTGGACTGTCCGGGGCGTCGAAGTGGATGCCCTCTACCGTGCGCAGGCCCTCCTCTTCGGGGATAATGCGGAGTGGCAGACAATCCTCACCAAGGTGGTCGTTGATCAATTCGTTTACTGTCCCATTTGGTCCGCTCCGATCACCGCGATCTCTTATGGTTGGAAAGATGCAGGATTCTCATGGAAGGCCTATCGTCCGCAACTGAATCGGGATTTCTTTCTCTTTCAAGTTCCAAGCGTATTGCTCTCGATCTGGATCGTTTGGATTCCAGCCACCGCGATCATCTACGCGCTTCCCCTGGAATTGCAGATTCCACTCTTTAATCTAGTCCTCTGCTTTTTTGTGCTGCTCATCAGCGTACTGGATCCGGAATCAGAGGAGGCAATAATACGCTGATGCGGCTGAGAGGAAGCTTGTCAAAATTTTCCTGATGCGAGAAATCAAAGCAATGAATCAAATTCTTCCATCACTTGTCATTATTCTGATCTCGCTTAATGGCCTTTCATTCGCTCAAGAGGAAGTTCCGGGACCGCTGGCGGAAAAAGGCGACCTCCTTTTCAGCGACGATTTTGAACGTAACGAGTTGGGTGATTGGAAAGTGATCATACCGGGCTTCAAAGTTGCGGAGGGAGTCCTCCTCGGGACCCAGGATCGTGACGATCATGGCTCGGTTGGTCGAATCTATCTTCCGATGTCTGATTTGATCATGTCCTTTCGTTTCAAACTTGCCGGTTCGCCGACCTTTAATGTGGTTTTCGATGATAAAAATTTCAAAGGATCTCATGCCGGGCACATCGCGAGGGTTGCGGTCGCCATGAAGCAAGTTCGCCTCGGCGATGACAAAGAAGGCATCATGCGGAATGACATCTTTAGAATGAGAAGAGACGCAGCAACGAAGGCTGCTGCAGATAAGCTGCTTGAAGGTCGCGGGAAAACAATCAAGCGGGAGATGGAGCCGAATCGCTGGTATGAGATGCAGATTGAAATCGTGGGAGATGAAATGCGAGTCGTCCTTGACGGTGAAGCGATCGGATATTTGAAATCTCCCGGCCTTGCTCATCCTACGAAAGAAAGTGTTCATTTCACAGTCAACGGCAGTGGAACGCTTTTCGATGAGGTAAAGATCTGGAGTGCTGGACAGGCAAATTGATAGCCGATTGCGTGACTTGTTCTTCTTCTTGTCATCTATAAATTTGAATCTTATGAAAAACGAAAATCCCTCCGGATCCTCCTTGAGCTCTCGCCGAAAATTTCTCGCAGGGTCGGCCAGCGTCGCTGCGGCATCCGCTTTGCCTGTTGAACTGAGTGCCCAAGTGGCGGGTAGCGATCAAATCAAAGTCGGGATGATCGGCTGCGGAGGCCGAAACTCCGGGGCGATTGTTCAGAATCTGAATGCCAATGATGGAGCGAGCCTTTATGCGGTTGCGGAGGCTTTTGCGGATAAAATCGATGGTACAGGTCCTCGAGGTTCCGGACTTCCGGCGATTCGTAAACAGCTTGAGAAGATGGGAAAAGACTCCCAGATGGATATTCCCGAGAGCCGTCAGTACGCCGGTTTCGATGCCTACAAACAGGTTATCGATCAGGTGGACGTCGTTTGTATTGCGACTCCTCCCGGCTTCCGCCCCATTCATTTCGATTATGCGGTGAAAGCGGGTAAGCATGTCTTCATGGAAAAGCCGGTTTGTGTCGATGCCCACGGTTACAACATGGTCATGAAGTCAGCAGAGGAAGCGGACCAGAAAAATTTAAAAGTGGTCGTCGGCTTGCAGCGCCATTGTCAGGAGTCCTACATGGAATCTTTCAAGAAATTCCAGGCTGGAGACATCGGCGAAATTTTGAGCGCTCAGGCCTACTGGGATGGAGCACGTCCCTGGACGATTGAGCGTCAGGCAGGGTGGACTGAGATGGAATTCCAAATGCGCAACTGGCAGCAATTTCGCTGGCTGAGTGGCGATCACATTTGCGAGCAACACGTGCACAATATTGATGTGATCAATTGGTTCGTTAGTGGTGACCCAACGATGGGAGGACACCCTGTCTCCGCGCAAGGACACGGAGCGAGGATCAACGAATCGGCTAAAATTGGTGAGATTTTCAATCAACACTTCATCGAGTATCGATACGGTCCTGAGCATAACAGTGCGATCATGAACAGTCAGTGCCGTCAGATCAAAGGAACCTTCCGACGCGTCGGCGAGGAAATTATCGGCACGGAAGGGTTAATGGATCCCGGCAAAGGAAGAATCACTGACTTTCAAGGCAATGTGAAGTGGCAGTATCGAGCTCCGCGAAGTGGGGCTAAGAATCCGAAGGATGCGGAGCACGAGAAGCTTTGGGATGCAATCCTGAATGATAAGCCTCAGAATGATGCTTACTTTGCGGCGAAGAGTTCCTTCACGGCCGTGCTGGGGCGCATCGCAACCTACAGTGGTCAGCTTGTCGATTGGAACGAAGCAGTCGAGTCAGACTACTCGCTTATGCCTGACGAATTTTCGTTCGATGCGGATCCCAAAGTGCTCCCGAATGCCAATGGCGAGTATGACGTTGCGAACCCTGGTGAGTGGCAGCTTCCCTGGAAAGCCTAGAAAAGAATTCTTGAATGCATCCAACAGGGTTGAGTCGGTGACTTGACCCTGTTGAATAGATGCAGCGAAGACAGTGATCCTCCGGCGCAGAGCCGTTGACACTGAGGCTTCGTTTTCGATAAACTATCGGCCCATGTCATCGCAATTTTACAATCTCATCGTTGAGATTCCACGCTCCCCGGCGCGATACTATCAGCTCGCCGCGGAAGTTATCACGGTTGGACGTGGGGAACAGAATGCGGTCATTGTTGACGAGGAGGCGGTCTCCAGTTCTCATTGTGAACTGCGACGCAAAGGGAAGGGTTTTGTGATCGTAGACCTCGGGTCGACGAATGGAACGCGGATCAATGGAGAGCCGCTTCAAGGTGAGCCGAGAGAGCTCCGGGAAGGGGATTCCATTCTCCTGGGGTTGGCAGCGCGGGCACGGTATGTCCGCGTCACTGAAGTGAAAGAAAAAGCAGAGGGTCCGGCCACCCAATCCGGAGCGGCCACGCAGCGGCTGAAACAAACCCCGTCCCGTCCAACGATTAATCCTGTTGCTGCGGCAATGGCGAAGGCGGCGAAAGGAAAGGGCTGAGATAGTTTCGGCTGACTCAGCGGTTTGATCGAAAGCTGGCCGGAGTCCATTGGGATCATGCGAAGCGGGTCTGGTCTGAGAGAGGAGCTTCCCGGGAATTCCTGAATTTCCGATGTCAATTCGACGAAGCAATGTAGGGTGGCGACATGTCGTCATTTCATGGGTTTGAACTTCTTCCGTCGCTTCTCGCGACCTTGGATGAACTGGGTTTTGATACTCCGACCGAGATTCAGGATCGAACGCTCCCCCTATTACTGAAGCGGGAATCTGTTGTCGGTGTGGCGGAAACCGGCAGTGGCAAGACGCTCGCCTATGCCCTTCCAATGTTGCAGTTGCTCAAGTTACTCGAGGACGGCGGTGATGCTGTTTCCGAAGTTGGAAGGCCACGCGGGCTTGTTCTCGTTCCTTCGAGTGACCTTGGAGAGCAGGTGGCAAAGGCGTTTAAATTATTCACTCACGACACCCGCTTAAGGGTTCGTTCAGCGGTGGGAGGCACGGCCATGAAGATCGCACGCAAAAATGTGGCGGGCCCGTTCGAGATTCTACTGGCAACGCCGGGACGACTTGAGCAATTGATGCAGCTAAATCTGGTAAGTCTTTCCGATCTCAGGGTTCTCGTTCTTGATGAGGCGGACCAGATTTTGGATCAGGGATTCCTTCCTGGAATCAAGCGAGTCCTGAAAAAGAGTCCTGCTGAGAAGCAAATGGCGCTCTTCACGGCAACCGCTTCGGATGCGGTTCAGAATCTGATCGGTGAAATGTTCAGCGATGCAGAGTTGATCGAAACAGTTGGGCGACACCGACTTGTTTCAACGCTCGTCACTGAGAATCTCACAGTCCCGAACGGAAAGCGATTTCCTCTCCTTGAGGAAGTGCTTGCCAGACCCATTGACGGGGGAACACTCATTTTTGGAAACACTCGTGAGCAGTGCGATAAGCTGGCCGGGGAGTTGGGTGAGAATGGATACTCCTGCGCGATCTATCGGGGTGACATGGATAAAAAAGAGCGGCGTCAGAACCTTGCTGATTTCCGCGAGGGGACTCTCGAAATTTTGATCTCGACTGAGTTAGCGGCGCGGGGGCTGGATGTCGAAAATGTTGATCGTGTCATCAACTACCATTTACCCAAAGAGATGAAAAATTACCTACACCGCGCCGGCCGAACGGCTCGAGCCGGGCGCAAAGGAACTGTCATCAACTTCGTGACAGATCGGGATCAGAATCTAATCAAGCGTCTCGACACGATTGGGGGAGGTTAAAAAAGGCTCAAGAGGGCAAGGAGGAGAAATGCCGTCGGTGCGACCCAGCGCATTGAGTGATTGATCTTTCGAGCCAAAGTCTGACGTTCTTTTTCAACGAGCGCTGAAGTCACAACAACTTCAATCAAGCTGATGAATACGAGAATCGATGAGCCAAGAATAAACCAGTCGAGTCTCGTCAGGTAGGCAATCTTCGGCAGCGATGCACCGATCGCAAAACGGTAGGCAGTCAGGGTTAGCATAGCGGTAACTGACACACTGATGCGAGGTCCCATCTGTGACGATGGAATCCAGAAGACGATCCAGGACATGCAGATAATGAGGAAGAGTGGGAGGATGACATTGATAAAGTAGTATCCGGAGTCCCGCTTCATCGTCACAGATGTATGGAACGAGGGGATACTGCCGTTCCCGGAGAAGAGTGGAAGCTCTGTTGCGCCGGATTTCCACGCCACCATTTCCCAGTCCGCGATCGAGAAAGTGTCGGAGACGCGGGATGGGTTTTCCGCATTCTCCTGAATCAAAACGCTTCCCGGTGAGTTTCCCGGAGAGAGAAGGGTGACTTCGAGTTTCTGGGTATCGAATGGAAAGTCCTTAAGTTGAAGAGCTTGCGAGAACATTCCCCAAACTCGTTGGATATAGCGAACTTCGCCGTTGGCAGATATTTCGGCATCTTCCGGAAAAGTGGTCTGAACTCGCTGACGATTCAGGATTTGAAAATCAGGATGCCAGATCTCGCTGAGTTTCTTCGTAATCTTCTCTTTGTTATTGTGCTTAAGTCTATCGTCCTGCCAGATCGCCTCGAAGGCGATGTCGGCAGTAAAAGATTGCTCAGCTCCTTTGATTTGCTCGATGTTCAGAATGATCATCCGCGCCGTGACCTGAGTTGCGCCTTTCTCAGGAGTCGGGCGTGTTGTTAGGTCGACACGTTCCTCGTTGCCTTGAGCGCTTCGAGCAGCATCATCCTGGCTGAAGAGGAGAGAGGGTGTCGAAATAAACAGGCTGGCAAGGAGGAGATTCAATAACCGATTTGACAGCATGAAAGGAGTTTACGGTGAGCAGGGAACTCAACAAGAGAAAGAATTGGTAGCGAGACTAACGATACTTCTCGGGATCGAAACCAGCTTCGGCTCGTTTCACTTTCAAGAGGGCGCTAAGTTCCTCAACTTTGTCAGTATAGGCAGGATCGTTGGCTAGATTTGTGAACTCGCCGGGATCGCTCTGAAGATCAAAGAGTTCCGCGCCCTTTTCGCCGAATCCCCAGTGATTGAATCGCCATTCGTTGGTACGAACTGACTCCCCGCCATTGCGGCTGATCGTGAAGACGAGATCTTTAGCCCAGTCTGTTGTCCCCGGATTTTTGAGAAGAGGGAGAAGGCTTTCACCGTGAAGATTGTCAGGTGGAGTCAAATCCGCAAGCTCTGCAATGGTCGGATAAAGATCGATCAACTCGGTGAGGTGCGATGTTTTCTTTCCATGCGTTTCGGATATCCATGGCACGCTCAGGATGAAGGGGACCCTGGTCGCTTCTTCGAAGAGGTGTTGCTTTTGAAACTTGTGGTGTTCACCTAACAAATACCCATGATCACTCGAAAAAATGACGATAGTATTTTCCGCGATGCCCAGCTCATCGAGCGCATCGAGGACTCTACCGACTTGAGCGTCCATGTAGGAAATACTCGCATAGTAGGCTTCGAGGAGGCCTTTGTGGAGTTCCGGGGTGATGCCGTATCGTGAATTTGCCTTGTAGTCACGGATGACCTTTGGGACGTCATCGAGATCATTTTCCGGAACGACCGGAGCAATCATGGCATCGCGGTCGTAAAGATCGAAGTAGCTCGACGGCGCAACAAGAGGAACGTGTGGGCGGACAAATCCACAACCGAGAAAGAAGGGCTTGTCTTTGTTTCTTTTTAGAAATTCGATCGCTGCGTCAGCAGCCATGCCATCAGCATGTTCAAGGTCTCCGCTGCTTGCTTTGACGCCAGTGAAGGTTTGTGAACTGGTGTCTTTCGGCGACCACTCGGTTCTTTCACCGGGAGCATGCTGTTCCGGGGCCGTGATGTTGATCGTCTCATCCCAGGAAGGCGGGTCATCGTGTTCTGCGGTCCCTTCGATAATTTCACTCGGGATTCCCATGTGGTAGATCTTGCTGACACGGCCGGCGTGGTAGCCGTTCTCCCGAAATAACTGGGAAAGTGTGACCACGTCCGGAAGGTTTTCCCGCAGGTTGCCGCTGTTCCCTAACATACCGTTGGCGTAAGGATAAAGGCCCGTCATCATCGAAGCGCGCGAAGCTCCGCAAACGGGGTATTGGCAATGCATCGCTTCGAAGCGGATGCCGCGTTTCGCCAAATCATCAAGACGTGGCGTCTCGCACTGTGGATGCCCAAAACCGCTTAGGGCGGTATTGAGATCATCCGCCATGAGGAGGACAACATTGGGCTTTTGATCCTCAGCGGAAAGAATTGCGATGCTGAAGAACGCTAAGAGAAAAAGAGAGGTCAGGGCTTTCATCCCGTCATCTTGCCCTGATTGTGAGGGAGTTCAATCCCCGAAAACGGGGCTCTTACCGCAGTGATTCCAACTGCCGCCTTGTTTTGTAACTGAGCCCTTCACTCTCCCATGTAAATATTGAAATATGAAAAACGAAACAACGAACGATGAGGCAGTTACATCTTCGCCGCCCGCATTGATCACAGAAGTCTCACCGGGCAGAGCGGAGAAGAACTGGGCGGTAGGAGCTCACCTTGCCTCGGTGGCGGGATGGGTCGGTATTCCCCTGGGCCATATCCTTGCGCCTTTCGTTGTCTGGCTAATTAAAAAAGATGAAAGTGAGTTTGTTCGGGGACAGGCGATTGAAAGCCTCAATTTTCAGATCTCGATGACGATTTATGCTTTTATAGCGGGGATCCTCGCAGTCACGATCATCGGATTGATCGTCGCTATTCCCGCGATAATCGTGATCGCGATTGGAGACATCATATACACCTTCATCGGAGCGATGCGGGTAAGTGAGGGGGAACCCTATCGGTATCCGTTGACGATCCGCTTGTTCAGTTAGCGATTTGGAAGGGACGATTTTTTTGCGATCCGGCTCGATTCTCAGGTCGGAATCCCTATCATGGACGCCCTATGATGAGATTAGCCGTTATTGCTTTGGCCTTTTTTGGAATCGCTTCTGTGACAGGGGCTGCCGAGGCCCTGCGAAACTGGACAAATACGGATGGGAAAACGATTTCGGCTGAACTCGTCGAGTTGAGCGGGGACGTTGCGACTTTGAGGATGTCGAATGGGAGAGAGTATGAGGTTTCTCTTTCAACGCTAAGCGAATCAGATCGGGCGTTTACAGCAGAGTGGGTGGAGAAACAGGAGGCTGCCGCCAAATTTAGCGAGATGAAGATTGAATTGTCTGTGCCAACTGAACCTATTGTTGAAACTGCTTTCGATGGAGAAATGCCGAGAACTCGCAAAGGAGAGATTTACGGATGGCAGGCCGGGATTGGGGAGTGGAGAATCGAAGAGGGCGTTCTCGTTGGAGATGAGTTGCCGGAGGACAATCACGCCTCTTCTCTAACCTACCGTTTCGAAGCTGATCACCTCATTATTTCTGCTCAGGTTAGTCTTGGCGGCGCGGAGCAGATTGCTTTCGCATGTCGTGACACCGTTTCGTCCAATCTACATCTCGGCCGACTCTATATAACCCCGGATAAACTCTGGATTCAGAGTATGTCAGGAATTGCGAAGACAACTACGAGCGAGAAGCTTGTTACGATTGACGTCGATTTGGACCCGGAGGAGTGGTATGACGTCACGATTGAGATCGTTGGAGATCGCTACCGAGCCTCGGTTGGGGGAGAGGAAATAGAAGCGACGCACTCACGGTTTGCCGACGCGAAAGGAATCGTTGCACTGGTGAACAAAGGGCAAGGTGCCAGATACCGGAACGTCTCGCTCTGGCAGGCGGAGCCGAAGGAATAGGTAAGATGAGTAGATCTGAATTTGTGGTTCGGCTCAAGCTTGCCGCGTTTTTCTGCTCTGTGCCTCTCCTGTCTCTTCAAGGCGAAGAGGCGGCGCCGCTTCGTCTGCTCACATACAACATTCATGCAGGGATCGGGATGGATAAACAGTTCGACCTTGAACGCATTGCTGATGTGATTCTCTCGGTTGATCCGGATGTTGTCGCTTTGCAGGAGGTTGATGTAAAAACAACGCGCAGCGAGGGTGTTGATATCGCGGCGAGGCTCAGTGAGCTCACGGTGATGAAATCAGTTTTCGGGGCTTCGATTGAGTTTGGGGGAGGGCAGTATGGAAATGCGATTCTAACAAAACTCCCTCTTGAAGGTGCGGAAGTAATTCGAATTCCGCAGGCAGTGGCAAACGAAGAGCGAAGCATTCTCTCGGTTGATCTACTATTTCACGGGAAATCGATGCGAGTGCTTTCGACCCATTTCTGTCATCGGGAAGAGAGAAACCGCGAGCTCGCAGCAGAGGCGGTATTAGCCTCTCAGCAGGAAAGTGACTTCCCGATCATTCTTATGGGAGACCTGAACGCGCTTCCCGATTCTTCACCGATCCTGAGATTGAACGAGGGCGGGTGGAAGATGACTTCAAAAGAGCCCTTGCTCACCGTTCCGGTAACAACTCCGACGCGGCAAATTGATTACATTTTGTTCCGAAGCCCCGTTGGAGTGCCGATAGATGTCACCGGGGCAAGGGTTCTCGAAGAGGAGGTGGCCTCTGATCATCGGGCTGTCTTCGTTGAGCTTCGGTGGTGAGCACGTCAATCGAGCAGTCAGTTCCAAAAGCGCGCGCCAATCGCCTGAGAGCGATCAATTAGATAAATTTCAGGGCCTGGCGACCACTGTATTTATAGAATTAATAAATTTTGTTTGAAAATTATTAAGATTTACGTAATATTTAGAAAAGTTAGGTAATTATTTCAATGCCTGGCCTTCAATACCCAATGACGACACCGCTTATGAAAACCTTATCGTTCACCTTCGTTCTCACCATTCTCGCGACTGCTTTGGCAGGCGCTGGCGATTTTTCTCCCAAGAGGATTATTCCAGTGCTCGACGCGAAAACTCCGATTACCGATGCGAAAGCTCCTATTAAGTCAGGCTCCTGCCTTTCATATGACTACATCGATCTGGACTACGGAATGGCTGACTTCAGCAGCCCCCTCATCGACGACGATGCGACCAGCTACGGAGTCAATTTCTCAAAATCTCTTGGAGAGCTCTTCTTTCTAACTGGTGGATACACGAATGCTGGCACGGACTACCTTAGCGGAAATCAGTTTTTCGATTTGGAGAGTCATCAGTATAACCTGGGACTAGGCGCTCACTTCGGCCTCTCCCAGTGCGTCGACTTTACGATCGAAGCAGGTGTTCAGCACAGCGATAACCGCTTTGGTGGTGGCAATGCTCTGAGCTACGATACATGGGCCTACTACGTCGCTCCCGGCCTTCGTGCTCGCTTTGGACGGCTCGAAAGCTTTGCGAAAATTTATTACTTCGAGCGCGAGGGCGTTCCTGCCGGATTGGCTTTCGATAATGATGGCTGGGTTTTTAATCCCGGACTTCTTTTCCACCTCAACGATACTCTTGCCCTGAAGGCAGCCGCTAGTTTTGGCGAAACCAGTTCTGGTCTTACCCTCGGGGCGCGGATCCACTTCTAGGCGAAGCGAATTCCTAATCCAAATTTTACGAGGGTCGGAAGAATTATTCTTCCGACCCTTTTTGTTTTGTCTTTGATGGTCTGATCGGGGCATTATGAAGTCATGAATACCGCGTCGATGTCCTATCTTCGTTTCCGCCTCACTTTTCTTGTCCTTAGCTCTTTCATTTGTTCTGGCTACGCCGAAGCAGAGCCTCTTCCTGACGGCCTTGAGGGAGACTGGACTCTGCAGATGGAGTCAGGATTGCCAGCCTGGATGAGAGTGCTCGAGAAGGAGGGGAAGCCGATTGTTTCGATGCGCGTCTATATTGGCCCTGCGGGTCCTTATGAGGACGTCGTGGTTAATGAGGGTCGGCTATCTTTTGAATTGAAGAAGCGGAAAAAGGTCTCAGGACTCACCCAGCTTGTCGAAGTCGGGCTCGTCGATGGAGTTCTCGATGGGATCATTCATCGCCATTTCTCTGATGGTGGCAAAGAGTCGGAATCCTTCACCGGAAAGAGAATTCCACCGATGACGCAAGAGGCGCCGGATCTCTCTCAAGTGAAGTTCGGGGAACCGGTTTCCTTGTTTAACGGTAAAGACCTCACGGGATGGATTCCCCATGAGACAGATAAAATTATGGGATGGAGCGCCAAAGATGGACTCCTTGTCAATGCCACTCCCAAAACTGATTTCAGCGCGACTGGAGATCACGCCAATCTCAAAACAGAAGCCGTTTTTGATGACTTCCGACTTCAGCTTGAATTTCTCATTGGCTCTGATCGCAACAGCGGAATTTACCTGAAAGGGACCTATGAGGCTCAGGTCGTGGACCGTGACAGTCGCATGCAGGGACTGCAGGGCGTTGGCGCGATTTTCGGATTAATTCCTCCGTCGGAGAACGCCGGTCGGGTCGGAGGTGAGTGGCAGTCCTATGACATCACCTTGGTCGATCGGCACATCACGGTCGTTCTCAACGGAGTGAAAGTAATCGACAATCAACCCGTCGAGATGCCGACTGCCGGGGCGATCAATACCGATCCGTTTGCGTCAGGACCCATCTATTTGCAGGGAGATCACACCAGTGTCGCGTATCGCAATATAATTATCGAGCCGGTCCTGAAAGAGTAGATCAATGATTCCGTGATTGCTCAAGGAGCCATCGGAAAAGCTCAGGATTGGCATAGGTCTGTGTGTAGGAGTCGTGACCGACACCGGGGTAGCGAGTGAGACGGGCGTTGCCTCCAGACGACTTGACGGCTTCAACCATTTCGATGGATCGCTCTACCGGAACGACTAAATCGTCATCACCGTGAAAGGCCCAAACAGGAAGAGCGCCGATTGCTTCAGCTGAATCGGGATGGCCACCTCCGCAGATGGGGACGGCTGCCGCGAAGCGATCTGGATGTTCGGCAATGCAGGCCCAGGTCCCGTATCCGCCCATGCTGAGGCCGGTCAGATAAACTCGGTTGCGGTCGATTTTGTGGGCGGTGAGAAGATAATCGAGAAGAAGGATTAAATCCCGGGGTCGCCAGGATTCCTGCCACGGGAAATTTGAGAGTGCCTGCGGCGAAGCGACAACGAACTCGAAGTCATCTTTCAAATCGAGAAGCGGCGGAAGTCCATTCGCCTTCACCTCTTCGAGATTGCGGCCACGGCGACTGCTTCCGTGGAGATAGATAATGAGAGGTAGATTCTCTGTGCTGGCGGCATAGCGTTCCGGAAGGTAGAGCCAGAATTGGTCATTAAGGTTTTCCGTTTTCGCCGCGATTTCAGCAGGTAGCTTCTGAATGGATTGATGATCAGATTTTGCATTCTCAGCGGAGCTGATAAGAATCGGGACGAGGAAAACAGACAGAAGGCACGACCAGATTACCTTCCGATTGATGAAAATTCGGCAGGCAGTATCGCCGGGGCCGATTTGTCGCGAATTCATGAGAGAATGGAATCCGGAATCCCGTTCGGGCCAATTGAAAAATGGTCATTAGTTTCACCAAGCTCCATGAGAACGAAATCTTAGAGCCGCTCGAGCGTCTTCAAGACTTGCCGGGCTTTTGAGTGGAATCCAGGAGAGGACTCGTAGGGTAGTTGGTTCTCGATCGTTAGCTGAAGCTCCTCGGCGAGGAGCGGCTCTCGAAGGCAGAGTCGCTCGAGGATGGTCATTGAGTGGGCGCGTGCCGCGATGGATTCCTCTGGAGAGCTGAGAATTCGAAAAGCGGTGTCCGCGGCCAGCCCGGCGATCTCGTCGGGAAGATCGACCCCGGCGACAACCTTCATTGTGTTGCGTTTCACGGCATCGTGAAGATCGGTGCGGGATAAATTTTGAAGAAGTTCGCCGAGAAACGGCTGCACCGTTTTCGGATTAGCCTCGGCGCAGCAGGTTATCGCCCACGCTGCCCGTTGAGAGAGTTTGAGGTCGTCTCCTGTGACGATTGAAACCAGATTCGAGAATCTTTTTGTGGATTGTCCTACGAAGGTAGCAATTCGAAGTGCCTGGGCTTTTGAATGTTCGGCTCTGAGTGCA
Organism: Verrucomicrobiales bacterium; assembly: GCA_029210205.1. Lineage (GTDB taxonomy): Bacteria > Verrucomicrobiota > Verrucomicrobiia > Verrucomicrobiales > DEV007 > Arctic95D-9. The sequence goes on along the minus strand of JARGOD010000043.1, from coordinate 2,457 downwards.
TCGCTAAGATTCATTCAGGTTCGACCTCCTCAGGTGTGTAGTATCTCTCTACCGCATCTGCATACATCCGTCCCAGAGTGAGCTGGCCTTCGGTATTGAAGTGAATGCCGTCCGGGCGGCAGGGGAGTTTACCGTGCGAAAAAGTGACGACGTGCGGAAGCTTTTCGGAGGCTTCAAAATGAGCCCTGATCACTCCGGATGCGCCCGGTCGGATTTTGCTGGTGAGACCATTGAAGGTTTCGAGCTCATCCAGTGTCATGTAAGTAGCGACGAACGCTGGCAACTCAGGAGCCACAAGTTCGGTGCGCAGGCTGGTGAGCATTTTCTCAAAGTTCGAAAGGTATTCTTTACCGAGGGTGAGCGACTTCATGTCTTTACCACCCTGCTTCCAGACAAAGGCAGTGAGTTCGAAGTCTGAAACTTTGCGTGCGGCTTCGACTGCGTTGGTAATGTCCTTGTAAAGATTACCTTTGCGAGCGTCCCAGGTGCGATTGGCCGATGTGCGAGACCAGTCGGGTTGGAAAGAGAGGATTCCGGTGCCGCTGATGGCAACCTTGATAATTCCGATTGTGTCCTCAGGCCAACGCATGGCGAGTTGATGGGCCATCGACACGCCCGGCCCAAACTTTCTTTTCGGAACAAAAAACTCCCATCTTCCATTCGCCCAGATGCGAATGCGTTCATGTCGCTGATTGTGCGGCGGCTTAAGATCGGCAGCATGACCGCTCCCGGTCATATTAGACTGTCCGGCAAGAATGAAGACACGAAACTTTCCGGACTCCGGAATTGCCGCGACGCCTGCGCCCATCGTGTTGGCCTGGGCGTAGCCCTGGCCTTGCTTGGGTGGGTTGAATTCCGCACTGGATCTCTCGCAGCTTAAACCGAAGAAGACGGCAATGAGGAGAGCCTTTTGGTTTGTCATATGGAGGGGAATAGTCATCTGCTGATACCTCTACAATATACTGGTTTCGTCGCGGCTCCAGATTTTCTACCTTACCACCTCTTGAGCTTTCGTGCGCGCAGTAAGGCCTGATTGAGGGCGAAGGATTTCCTGTCCCCTTGCGCTTCCCCAACCAAATTGGAGACGAACTGAAATCCGTTCGTTCAGTGTCGATGATGCGGTTTCAATGAATATGAAAACTGGCGCGTGAGTGATCTTACCGAATGAGTCAGTAGAGAGAGTTCTCCCAATTCTTGTCGGAGACCCAAATAACCCCCCGTAAACGGCGGTGTATTTTGGCGAGCGATTCGTGAGGAAGAATCGAACTTTCATGACGCAAGTCTTCACCGTCTTTGTGCCCGGAAACCGTTGGAAACAGGGAATTGTCGTAGATCCGTTCCGGTGGGAGGTGGGGGAATCTGGTGCAAATGGCGCAAACTCATGAGATAGGGCCAGCGAGGTTCTGCCAGAAAATCTGCAAAACTTGACTCACGCACGTATTGGCGAGCCGGGAACTTTCCACGGGGTGCCGCGCTTCAGGTCTTAAGCACTTTGAAAGGAAACGACCCAAAATTAGAAGAACCCGATTCCGCAGAAGTCCTCCGCGAGAAGAAACGCAGGCGGCGGAGATTCTGCTTCCGGTCTCAGCCGAAGCATTGGAAGTGGAGGGGATGGTTAGTCCGGCCACGTCTGATCAGATAACGCAGTGTAGGTGAAGGTTGCCTCGGTTGGATTTAGAGAGAGGAGGATTCAAACATCGAATTCATTTCCGGGCGGGGTGCCGGATGAATGAGAGGGGATGCTTTCCTACTCGTTGTCAGGGGCCCGGTTTGCTCCCGCACGCTCAATGCTCAACAACGCACTGTCGATGAGTTCGAGGGCCGAGGTGAATGAATCATCCACGTAGTAGAGGGTCCATACTTCGTCGCCCTTCTCATCATCTTCTTCCCGCTTCGGGTATCCGACCAAGTCGAGAATTTGAAACGTACGTGGGTCGATATTGTCGATGTCGACGGCATAGACGAGGGAAGCCTGATCGTCGCCGGGTTGATTGATCTCGAGAAGGAGACGGTAGGGCAGCGACTCGTCCGTTCTGTCCGGAATGATATAGTCGGCAGGATCAAAGGAACTGTTCTGGGTCGGTCCTCATACGTGGCGGCGCTGAAAGCCCAACGCGAAATCGTTGAGGAAGATGCTCACGGCGCCTGGGTAGATGTGGATGATCGAGAGGTCGATGGGGAAGTGAAGAGCGGCGTCCACTACGAAAAAGAGGGTTATGTGATTCTCGGTAAGCGCTTCACGCGGCAAGGGCATGCGATGGTGACCAGGGAGGAGCCTTCGGAGGACGGCAGTCCTAGTCTTAGACCGATAGGGATCGACTTTATCGACCGAAAAAACCGGCCACCGCCGTGGTGAGTGGGGGCAGTCCTTGCACCGATCCGAAAAAATAATGTCCAGAGAATGGATTTCGAACATGTTAACTTATAGAACATGGATCGAAATGACATATTGGGCAT